>CBDUXL010000193.1:0-6590 GCA_965371155.1 uncultured bacterium | reverse complement strand
GCACAATTTTCTCTTCAAGGGTCTCCTTCTCTTTTTCCAATTTCTCATTCTTGCCCTCCAGACCGGTGATACTCTTTTGTCGATCCTGAAGCTCTGCCTCCAGCTCGGTTATTTGCCCTTCACCCGCTTGCAGTTGCACAATTTTCTCTTCAAGGGTCTCCTTCTCTTTTTCCAATTTCTCATTCTTGCCCTCCAGACCGGTGATACTTTTTTGTCGATCCTGAAGCTCTGCCTCCAGCTCGGTTATTATTCCTTGATCGGTTTCGAGCCGTGCAACCCTCTCCTTCTGATTCTCTATCTCTTTTTGTGAGTTCTCGTTTTCGTCTTTCAGCTTGTCAATCTTGCTGACCTCTTGCTCCAGTTGCGATTCCAGTTCCGTTATTCGTGCTCGATCCACCTCGATCTGTTTGACTCTGTTGCTCAGGTCCTCCTTTTCCGCACCCAATTTCTCGTTGCGTTTCTCCAGCTTGTTGATCTTCCGGCGCTCCTCACGAAGCTGAGTTTCCGTTTCAGCCAGTCCCCCGCGATCCGCTTCCAGAATTACGATTGTGGCGCTCTGCTCTTGATTTTCTTCTTCCAGTTTCAAATTCACTGCCTGCAGTTCGGCAATCTCAACTTGTTCTTCCAGGAGCTTGGATTCCAGTTCGAGCATTCGCGCCCGATCCGCTTCCAGTTGTGCGACTTTCTGTTCCAGGGTTTCTTGCTCTTTCTCCAGTCTCTTATAATCCGCCTCAATTTCATCCATCTCTTGCTGTTTGTCCTGAAACAGCGTTTCCAGTTCTGAGTTTCCCTTTTGAGCCGCCACCAGTTCTGCGATTCTTTTTCCTTGCGTTTTCTTCTCCTTTTCCAAGTCCTCATTCTGTTTCTGCGCTTCCTGGAACTTGCGTTCCTGTTCCTGAATGAGAGTTTCCAGCTCGGAGATCCGCTCTAGGTCTGCCAGCAGTTCTGAGACTCTGCTTTTCAGACTCATGTTCTCATGGCGAAGAAGCCTGGCGTCCTTGATCGCGTCAGATACTGAGCATATGAGGTTATCCACGACCCCTAGCGTATGAACCATGGTAGCAGTCGGAACTTGTGTTTCCGACGGATCGAAATTATCGGAGTCTTGCGGAACAGAGTGAATCTGCTTTGCCATTTTGATTTTAAATCTCCCTTGGTCCGTGCTATAGAGTTACCAATCTCCGACGACGGGCAGAAATTTCAACCGCGATTACCTCGCCAGGAACTCCCGAAACCGAATCCCATGGACTCACTTCCCAAGGTCTCTATTCTACACCCGGAATCCGGATTTCGCCACACGGTTGATGCCCTGCATTGAGCACCTCCAATTTCATTACGTTAGCATCATCAGCTTCCATGGGTATTTGGGATTCAGATGTTATATGCGTAGGGAAGAGACTCATCAAGGAATAGAATCCGTTGATGATATTATATCTGAGCACACTAACTTCCGGAGGAGAAAAATGGCAGAAATCAAACTCGAACACGAACCCGGCGAGGAGCGCCTTAACGAGCTCGGCGTACGCGACTGGAGCATCTGGACCAAGGAGGTATCAGAATTCTCCTGGTCCTATGATCAATCAGAAACGTGCTTCTTCCTTGAAGGGGACGTCATTGTAACTCCCGAAGGTGGAGACCCGGTGACAATGGGCAAAGGCGATCTGGTCACCTTTCCCAGGGGAATGAGCTGCACGTGGAAGATCCTCAAAGACGTGAGGAAACATTACACGTTTGAGTAGGTTTCCACCGGGAGAACCGAAGAGGGCAACCACGAGGGTTGCCCCTACTGTTTGCAGACAGCCCCGCCGGCATTTGCCGACTAATCCTCAAGCTCTATCGCCCGATACACCAGATCGACAAATTCCGTCTCTTCGGGCTCTTCGTCAATTTCTTCCGCGACCGCAAGCACATCGGCAAAACTGCTGCCCTCTGCGAATTCGCATTCTCGCAGAATCTCCGCGAACTCCGCCACCGCGGCGGTGAACCTGAATCTCCGGCTCGCGTCATCGAATTCCAACACCATGTCACGGATGGTCACGGGTTTCTCATCGACTTCGATCTCACCGGCCCAGTAGTTCAGGTAGCGGATCTTCACAGTAGCGACTTCGGCAAGGGAATCCGTCAGCGCCTCTTCCCGGATTCTGATCTCATACAGCGCCGTCACCGTCTGGCCAGGGCCGACCTCACCGGCATCCACTGAATCGTCCTCGAAATCTTCCTCGTTAAGACCCCTGTTCTCGTAGCCGATGAGCCGGAACTCCTCGACAGTCTCGGCGTTGAATACAACCTGCACCTTCGCGTCGGACGCCAGGACCATCAGCAACTGGACAGCCCCGTACCCGAATAATCTCGCCGCTTCCTCGTCGGAGTCGATGTAGTAGTAACACCCATCGCCGTGGTTCGCGAGTTTCTCCATTAACACATCGTTGTAGTTGCCCATCCCGAAACCAAGCGTGGTGAGCGTGATCCCTTCTTCAGCATCGGTTTTCACCTGGGCCAGGATTTCGTCCGGATCGGTAGTCCCGACATTCGCGACCCCGTCCGAGCAAAGGATGATCCTGTTGATTTTGCCTTCCTCGTAGCTCTCTCTCGCCATCTCATATGCAAGCTTCAACCCTTCCTCCGCGTTGGTCACGCCTCCCGGTTTGAGTTCTGAGATAGCTGCCATAATCGCGTCGTGGTCCGATGTCAGCTCGGAGATCACCTCTCCGTTAGTGCCGTAGATCACGAGCCCGATTCTGTCGCCATCCTTCAGGTTCTCCGCGAGCATATTGAGGCTCCTCTTCACCTGCTCGAGCCTGTCCTGTCTCGCCATCGAGCCGGAAACATCGACTACGAATACCATGTTCGCGGCCGGTCTCTCCGATGGATCCACATCCTTCGCCTTTACCCCGATCTTGAGAAGGTGGTAGTCGGGCTGCCCGTACCGCGACTCGGCGCCTTCCAGGCTGAGTGAGAAAATCCCGTCCCCTTCCGGCTCCGGGTAATCCTGGTCGAAATAGTTGATGAATTCCTCAGTGCGGACCGAGTCCTTGTCCGGCATTCTCCCATCCGTCAGATAGTACCGAGCAATGGTGTAGGACGCGGTATCGACATCCATTCCGAACGTTGAGGTGGTCTCGTCTTCCGTTGAGACGAACTCATTCGTGCCGTAATTCTCGTAGTAGATGGTGTCATAACCGTCTTCGCTGCCGCCGAGTCCTCCATAGGGCGGTCCGTAAGAAGGCGACGTGGGAGTGCTCTCCAATGATTGGCTGTCCCCGCCGCAACCTGCCAGCGCGAATGCAAGGCAGGCACATGCACACAGAATCGCTGATAATTTTTTCATGATTTGTCTCCTCCCTTCATGCCTGATTGCATGAAGTTACTTGAAATTACCACAAGTTACATCAGATGTCAAGTGCCGTGCACATCCTGCGCTCGGTCTTCACAACTTGTGTCGGTCTGCTGCCATGGATGAGAATCCTCGACCCCGGCTTGCTGGTTGTGACTGCTCGGTCAGGAGAGGATGCAACTCACTTGCCGCTGACAGGTCGTATAATAGGGAGGGCCAAGCCAATGCGTTCAGACCTCGATATCAGCGTCGACCTCGCTACACCGACATCGGGAGCAGCCAGCATTCTTAAGCAAGGCGAACCTGTGGCCTCGGAGCGCAACCGAGCATTGCTTGTTGGGGGGCGTACCGGCCTGCTGATAGGCATTCTGGCTGCCGTCGTGGTCGCGTCCTTACTCTTGCAGCTTGACTACCCGGCGCACATGCGACGTTGGGCGTTTCCGATCCTGATTGTGGCCGGAACCGGTGTCGGTTCGCTCGTTGCGTCGGTTCTATATCTCATGGAATGTAAATCGGGGTTCCTCAGAGTCGATGACGAGCGTATCGTGTACAGGAGGCTACGAGGGACCATCAAGATTCCGCTGGAGAAAGTCTTCGGTGCAGCGCCTGAGAAGCGAGGAGACAGGGAATTCCTGCGAATCTGCTTCCTGAAAAGCAACAAACGCGGTTTCGCGGGGTTGAAGCGCAACTTCAAGGCCTACGAAGCAGTATCCGGGCCGATAACCCGTGTCGATCAGGACGGAAAGGACGGTAATCAGCTCGCCCGCGAGGCAATCATGCTCCACATCAAAAACAGACTGAACGCCGAGCTCCCCGTCGCAGAACTCCCCGAGTACCGATTCATTTCAACGATCCGTCGAAGGGAGCGCTTTCCCACCCTCAACATGAACGTTGATGCGTCGTTTATGTGCGATGGCCGGACGCTCGGTTACACGATCGATATCGAGTACGAGACCACGGGGGCTTTCGACACCGCCCTGAATACGCCCGTGCCTACAGAATTCAGTGAGCCGGGGAAATACGAAATCCCGGTTACGATGGTCAGGCATGTGGATATCATCCGAGGGCCGGGGAGTGGAGCCATGACTTACCAGGCCTGGTTAACACTTGACCCCGCAAGCGGTCATGATAAAATCAACCTTGATCTCGGTCATTTCACAAAGGGCAACGAGATAGAGAGATATTGCCTGTGTCTTCCAACGCTATTCCCCCCATATGAAGACACCGAGTTTTGGCGCGATGAATACTAAGACCAATTGCAGGAATAAAGTAATGATTCAAATGGGGGGGACACCTGCATTTCGGGGACGAAATGAGGTGTCCCCGAGAGGAGCCAGATAAGAAAACGCTTGTTACTTTCTAAAATTGGTATAAGGGAAAGAAGGTTGCCCGGGAGGTCGTCTCCCGGGCCTGATCGTACCTATCTTCTGGTGGTTAATCAGCTATCCTCAAGACGTATTGCGCATTCTACGAGATCACAGAACTCCCGCTCTTCTGCGCCGAGCCTATCCCCGCCATCCTCCGCGACCCTCAGCACTGCGCTGAACGTGCCGTCCTCAGCCCAGTAGCTCTCTTTCAGAATCTCCGCGAACTCCGCCACAGCGGCCGTAAACCTGAATCGCCGACTCGCTTCGTCGAATTCCCGCGTCATGTCACCGACGGTCACAGTTGTTTCGTCGGTCTCTATTTCTTTCGTCTCGTAGTTCTGATACCGGATCCTCACCGAGGCGATCTCCGCGCGCCGATTGTCTTGAGCATCGTCCCTGATTCTGACCTCGTACAAGGCAGTCACGCTCTGTCCCGCGCCGACCTCCCCCGCGTCAATCGTGTCGTCCTCGAAATCTTCCTCGGCCAGGCGCCTGTTCTCGTATCCCAGCAGCCTGAACCTGTCGACCACGTCTTCATTGAACTCAACCTGGATTTTCGCGTCCGAGGCAAGCAGCAACAGCATCTGAACCGCGCCCGCGCCGAACACTCTTTCAGCTTCCGCGTCCGAGTCGATGTAGTAGTACATCCCGTCGCCGTGGTTCGCGAGTTTCTCCATCATCACGTCGTTGTAATTGCCCATACCGAAACCGATCGTTGTAAGAGTGATCCCATCCAGCGCGTCGGCTTTCACCTGGGCAAGAATATCGTCGGCATCCGTGTGTCCCACGTTCGCGACCCCGTCGGAGCAGAGGATTATCCTGTTGATCTTCTCTTCCTCGAAACCCCTCCTCGCCATATCGTATGCGAGTCTGAGTCCCTCTTCCGCGTTTGTCGATCCGCCCGGTTCCAGTTCGGAAATGGCGCTCATGATTGCCCGATGGTTCGATGTGAGATCGGAGATCACGCTTCCCGTGCTGCCGTAGATCACCAGCCCGATCCTGTCGCCGCGCATCAGGCTGCCGGCGAGCATCCGAAGACTCCTCTTCACCTGCTCGAGCCTGTCCTCCCGGTTCATGGAGCCGGAAACATCAACCACGAATATCATGTTCGCGGGCGGTCTCTCCGATGGATCAACGTCTCTCGCCTTGATGCCGATCCTGAGGAGATGGTAATTCGGCTGGCCGAATTCCGACTCGGCGCCCTCGATAGTGACGGAAAAAATATCGCCTCTTCGCGGCTCCGAGTAGTCCTGATCGAAATAATTGATGAACTCCTCCGTCCGGACCGAGTCCTTGTCCGGGATGTTGCCATCAAGCAGGTACCTTCTCGCAATGGTGTAGGACGCGGTATCGACATCCATACCGAACGTCGATGTGTCCTCGTCTTCCGTCGATACGAACGGGTTGACTCCGTAGTTCTCGTAGAACGTCAGATCGTAAGGGTCTGCATTCGGGATCGCAGTGCCGCCGGCGCCCAAATAACCGTTAGCTGCCATTTCATCGGAACGCAGGTAACCGTTCATTGCCGTTTCATCAGCCAATTGGTGCGCCACAGATTCCGCTTCCAGACTCTCCTTCGGGCTCTTGTCCATGACGCCTGCGCAATTCGACATGGATAAGATGACAAGCAAGCCTGCTACTGCGATAACGATGGACCTTATTCCAGGTGTTCTCATGACCCTCTCCTTGAGGTAGAATTTATTATTGAGAGGCAGGGGAATCAAAAAAGGATCAAGATGCACTGCAAATGGAGTAGAGAAGCAGATGTCAAGGAAACAGCCCGCCCAGGCTTGGCAGGCTTCTCGGCAACCTGCCGGGCACGCTGGAAACTGCTTCACAAGGCGGATTCCAGGGGCCTCCGGGAGATCAAGGAAATGTGGAAAGAATGT
>CBDUXL010000192.1:0-6658 GCA_965371155.1 uncultured bacterium | reverse complement strand
TCGAGTTCCCGCTCCCGACTCCGGGTGCCGACTTCCAGTATGCGGTCGTGGCGAGTTGGGTAAATGCCACCACGCATCCGGCGAACACGATCGAGGCGCCTGCGATCAATGTCACAGTGACCGACGATATCTACTACGCTGATCCCGGTGATTGGGGCGGCGACCTGATCCTCGATATCGACGTCTGGGGCTGGACCGAGCAACCTTCGACAATCATCATCGAATCCACTGTGCTGGCCACGAACTACGTTTTCGACTCCGCGGACATGACTCCGATCGGAGGCACTGAAAACTACTCGACTTACAGTGTCGAGTTTCCGGCCGACAATGTCACCGGCACACTCGGCAACGAGTTCTGGGTGATCTGCGAGTACGGAGCGTACGACTACACCTGCAGTATCACTCCACCCGGCGGAGCTCCAACAGACACTCTCGCCGCGGTCTTCCGCTATGACTTGCAGGTCGCGGATGAATCCCCATGCCCGGACCCAGCGGTAACCGGCATCGATCCTGATTACTTCCTGTCGGGTTTGGACTCCTGCCACGTGACGATTACAGGGGTGAATTTGGTCGATGGCCCCACGCTCGAAGCCAGGTTGGTGAAGGACGGTGAAAGCGACATCGACGGGACCGATGTCCAGCATGTCGACAACAACACCATCACCGCGGATTTCGATTTGACTGGCGCTACGGAAGGTTTCTGGGACGTGGTGGTCGTGAATGGCTGTGGTAAAGAAGCCACGGGAGAGGATCTGCTGGAGGTTTACTCGTGCGGCTCGATTGGCGGGTTTACCAGTTATTATGATGTCGTCATAGTTAGTGGGTGGCCGTACGACCTGAATGGCTATGTTGGCGGGATGGCTGCCACTCAAACCGGCGCTCCTTATGTCATTGGCGCGACCCGGACAAACAATGTACTGGGCGCGATGACCGTGAATGCAAGTCATGGTTATACTTGTCAATTCCTGTCGAGTGGCTCAGGGGTCGGCAGTATCAATCGCGACATTGTCTGTGATTCACAGAATAACGTTTATTTTACTGACAGCGCCAACTACAACCGCCTCAGGTACTTCCCATTCAATCAATCCACCGGTTTCGGGACTGTTGTGGTTTTCGGGAATATTGATTCAGGATGGTCCATATGGCGGATCACTATCGATAAGGACGATGACCCGGTGGTTCTGGGCTATTCGGGAGGCAATATGAGGGTTTTCCACTGGGATAGCGGCGCCTCTGATTGGGACACTACCGATGTGCCCGGCTCTGTCGGGAGCTATAGCCAGGTTGGCGATTTCGACTGGAATCCGCTAATGGAACACTATGTCTTCACTCGCTTCATATCCAGCTATCAGTGCGACCTGCATGCGATCGATACCGACGGCGACCTGGTGGCAACGGTTACCGATATCTTCGATGGACAATACTGCACGGGTCTGCCGGGAATTTATATCGATGTATCCGATCCAGCCTGCAACATTGTTGCCTGGGGCAGCTTCTCATGGTTTGGAACGCAACCTACCCCGTTTGCCCGAATGACCGCCGTCTATGCCGATAAGGTAAAAACGAGCATCAACGTCGGGAACATAACCGGCAATCTGAACATCGCCGGCCCTCGCGGGCAGGTCGTTGAGGGAAGCAATCACCTCATTTTGGCTGCCCACTACATAAACGTCTGGGCAAGAGTGCCCCTGCCTGCAGACTGGTGAGATTGCCTTTAGTGGATTCAAAGACCCCCAGCCCGGTCTGGGGTTTTTTTAGTGTGCCGGGCATGTTCGACGGCTCAACGGATGCACTCCAGGATTACTTGAAATTCCCGACCGTGTGTTATAAGGTGTTGTACGATTATAATCGGGGGCAGGTCCGGGAAAAACTGTTAGCAAATTCCAGGAGGCTCAAAATGAATCGATGGATAATGCTCTTCGCGGTGATGCTGATCTTGCTTTTCGGCGCGATGGGCTGCTCCGGCGGTGGTGGAAATCCCGCGACGCCGACCGCCGATCCAGTCATCACCGGATCAACCAGTCACGCGGGACAGTCGCAAACCTACCTCTGGGGTTTCTACGATGTCTTTCTCGACACCGAGAGCCAGACAGTGGAGGCGGTTCCCCACCGTGAGGGAATGTTCCATGCGAATGTTGTGGAGTTCCTCAACGGGGATCCGACGAACCTGCAGTTCAACGTCAACGGTATAGTCTCAGGCCTTGACTACCTCGATGTCGACATCGATGTGAGTTTGAAGCATCCGTTTCCCGGCATGACGGAGTTCAATGGGTACGATGTGCGCGGCATCTTCATCGCTGAAGGGAACCTGGTGATCATCTCCTGCATGGGCGTCCCCCTTTGCTGCCAGACGATTTTCCCAAAGTTGGGCATCACCCAGTTCATGAAGGACTTCAACGAGACGGGGGATACAGAGTTGTGCGGCAATCCGGACGGGTACACCAGGTGGTGGAACCCAACCGAGTTCCCTGTTACCGGCATACTCGGCTATACGGAAGGAAATCTCTCCACACCGGGCTACAGCGGCACTGCAACAGCAAACGCCTTTAAGTACTTCGCAGATGGGCTGGGTCCCTGTGACGATCAGTGGGATTTTCTGACCGGCGGCACAACCGACGGTGTGTTCAGCGCGGGCTCGACCAACACGCGAAACTACTATCTGCGCTTCCCTGACGCCGTAGGCGTGCAATTCAACTACGCCGTGGTGGCCAGCTGGATTGACCCGACGACCCATCCGGCGAACGCGCCCGAGGCGGTCGCCTGCAATGTCACCCAGACCGAGAGCCTGTATTACGTTGACCCCACTGACTGGGGCGGCAAGCTGATCCTCGACATCAGCTTGTTCGATTGGGATTCCACTGTTAACGCCTTGGGCGTCATGGATGACTATACGATCGCCGTCGTGTCATCGGACCTCTTTGAGGACGCGCCCCCCACCGAATACCACCAGTATGTTTTCAGCACTGGCGAAATGACCCCGATTGGCGGCGGCGAGCACTTCTCAACTTTCCATGTCGAGATTCCCGCAACCAACCTGGAAGGCACCGAGGGCAACGAGTTCTTTGTGAAAGCCGTGTGTGGGAACACGGCCGGCGATGTCTTTGAGGATTACAGCAATGAGTCTGGCGTATCGAACGATGCCGAGACGGACACGCTGACGGCGTACTTCCGCTACGATCTGTATGTTTCACCGATTCCCTACAACACTCCGCCCATTGTCGACAGCGGAGTCGACGGGAATGACAATCCCCACGTCCTGCTTACCGAGACTTATACGGTGACGGCTCACGACGATGATGGTGATCCTCTGACTTACTCCTGGACCGTCACCGATACTTCCTCCATGACCGAGGTAATCAGCGACGATCCGGGAAACGGCGATGGAACTATCGATATCGATTGGGCCACAGTCGGAGCCGCAGTTGATGATGTCTTCGACATCGATTGCGATGTAAGCGATGGTACTGATGCCGTCTCGGCAACAACGCTCACGGTAACCGGCAGTAACGTCTTATTCGAAGATGACATGGAATCAGGCGCAGGCGACTGGCTGACTTTCCATTCCGGGAACGGCTCCGGATGGGAGATTGTATCGGGCGGAAACGACGGCCACTGGTGGCATTCCAACGCCGGAAACAGCTCCCTGTCCCAGCCGGATTGTTCCAAACTGTACACACCTGAAATATCAATTCCCGCTGCCGCCGGCAATTGCCATGTTGAGATCTTCCACACAGTCAGAGGCAATTTCTGGTCTAACACTATCTCACAAGGGGGAATGACGATGGCCTCGTATGACGACGGCGCTTCTTTCCATACTTCATACAAACCGCCCGTCATTTCAGGCGAGCAATTCACCAACGAGAGCTATCCATACACTTCTACATACTTCTGGGCGTTAGTCCAAGCCTGTGGTTTTAGCGGCTCGGGCTGGGGATGGCGCGTCTGGGCAAACAGCCATGTCACAAATGACATCAGCATAGTGGACTACTCCTATTACATCGGAGATGATATCCGAGTCGGATTCCTCTACGCGACCTACTGGTATAACGGTAATTACTATTGGGGTCTCGATGACATCAAGATCACTGCTGACCCATAGAAACAGAAGAGGTGCGTATTCGAAGATTCTTCCCCCTCCTCACGGAGGGGATTTTCCTTTCCCTGCAGTGAACTCAAATCTAATGTGCCGTTGCGCCGCGGACCCGTTCCTTGACCGCAGCGGATGCCTGCAAGAGGCGAAAAAGGGTATAATTGCTTTTCTTCACAGGGCTTGACCTTTCTCGCTGCGGAGGGGTCCAATTAGACGACAGTGCTCATCTGCATGGATGTTCTTCCGTACATACTTCCGTTCATCTGGCTGATTTTCCTGGAGAGCCTCACCGTCAGGTGGGTTGCCGGTGGGCCTGTGCCGGGGCTGGTCAGCAGGATTTTCGCGACCAACCTCGCCGGGATTGCTCTGCTTTTTTTCATTTCATTGACCGGATGGTTCTACGGATGGTGGCCTGACATCCGGAACTGGGCTCTTCGCGACAGCTTCTTCCTTTTCCTCATAATCAAGGCCCCCATATTCGGCTTCCTGTTCCGCAGATGGGGGATAAAGCGCATTTTCACGCTTCACGTTCTGAGCAATTTCGCCGGCGTGATAGCCATGAGCCTGCTGTTCGTCTATTCGCCGCTCGCGCTCGGTGTCCGACCGGCGACAGCGAGCAGTTTGAATGACAAGGCTGTCTCAAGGCTTCTGGAGATTCGGGACGCGCTTGAGGAATACTACGCCATGCACGGATTTTACCCTGCCTATATCTGGGGCGGCGATATGAAAGGCTGGGGCACGATCCCGTCACCTGATCCCCTGCTTCTTGAGGGTTACCTTCATGCGTACCCGGTGAATCCGCTGAACCTTCGTCGCACGTACTTCGAGCCCAGGAGAGTTCCGGGGTGGCGGGAGCTTTGGTTCGGGTATAAGGACATAGAATTTCAAGAGGTCAGAAATCTATGGTGGCGGGTCATCCATGCCGATCCCCGGTTTGGTTTTCTTGGTACGAAGATGGCGAACATACTCCCGGACCCGAACATCCCAGGGACGAACCTGATGATCGACGTGCGTTTTGCGATCCAGAACCGATGGCTTCCGGGGGGATTTTTCTATAGGTCGTATGATCTCGACGAAAACGGTCGTCCTGATGCATACATCCTTGGTGTGTGCGGAGATGAGAACGCCCAGGCGACCATCGACTGCTACGATGCAGTGCGGGATCGACTCACCACACAGATCGGCGGCACTCAGGTTCCCGCGGCGCACGATGGCTACCGCGATGGGGTGATTTATCGGTGGAGGAGCGGCTTTTCGGTCGAGCGACGTTCCCGCCCGGATACACCTCCGATACCGGTTTACGGTATGGAGACAATTCCTGATACGGAAGAACCCCCGGATGAGCAGGGGGATGAGGGGTCCGAAGCGGAAATGCAACCATCAGCAGGCGAAACCGAGCCGGGAGTAGAGTCTTCTGTGGATAACAGTGGATAACAATGGATAACAGTGGAGAGATTGTGGAGTGACTGTTGAAAGATTGTGAGTAACTTCTTGCTTTTTCTCCACCCTTCTTCACAAACCCCAAGGATTTCACAGAGTTTAACAAGGGCCAACAGCGGAGGGCGCATAGGCGTGGGCGCATAGCCGTGGGCGCACAGCCGTGCGCCCCTGCGGACCGAGGTTTTCATTCCGTGGGCGCATAGCCGTGCGCCCCTACGGACCGAGGTTTTCATTCCGTGGGCGCATAGCCGTGGGCGCATAGCCGTGCGCCCCTACGGACGTGGATTTCTATTCCATGGGCGGCGGTCGGGCAACACAAACCATTCGATCATCCTGAGCAGCTTGGTGCCGGGCCAGTCTTTCGGAGTCATCGGCTCGACCAATATTGTATCCACCCCGCCCATGTTGCCGCCGACCATATCGGTGCAGATCTGGTCGCCGATCAGAACCACCTCGTCCTTGCTGCACTCTATCATCGCCAGCGCTTTTCCCAGCAGCTTCCATGCAGGTTTGTAGACTTTCGGCACGCCTGGAAGGCCGGTGACTTTCCCAACCAGCTCTATTTTCCGTTGACTTGCGTTTGAGTACAGCAGGCATTTGACTCCGCATGCTGCCGCACGATCAAGCCACTCCTTGTTTTCCGGTGTCAGGTTCTCGTATTGTCCGTAGGGGACGAGGGTGTTGTCTATGTCCAAAAGAGCGCCGCGCTTACCGGCCTTCGCGAACTCCTCGATGGGCACGTCTGCAAGGGATGGATATCTGTAATCTGGTTTGAATGGATTCACGCCTTGATTGAACCGTCTCCAGAAAGCTTGATAGCTCTAAACCTTATTCAAAGTGGCGGTGGGTTTCGTCTTGTCGAGCCAGGTCTGAAGGATACCGGCGGCGGCAAGCGCGTCGGCGATCTTCATCTTTTCCTCCCTGGGCATGCCCTGCAGAAGTCCCACGTTCGCGCGAGTGCTGAAGCGCTCGTCCTGGAAATGGACCGGAAGGTCGATGCGGAACTGGAGGTCGCTCGCGAATTCCCTCACCTTCTCGCACATCGGACCCTCTGTGCCCTCGGTCGTAAGCGGCAGGCCGACCACAACCACGTCGGCGCTACCCTTGATTATGATGGACAGATGCTCC
>CBDUXL010000191.1:0-6679 GCA_965371155.1 uncultured bacterium | reverse complement strand
CCGGATCGTATGAGCCGGCGTCGAAGAAATGCACCAGCTCGCAAACCGTCTGCGGAACCGGATCGAAATCCGCCTGCGCAACCGGATCGAAAAGTTCAGGGTTGATGGTGATTTCCAATGGTTCGTCAAGCAGATCCGTCGCGCCTTCGTTGTCGGTAACACGAAGCTGGACGTAATAAACGCCTTCAGCGCTATAGGAGTGGTTCATCGTGACTCCGGTATCGTCGAAGATCCCGTCGTTTTCCCAATCCCACTCGTAGAGCACGATGGACTGATTGCCGCAGTCATTGTCATGGGAGGCGGAGGCATCGAAAATGATCAGCTCATCAATAATAGCAATGTCCTTGTTGGCAAGAGCAAGAGCGGTGGGAAGCGCATTCTCGATCACGATCTCGAGAGGTGCATCAAGTTCGTCCGTAGCGCCTTCATCGTCGGTGACACGAAACTGCACGTAGTAGGTGCCTGGGATGCTGTACGGACGGTAGATGTCGGTGCCGGTTTCATCATAAGTGCCGTCATTGTTCCAGTCCCATTCGTAGAGAGTGATATTCCCGCCGTCCGGATCGAATGACCCATTATCATGGAAATGAACGGCCTCACAGATGGTCTGCGGATTCGGCTCGGCGACGGCTATGGCAACCGGGTTGGTGTAGTCTATGTAGGCAATAATATGGATCGACTCTTCCAGGATGTCCGTCGTGCCCTCGTCGTCGGTGACCCTGAGCTGGACGTAGAAGTCGCCTTCGTCATCGAACGAGTGCTGAACCAGTACGCCGGTCTCGTCGTAAACCCCGTCATTATTCCAGTCCCATTCACAGAGGACGATTTCCTGCCCGGAGCAGTCGTTGTCATGCGACCCGGAGGCATCGAAGTCGACAAGCTCGCCGACCTCAACTATCCAGGCGCTGACTTCGGCCACCGCAGTCGGGAGTGCGTTCTCAGCAACGATCTCAAGGGGCTCATCAAGCTCGTCGGTCGCGCCCTCGTCGTCGGTGACGCGGAACTGCACGTAGTAGGTTCCGGGGACATCCCAGGCGTGGTAAATATCATCGCCCACCTCATCGTAGACGCCATCGTTGTCCAGGTCCCACTCGTACAGCTCGATAGTTCCGCCGTCGGGATCGTAAGAGCCGTTATCGAAGAGATGAACCGGTTCACAGATAGTTTGCGGAACCGGGTCGGCCATCGCGAATGCGATGGGATCCAACGGCTCGACCGTGACAGTGATCTGCAGGGGATCGGCAAGTACAGCCCAGCCGCCCTCATCGTCGGTGACACGAAGCTGCACAAGATAGACGCCTGCGGAGCCGTAAGAGTGCGAGGCGGTCACGCCGGTCTCATCGAAAATCCCGTCGTTTTCCCAATCCCATTCCCACTCGACAATCATCTCGCCATCGCAATCGTTATCGTATGATTCGGAGGCGTCGAAGTTTACCTCCACGCCCTCGTAGACATCGTAGTCATCCGCTTCAGCAACCGCAGTGGGAAGCGCGTTCTCGATAATCAATTCAATCGGCTCGTCAAGCTCGTCGGTTGCGCCCTCATCATCCGTAACGCGGAACTGCACGTAGTAGGTCCCCGGTACGTCCCATGCGTTATTGGCTTCAGGACCCGTTGCATCATAGATGCCGTCATTGTCCCAATCCCACTCGTACTGCTCAATCGTTCCGCCGTCCGGATCGTACGAGCCGTTGTCGTAGCCGTATATTGTCTGGCAGACGATGCCGGGGTTTGGACTGAGATAGGCGAGCGCGACCGGATCGAAATACTCAATAGAGACCGTAATTTCCAAAGGCTCATCCAGCGTAACGGTATCGCCTTCGTTGTCGGTTACCCGCAACTGCACGTAGTAAATCCCCTGCGAAAGGTACGAGTGAGTGGCAGTCGGACCGGTTTCATCGAAGATTCCGTCGGACTCCCAATCCCACTCATAAAGGACGATCGCCTCTCCGCCGCAGTCATTGTCCGTGGAGGCGGAGCCGTCGAAGTTGATCTGCTCATCTACATATACATCGTAATCGTCGGCTTGTGCCGATGCTGTCGGCAGCGCGTTTTCAATGATGATCTCAAGTGGATCGGCAAGCTCGCCCGTTGCGCCTTCGTCATCGGTCACTCTGAACTGCACGTAATAGGTTCCCGGGACATCCCAGTTGTGGTAGACATCCGAACCGGTTTCATCATAGACGCCGTCGTTGTCCCAATCCCATTCGTATAGCTCGATCAGGCCTCCATCGGGATCGTATGACCCGTTGTCGACGAAATGCACAGGTTCACAAACAGTCTGAGGAACGGGATCAGCCTCGGCCACTGCTACCGGATCGAAAAGCTCCGTACTGACATTGATCTCCAAAGGCTCATCCAGTGTGTCCGTGCCGCCTTCATCATCGGTTACACGAAGTTGCACCTGGAACACACCTTCGGCGTCGTATGAATGAATAGCCGTCTCGCCGGACTCGTCGTAAATCCCGTCGTTGTCCCATTCCCACTCGCAGAGGACTATCTCCTCTCCCTGGCAGTCGTTATCGTATGAGCCCGCGGCGCTGAAGACGATATCCTCGCCCACGTACGCATTGTATTTGTCCGCTTCAGCAACAGCAGTCGGAAGCGCGTTCTCGATGACGATCTCCAGGGGATCATCGAGGTCATCAATCACACCCTCGTCGTCTTTTACATGGAATTGCACGTAGTAAGCGCCAGGAACATCCCAGGTGTGGTAAATATCATCGCCCTCCTCGTCGTAGACACCGTCATTGTCCCAGTCCCACTCATAGAGGAAGATATCACCACCGTCGGGATCGTACGAGCCGTCATCAAAGAAATGCACCGGTTCGCACACAGTCTGAGGATTCGGCTCGGCATCGGCCTGGGCGACCGGATCGAAATACTCCATCGCGACATATATCTCGAGCGGGAAGTGAAGCTCTCCTGTCGCGCCCTCATTGTCGGTTACCCTGAGCATTACCTTGTATGTGCCTTCCTCATCGTACGCGTGATTGATTATCTCGCCGGTCTCATCGTATGTTCCGTCGTTCTCCCAGTCCCACTCCCACTCGACAATCTCCTCTCCCATGCAATCTCCGTCCACGGAATTGGAGCCGTCGAACTCGATTTCTTCGCCCACCAATGCATTGAGCGTACTCGGTATGGCAATTGCCAGGGGTATTCCGTTTTCCATGACGATTTCCAGCGGGGCATCAAGCTCGTCCGTCGCTCCTTCGTCATCGGTCACTCTAAACTGCACGTAGTACGTGCCAGGAACATCCCAGGTGTGGTAGACATCATCGCCCACCTCGTCGTAGACACCGTCATTGTCCCAGTCCCACTCATAGGTCACGATACTGCCGCCATCCGGATCGGACGAGCCGTCATCGAAGAAATGCACATCCTCGCAGATAATCTGAGGGATCGGATCTGCGTTGGCGGAAGCGATTGGATCCATCGGAACAAACTCGCCGACTGTGACCTTGTAGATCGCATATGCGGTCAAATCCATCCATTCAGGCGCACCGGCGTTCTCGGTAGCCTCGATGCCAATCAGCACCATGTACTCACCCTGGGGGGCAAGAAGCTGGTTCCCGATCGTCACTTCAAAGCGCGAGTAGCCATCCCCGTCTTCAATCCACGCGGCCGTGGGAGCCGTATCGAACAGCTCCGGGCACTCAACCACCGGATCGAGAAGTGTGGCTTTGCCCTCCCGGTCGTATGCATCGATCGTGAGCACCGTCGATCCGCCCTGATCGGTCAATCCCTGTCCGACAGGGTCTTCGGTAACCTCGATCTTCCAGGGCTCGGGGCAGTTCGCCTCGGGCGGGAAATGGGCCATCGGGTCCGTTACGGGCTTAATTATCGGCTCCGCCCAGTTCGAATCGATGGCGTACCCGAAGATGAAACCTGAGTCAGGCTTGTCGAATTCGTAGGAGACGACAACCGAGTCGCCCGCGTAGAGGGCGTTACGGGTGTTTCCGGGATCATCAGTGATGAAGACTTTGTAGCCGTTCAGGGTGGCGTTCGGAGCAGTCGGGGTGGCCAGGTTGCCCTTTATGTATCCCTGTCTGCCCTCAAACCCGGAACCCTCGGTGGTGTAGTTGTAGAGCGTGGTATGTCCGTCGGGATTCAGTAGCTCACCATCGCCCAGGTTAAGGTCCGAGGTAATCAGGCCTGCCAGGGGAAACTCGTGATTCCCGTCGAACATCGTTATCCCGCGCACGTCGAAGGCTGTGAAATTCAAGCCATCAAACGGATGGGTGATCTGAACATCCGCGAGAAGCTTCCCATCAGGCATGCCCTGGAGGCTCAGGAGCTGGAAGCAGTCCGTGCAGGGCCATTGCTCCAGCCAGGCGAGAGCGTTCCAGTGGCCGGTGGCAGTCCGGACAGGGATGATCTCAAATTCCAACGCGACAGGATCGACATACACCATGAAGTAACCCATCAGATAGTGGGCTGTATCCGATGCCTGGACTTCTCGACCGGAAGTCAAGCCCGGTGGGGTAGCTTCGGGTGGTGTTCCGAGATCGGGAGTAGTTGGGCTGCCCGATCCACCGCAACCGATAAGCATTAAAGTCGCGGTGATGATACATATGCGCGCCATATGACGGTACATTGGAAACCTCCAGCATTTTAGCCAGACGGCAATTGTGTCCTGGGCTTTGACGGACGACTATCCGCTGTTCCTAGGGACGGAAAGATTAACAACATAATTAAAGGCTTGTCAAGCCGATTTGATGGAAACACTGCTGAAAGCAGGTTCTGAGGTATATGTTTCCTAAGGAGTTCTAATATGGCTTAACAATGGTCTCATTTTTGCCATTCGATGATGTGCCTATTTTTCAGCCAGCATGCGGAATCCGGCAAGGTTTTCTGCGAACGGCGTTTCCTGAATGTTAATCCAAGTCACTCAGCAGGTACTCAATCGCCGCGTTCAGTTGATCGTCTATACCCTCTCGGACGTGGTTGAGATCGTTCACAACATGGATATCCGGCTCGATTCCCAGGTTCTCCAGGTTGGCTCCCTCGATAGTCCACCATCCCACCCTCGGGATCCGAATTATCGTTGAGCCATCGACCAACCTGATATTCACGGTGCCGATCACGCCGCCGAAAGTCGACTCCCCGATGATGGTCGCGATTCCCAGTGCGCGAATTCCGGCCGGAAAAATTTCCGCGTCTGAGAAGCTTTGCTTGTTTGTCAACAGGACAATCGGGCGGTCCCATCTGCGCGATGGCTGCTCGATCCACTCCTCCTGGTCACGATTAGCCATCCATCCGAACTGCGGTCTGGAAAGGATATCAAGAAGGGCCTCATGGATATTGCCACCGCTGTTCCAGCGCACATCGATGATGAGCGCTTCCTTATCGAAATTCTCGCTGAAAAGCTGCCGCGCGAACATTTCAAGCGGTGCGCCCATCATGTGGGGGAGGTGAATATAACCGATCCTGCCGTCCGTAGCCTCCTCGACAATCGCCCGCTTATCCTCCGCCCAGGCCATGTACATCAAACCCGTCGTATTGCCGTACGGGGCGCCCCCGAAATAATCCAGAGGACCCAGAACCACCTCCCGGGCGTCCCTGCCGTTTTGGTCGGAGGCCACCGTAAGCACCGTCGTCCTGGCTCCGGCGTCGTCGAGAATCGCCCAGTAGTTGTTCGACGTGGAAACCTCCAGTCCATTTATTTCAAGAATCCATTCACCCGGCTCGACTCGCGTTTCCTCGTAATCAGCAGGTCCCCTGGGCCAGACCCTCGTGACCAGCAGTCCCGGCCCGATTGTTGTGGCGTCGAAGTCAAGTCCGAGCGCGCCGGGATCGGTTCCAATCCCCTCGAGACTGTTTCTCCCCCATGTCCCGAGATGACTCGCGTTCAGCTCACCGAAAAGCATTTCCAAAAGCAGGTCGAACTCTTCGGCCACCTCCGCCTCGGATGCTAGCGGCGTGTAGTAATCGACTGCCGAGTCCCAGTCGACCCCGTGCAAATCCGGATCATAGAAATTGTTCCTCAGCAGACGTCCGGTTTCCCGGATCATCTGAAGACGTTCCGCGACGAGGTCCACAGTCAACCTTCCGAACGTAGGCACGGCTCTCACATCTCCGGGGCTTCCGGTGCTGTACTTCACCTTGCCTCCGGAGAGGAACAGGAAACCGCTACCGTCGGGCAGCCACTGGAGACTGCCGACTCCGCCGGCCACGTCGGTAATGTGAGTCGCGCTCCCGCCCTCGAACGGCACGCTCCACAACGCCGGCGTTCCCAGAGCATTCGACTGATAGATGAATGTCGTACTATCCGGCGACAGCTCCGCGATCCATCCCGAACCGCGTGTCGGGGACACGAGTCGCGCCCGTTCATGAATCCTATCGAAATCTATCTCGATCTCAAGCTCTTCTTCTTCATCCGACTCTTCATCGGATTCATCCGAGCCCTCGGAATCTTCAGCTTCATCCGGAAATTCGAGCACATCGCTCCTCGGCGGGGGTGTCCTTTGAAGCGGGACAGAAAATAGCCCGGTGTCCCTCGACCACCATCCGTACATATCCAGCCCCTGTATACTTTGTCGGTTACTCACAAAATGGATGCTCTCACCGTCATCGGACCAGCCCATCAGCGAGTCATGATCGTGATGGAGCGTGATGTTCACCGCATCACCCGGCGTACCGTGCTCGTCGACTGAAACGACAAGAATATCCCCGA
>CBDUXL010000190.1:0-6688 GCA_965371155.1 uncultured bacterium | reverse complement strand
AACCTGACAACTGAGCTTGGGGCCGAACTCGACGTTTATGACATGGTGGTGGCTTTTGCCAACAACCATCTCTACATCCTTGAGGTTGGAGAAGCCCCCTTCACGGGCAAGCTGCATAGGGTTAACCTGAACACCAGTCCGCCGACATATGTCGAGAGTTTCGGCGGCGCCACCGATCAGATTTTCACCAATCCAATGGATACGGTTACGGTGTACGGTTATTATGATAACGGCACCGACACCGACCAACATTTCTTCCCATACTCTGCTGATATTACCATCGATCACAACGGGACTGATGTATGCGAGCCGGAGCACTGCAGGATTGAAGTAATGAGCAGGCTTGCGAATTGGAATACCGAGGTCGTCAGGTTCGGTGTTGAGCTTGATTGGATGGACAGTGAGATTTCGACGAACATCATTTTTTTCACTTGTGCCGGCATCTCATCACAGTCGGACGAGGGTGAACGAGTGTTGTTCCTCCCGCCGGCGGATATTTTCGGCTTCAACTTCCTTTGCTACTGGATCCCGCCTGTTACCTGGTAGGGATTGGTTGCCCGCATCCATCGGTAACCACACCACTTGTGGTGTGGCTATTGCGGTGGTGTGGCTATTGCGGTGGTGTGGTTATTGCGGTGGTGTGGTTATTGCTCCACATCATCACAACATCCACACCACAAGTGATGTGGTTACCGAGATGGTCCGCTGCTCACGCCGATACTAGTGCCTTCGACGTCGCCGCTTCTTCTTCTTTGGTGGCTTTGGTCTCGGCGGCTCCTTTATTGTGATCGGCTCGACCGGCTCTTCTTCTTCCTCCTCTTCCAGTTCATCTTCAGCCTCTGAGAAATCCATCAGGTCATCATCCTGATCGAGAATGATACTCGTCGCGCTGGGCACCGGCTCGTCCAGAACCAGCGTTCCTTTGCCCTTGAGTCGCCAGGTGACAAGCAGCAGACTTGCAACAAAGATGCTCGAGTACGTGCCTGTCAGAACTCCGATACCCAGCCCGAACATGAAGGTTCTGAGGCTCTCGCCGCCGAAGATCAGGAGCGCAAGAATCGCGAGGAGAGTGGTAAAGGAGGTGTTTATGGATCGAGGCATGGTTTCAAGAAGGCTCTGGTTGACCAGTTTATCGAACGTCAGATGGCGCTTGACCTTCTGGTTCTCTCGTATGCGGTCGTAAATAATGATTGTATCGTTGATGGAATAACCGACCACCGTCAGAAGAACCGCGACAAACGGCGAGTTGATCTCCATCCCGAATAGAGCATAAATGCCCGTGAGGATAAGAATGTCGTGGAATAGCGCCACCACCGCGAACACTGCGAAATCGAAAGACAATCGAATGGTGACGTAAACGAGGATTAAGATCATCCCGACAAGGACGCCCAGGATCGCTTTCTGCGCAAGCTCCTTCCCGATAACCGCACCGACCTCGGTTTCCTCGAGTACCGTGAATTCGCCGCCCAGCCCCTTGATCTCATCGTAGAGGTTCTGCTGAGCATCGGGATTGGCGATCAGGCTGGCATCAGCGCGGATGTGGAGAAGCAGTGCGGGTTCGCCTGTGGCGGTTTCATCGGCAGCAATTGGGGTGGTTTGAACCGAGGGTTCTCTCTCGGTGTATTTGGAGACAAGACCCCTGATTTCTTCGGCAAAATGCCCCCGATCCTGTTGCTCGCTCCAATTGTCAAACTGCAGTTGAATGATGCTGCCGCCGGCGAAGTCGATCCCTCGTCGAAGCGGGAAACGTTCATCCGCGTTCGCCAGGTTGATTCCCATGCCGATCAGGCCGAGGATGATTATCACGGCACTGATGGAATACCAGATCCTGGCTTTGCCGATTATGTCGAATTTCGATTTGCTGAAATCCATCACACCTCACCCCCTTTTGGCCCCGTTGAAATTTCCTTTTCTTTCAATCCAAAGAACGAGTACTTCTGCATCTCGCGCGCCTGCAACAGGGTCTCCAGGAGTAGTCTGGTGAACACCAGCGCCGAGAACATCGACACCAGAATCCCCAGGCAGAGTGTGACGGCGAAGCCCTTGATCGGGCCCGTTCCAAGGTTATAGAGCACAAGGCCCGTAATCAGGGTGGTGACGTTCGCGTCGAAAATCGCAAGAAATGCCCGTTTGAATGCGGCGTCCACTGCCGACCGGAATGTTTTCCCGGTTCTAAGCTCCTCTTTGAGCCTTTCGAAGATAATCACGTTGGCGTCGACAGCCATTCCCACTGAAAGGATGAATCCGGCGATGCCGGGAAGCGTCAGGGTCGCGTCCAGCAG
The DNA here is from genome assembly GCA_965371155.1 of uncultured bacterium. Taxonomy (GTDB): domain Bacteria; phylum JAJVIF01; class JAJVIF01; order JAPKYR01; family JAPKYR01; genus CBDUXL01. Next base: position 4,406 of record CBDUXL010000190.1, on the reverse strand, counting down.
GGCAAGCACACCGAAGAACACGACCGCGTAGAAAATCAAGGCTATGTCCGCCAAAAGGCCGGGAAGCCTGTAGTAAAACGCCATATACAGGAGGATCAGCACAGCGCCGAGGATTGCCGCGCGCCTGCTGTCGGCAATCGATTTTTCACCCAGGGTCGGACCTACAGTGCGGTTCTCGATGATTTCAAGTGGAACCGGCAGACGTCCGGAATCCAGCTTGATAACCAGGTCGACAACCTGCTCTTGTGTAAAATTGCCCGAGATCTCACCCCGCCCCCCGAGAATCGGCGATCTGATTACCGGGCAGGAGATTATCCTGTCATCCAGCGCTATGGCGAGGAACTTCCCGACATTCCGGGCGGTATATCTTCCGAAAGCTTCCCGGGCTTCGGGTTTGAATTCGAAATCAATCTTCGGCGCCGAAGTCAATGGGTCGAAACCCACCTCCGCATTTTTGAAATCCTCTCCGGTCCAGAGGACCTGGTCAGTGGTGATGTCCATCCACTGGACCCGCTCCTCCCCCTCCTGGACAAATTCCACTTCGTCGCCCACCAGCGGAGCCTCTCTGCCGGTGTTGACGACATAAATGCGATTCTGCAGCGCATCGGCCTCTTCCTGGTTGAACTCCTCCCATGCTTCAACTTGGGCCTTCAACCCCTCCAGCCAGGAGTTGATTTCGGTAATGTTGAAGTCCGGATCATCGGCCAGGCCGGGAAACTCCAGCCTGTTGTATGTGATGGCGTCGGTTATCTCGAAGACGGATCGAACCTTGTTGTCGATCACCAATGCGAGATGATCGCCGGTGTTCTGGGTTGTCACCACCGCGAGCTGAATCGACTGCGCGGTGTCCAATAGCATAGAGATCTCAGGGGCGGCAATGGATAAGGGGAACTCATCCTCGCTTTCCGGCGTTTCTTCAACCACTTCCTCGGTTGCTTCTTCGGCTGCCTCCTCCTCTGCTTCCTCGGATTCGGCTGATTCATCCGGTGGGTAGCCGAATCCCTGCAATCCGTATCCTTTTAAAGCAATTTTGTCGGGAGTGATTGTCGTAGGTCCGTCGCCGGTTTCCAGCTCAAGGTCCTGCCCGAATCCGGTTGCCGGTTCTCCGGTTACAGGGTCAATGTAACGGAGGCGGGTCCCTTCCGGGATCGGATCGGTGCCCTGGTGATCGATAAAACGCAGTGTGGCGGTCGTTCCGACCAGGGCCTTCACCCGCTCGGGATCTTCCTCCCCGGGAATCTGAACCACTATTCGGTTATCACCCATCTGCTGGATGATAATTTCCTTGACTCCCTCGGGATCGAGCCTGTTGCGCACAATCTCGATAGCTCCCAGCATCATGTCATGGGGATCTTCCTCCCCTTCCGGCAATATCGCCTCCAGAAGCAGGTCAACACCTCCGACCAGGTCAATCCCCTGCTTCACCGGCGGAACGCCTGACCTGGCTTTCCAAATAGGGACAGCGATTGCCACGATGAGGACAACAGCTACCAGGATCCAGTTCTGAGTACGTTTTTCGGCGCCCATATTAAGGCAGGACCTCCGATTCAAGGATTTCCTTACAATAATTCCTCGACGCGAACGCAAGCTTACCTGCGATTGGGCATACCAAACCTGCTCCCGGGTCGGGAACGAATGTGGATTATAGGGTTTTCGGGTGATCGAAGTCAAACGAGATCGCCCCAAGCATGCTCCCATCGGCTGGTTGGTTTTCATTGAACGTGATAGACTTAGTCGCTGTCTCTACTTTTGTGCCCTCGAATGAGTCACCAATTACATGGAGGACCTTCAAATGATTGCCAGATTACTCATTACCTTTATCTCAGGACTGCTCCTGGTTCAGGGATCATCGACTGTAATGGAGAGTCCGCCCGTGATCTATCCCGTGATTACAGGCGTAACCATCACCGCTCCTGATGGGGCCGAGTTCGATCCCTTCGATCTCACAGTTCTGGATCCAGGCGCCCGTTACGTGTTCACCGCAATTGTCCAGCGCGATATCGACTGGGGCGACGGCAGCCAAATCTCTACTGTGCTCCCGGAGGGCTGGGAGCTTAGCTGGGATTCCAACTTCGGCACGTTCGATGAACAGCGCTCGACCGAAAACGGTGTGGAATGGGACGCGCCGGATGATCCGGGCGATGTAATCATCACCGCCACACTCGACGCCGATGTCGATGACGAGAGAGTCACCTATGTCAAATCGTTCCGGATCTGGGTCGGCGAACATGTCCCGAGCCCCGATTTCGCGCCCGATCACATCCTGGTCATGTTCCAGGATTGGGTTGAGGAGGAGGATGTGGCCGCGTGGGCTAGAGTCCGGCCTGCGACGGGCGAGTACAGGGTTGTCGGAAGGTCAATCAATGCTTACACCCTCGACATCGATGAAGAAATTGGCGTTCGTGATGCCGCAAGAGAGATCACCTGGTGGCCTTGTGTCCGCACGGCGGAACCGGATTTCGTGCTCGACCTGATGTTCGATTCCGACACGGGGTCCTGGGATTTTCCCAGCCCCGTGCCCGTAGGCGAATAAATGCCTAATCCCAGGCCCGAAATAATCATCCTTCTGGGACCCACCGCAGTCGGGAAAACGGCTGTGAGCATTCCCCTCGCTCGCGCCCTCGACGCCGAAATCATCTCTGCGGATTCCCGCCAGGTCTACATAGGCCTGGATATCGGCACTGCGAAACCGGTGATCTCCGAACGCGCAGGAATCGCGCATCATATGATCGACATTGTCCATCCCCAGGTAGACTTCACCGTAGCCGACTTCCAGAGGCTCGCGAATGATGTGCTTGAGGATTTGCACAATCGCGGGAAACGCGCGCTTATTGTCGGCGGGACTGGTTTGTATATCAGGGCGCTCGTGGATCGCCCAAGTTACCAGGATCAACCGCCGGTCCCGGAGCTCAGGCGCGAAATCCTGGAGGAAATGGCCGATCGAGGATCCCGGGCGCTCTACGATGAACTGCAGGCAGTCGATCCCGAAGCTGCCGGAAAAATCCATCCGAACAACATCCCAAGGCTGGTGCGCGCGCTCGAGGTGGTCAGGGCTAGCGGCAGGAGGTTTTCCGATGGGAAGAAGCGGGACAGAGAGGCACAGAGGGCTGAATCACCGTACCGATGGCGGCTGATCGGCCTCAACACCAATCGCGACCGGCTATACGAACGAATAAATCAGCGAGTGTTGAAAATGATCCATTCGGGCTGGGTGGATGAAGTGAAATCTCTTCTCGAATCCGGCTGTTGCGGAGAGGAGAAACCGCTCAAGGGACTCGGATATCGGGAGATAGTGGCATTCCTGACAGGCAAACAGAGCCTGGATTCTGCAATCGAGCTAACGAAGCGGGATACACGACGGTTCGCGAAAAGACAGATGACGTATTTCCGTCGTTTGAGCGGCATAACCTGGATCGACCTCGAATCCGGCACGGATCCTGCAGCACTCGCGGAACAGATTCTTGACATGGCTCCCTATCTCGGGTGATTAAATTAGAAAGCGGCTTTCCTACAACAATCATGGACAGTCACAATGACAGCCTACCATTTGAAAAATGGCACGGAACCGGCAACGACTTCATTCTTGCGTCCCAGCAGGTGACTCTCAGCTTCACGCAGGATATCCCCGCGCTTGCCGTAGCCATGTGCGCGCGTCATTTCAGTGTCGGAGCCGACGGCCTGATTCTGGTCGGACGATCGGAGGTCGACGATTTCCGCATGCGAATGTGGAATCCGGACGGAAGCGAAAGCGGCATGTGCGGAAACGGCCTCAGGTGTGTCGGCGCGCATCTTCTGGCGCACGGCCTCAGTGATGAAACCGAGCCGATTCATATCGAAACCGGCAAGGGAGTCCTGAAACTCGAGTTCCCTCAACCCCCCGACTGGGCGGACCCGAACGCGACCTGGGTGAGTGTCGATTTGGGCGAACCGATCCTCGACAGATCAGAGATTCCAGTAGCGGGCGAGGGAAAGTCGCCGGTGATCGCAGAGAAGATGGCTATCCCTGGGACGACTAATAAGGTGGATTTCACCGCCGTCAGCATGGGTAATCCTCACGCCGTAATATTCTGTGTCGGTGTGGATGATGTCCGGCTGGAGGAGTGGGGCCCGGAAATCGAGAATTACACCGAGCTGTTTCCCGAGCGCACCAATGTTGAGTTCGTGCAGGTGATCAACAAAGGGCATGTGCGTATGCGGGTCTGGGAGCGTGGCGCGGGAATCACCCTCAGTTGCGGATCCGGAACCGCCGCGGTACAGGTTGCATGCCGACTCACCGGAAGGGCAGGGGACAAACTTCGAGTCGATGTCCCCGGCGGATCAGTCCTGACAGAGTACACCGACTCGGGTTCGGTCATACTTGCGGGGCCGGCAGTGCAGGTGTTCAACGGCGAGTGGAAAGGGTAAGG
>CBDUXL010000189.1:0-6771 GCA_965371155.1 uncultured bacterium | reverse complement strand
CCACGAGCGTCGCGGGATCGATCGAAACATGCCACATGCTCCAAAGCACGCGATTTGCCTGGGACGCCCGCGAGCCATCCGTGACGGAGGTCAATTCGGGAGCCGTTACCGGTCCGTCTCCGGAAGAACAGCCGAAAGCTCCCAGCACCATGAGAACGGACAGTAGTACAGCGGTGAAACTCGCTGTGTGAGACCGTTGGGATTGCATGGTATTTCTCCTTACAGGACAGGGATTCTGCGGTTGTGTCTCTTCGACGCAGAATTAACCACCTGGTGGTATTGATGTCTAAAAGAGCGGCTTCTTAGCAGGTCTGCCAAAAGTATAGCATTAGCCTGCCCGGATGTAACACGCTAATAGGAAATCGCGGCCACCGGCGCTGATTGCTCAACACCGTCAAGCTCGATATAATCTACCGAGACGAGATGCCTGAAGAGAATGAGAAAGAGAAGTCCGTACCACCGGCAATCGAGCTGATCGATGTTGTCGCGGGCTACGACGACCACATGGTCCTGAACGGGCTTAGCCTGTCTGTCCGTCACGGCGAAATTTTTACGGTCATCGGTCTCTCGGGAAGCGGCAAGTCCACCCTCCTCAAGCTGGTAATCGGTTTTATTCGGGTGAAATCCGGGAAGGTGATCATCGATGGCGAGGATGTTACGCGCTACAATGAGCTTCAGTTTCGGCACATCCGAATGAGGATGGGGATGCTCTTTCAGCATGCAGCGTTGTTCGACAGCCTGAACGTGTTCGAGAACGTGGCGTTTCCGGTTCGGTATCGCAGCGGCGTGGCGAAGAAGGATCTGGCGGGCTTTGTCGCTGAGAAGCTCGCGGATGTCGAGATGGAGGGGACCGAAAAACTGATGCCCGAAGAGTTGTCGGGCGGAATGCAGAAAAGAGTAGGCCTTGCACGAGCCTTGGCGGAGAATCCCTCGATCATTCTATATGACGAGCCCACCACCGGCCTGGACCCCGTAATCACGAATAACATCAACGGCCTTATCCTGAGGACACGCGATCGGTACGAGGCGACTAGTCTGGTTATCAGCCACGACATGGAAAGTGTCTTCCGGATTTCGGATCGTGTCGGGGTGCTGGTGGACGGCAGGATTATTGCAGTTGGGACTCCCTGGGAAATTAACGCAAGCCCGCTTCCCGAGGTGCAGGCGTTCATACACGGGGAGGATGATCCTACACACCTCTCTCAGTATCTAGGGGGTTAGAAGGAGCCGACTATGACATCAGTGCGGATTGCGATTTCTACTTTGCTGGTTGCCGCTTTCGTGATGGCCGCCTGTGGTTGTCCTGACAGGGGCGAGCAGGAGCCTGTTGTTGAAATCATCTCATCCCCCCCACCCTCGGTTTTGGCTGTCGCGACAGGAGAACCCGATTCAGAGGACGCATGGTTCTATGTCTGGGCTTTTCCTTCAGGGGAACTGGTCCACTCCGGACCCAGGTCCGAAATTCTTTCCATCTGGGCCGGCGGTATGCTCCGCCAGGGGGAGGAGGGAGTGGAATGGCTTGATCTTGACAGGGAAACTCTCGAATACGCAGCTGATCCTGTTGTAGAACTTACGTCATGGGAGAAACCTATCGCGGTAAGCCCGAAAGACAGAATAATCTACGCAATGGGTCACACCGTGCCGCCGCTCCGGTCGCTCAGGGTGTATTTCCTGGACGGCAGCGATTTCGAGGAAGTGGACCAGCTCACTGCCGATGTGCTGGAGCCATTCGATATGCTCACATCGAGCGGTTGGCCGATGTTCTTCCTCGATCGACCCGGACAGGCAGGCGCGGCGACTCCCGAAAAGAGGCCCACTCGGCGGCTTCGCTTGTACCACGAAAAGGATTTCGGCGGAGAATTCATGGATGTTTACGGCGTGTACCCGTTGTCCGGATGCGTCGTGGTTCATAGCGATGAGGGCTGGTTGTTTCTGGAGCCCGGCGGTTACCCCGCCGTTGTCGCCCGCACGATGAGCCTGGGCGAGATACCCGGTGAGATCAGAGCTTTAGCAAGGGATGGAGATACGATTCTGATGGCATCGAATTCGGTGGACGAAGAAGGCGAAATCACAACGACGGATGCTCTGTATTCATACGGAACCTATACGAGGGTTGCCGAGCAAATCTGGACTCCGTCCGAGCCTCATGAGCCGGTCATGATACTGGACGCGGAGGTTATTGGACCGAAGGATTACTTGATGGTGACTGGATCGCCATCCGACTTGAGTGAACTTGTGCTCGTCCGTCTTAAAAATGGATACTGGTCCGAACTTGCGAAGGTCGGCATGAATCAGCCCGCAACCGACGTGTATGTTTTCGAGCTTGGTGAGATCGAGGTTGAGGCCGAGGAGCCTGTGGAGGTTTCGGCGGGCGAAATTGAGGATGTTGTGACAACCGACGACGAATTGTAGGGGCAGGGCTTGTCCCTGCCCTGGCCTGCACGAGCAGGATGCTCGTGGCACAATCTGAACACGAGCAGGATGCTCGTGGCACGGTGTGAAATGGAATCCCTTCGTGACATACTCAATCGTTTTCGTAAGGACTACGGTCTCGAGGGTAAACTTACGGATGAGGAGCTGCGTTCGCTTGCCTACAAACATCTGGATCAGGATATTTCGCAGTTTGTAACCGGCGTTTGGGTGGAGGGAAATGTACTTGTAATCCAGGTTACCGAGCCGGTCGTGAAGCAGGAAGTGCAGACGAGGTCGGAGGGCATCAGGCGAAGGATCAACCGCGACGCGGGTCGTGCGGCTTTGGCATCGGTTCGCGTGACTCTTCCCGGATCGAAGCGTCGCTGAGGACTTTCCCTACGAGGCGTCGCTGAGGACTTTTTCCTAGGAAGGAACAATTGCAGATATCCGACGAGATTCGCGAGCATGTGCTTCAGAGCAGGTCTCTGGCGATATGGCCTCTCGATGAGAACCCTCTTTCGGAGTCATATCGGACGGCGCACTATTTTCAGGACCAGGATTGGAGGCTGTACCCGATTCATGATCATCTCGATCGCCTGCTCGAAGAGAATTGCTATCGCGACATCCGCCTGATCCCGGATGATTACGACATTCTGCTCCTGTTTGTTGATGTAGATCGGTTGCCTGAGGTCGTAAACGCAATTTTTGACGCGGACTACATACCCCCTCTGATCTGGGCCCACACCGGGATCATCGATCTTGCACAGTTGGATCGCCTCACCGAAGCCGGCGTGAAGGTTATCATGGATCGAGATTTGATGGACACCCACCGCGCCTGGATCGACTGACTGTCCCGAAATAAGACCCGACTTGACCGGTGCGCATGACGACGAGATTCTGCACACGCTGAGGCGTTGACTTCACTTTGTAGAATCCCTAAGATGTCTTGCTAACCCAAGATCAATCATACACGGGAGGCTTTCCAATGCGTTTCTCTCAAGCTATCTTGCCTGTCGTTCTAGTCTTGATATTGATGGTTCCTGCGGCGGCAAGCGAGGACGCCCTTGGCGTGCTTATTCTCACCAATTCACACGGTGAGATCGCAGGCTCGCTCGACGGCATAATGTCCATAAGAAGCTATCGGACAACCGTCTCACTTGAAGGTCAAACGGGAGTAACCGAGTTCGACTGCGCGAGTCTTACCTTGATTGAAAGAGGCAGCGATAGTGAATTCGAGGTCGAGGTTACCTCGGAAGTCAGAGAGGACAGAGGTTTCATCCTGTTTGGAGACGATTCGAACATAGAACCATACATACTGACGCCGAAGGTTGAGCAAGGGTTTGAGATCGCTTTGCCTGCCGTGGAGCCATTGGGACCGGACGTGTCACTCCCCAGCGTGGAACCAGGCAGGGTCCTGGAGCTGGTTGAGGTCGAAGACGAAGTCTGCGCCCTGGGAACTCAGCAGATAGAGGCGGTTTTCGGGTCAGGATTCTTCACTGCCAGTCTGGTTCCGGACCGCAGCAACTACCTGTTTAACATCGGGTATACGGGAGGGCTTCTCTTGTACGCTGTAACCGATGACGATGGGGCTGCTGCTGAAGAAATCAGCATGGAAGTGGAGGAAGGGGACATAATCGTGTTCGATGATGATGGTGCCCCTATTCTTCACCTTCGAGAAGCGGACGTCGAGGCCGAGGCAGGCGAACCTGCACAAGAGGATGACACCGAAGCCGAGCAGAACGGAGCCATTCCCAGGGGCCCCAATGAGACTGATTAGAGTCCCGGCGTCGGGGTCGAATGCTACAATACGACTCCATGGGCGATCCCCAGCTCACAGAAGGTAAACTGCTGCGCGTGGAAGAGGACGAGAAGACCGAGCTTTCCGGCACGGTCGAGCATATCACATTCCGAAACGATGAGAACGGCTGGACTGTCGCGCGATTCCAGGTGGAGAGATCGGGCCTGATCACCATGACCGGCCGGTTCGTCTCGATCACCGAAGGGGAGCATCTCACTCTCACCGGCAAATGGGTGGATCATGCGAAGTTCGGACGGCAATTCGAGGTCGCAGTATATCGGGTCAGCGCCCCGGCGACACTTGTAGGCATGGAGAAATACCTTGCCAGCGGGTTGATCCATGGTATCGGGCCTCATTTCGCGAAGAGGATCGTCAAGCATTTCGGGGAGGACGTCTTCGCGATAATCGAGGACGAACCGGAGCGGATTCGTGAGGTTCGCGGAATCGGGCCGAAGCGCGCGACCGGTATCGTGTCCGCGTTCCGCAAGCAAAGGGCGATACGCGGCTTGATGATGTTTCTTCAGGAGCACGGGGTTTATGCATCGCTTGCAGTCAAGATTTTCAAGGAGTACGGCGACGATTCGGTTCGAGTGCTGAAGGAGAATCCGTACACGCTCGCGGACGACATTTTCGGTGTCGGTTTCAAGACCGCCGATTCGGTCGCTCGAAAGCTGGGGACACCGGATGACGATCCGAGGCGATATCGGGCGGGATTGCTCTATACATTGCAGCAGGCGTCGGGCGACGGGCACGTTTACGCTCCCAAAATCGAGTTGCTACAGAATGCAGGCGAGCTTCTCGATGCCGATATTAACGCTCTCGAAGACGCGCTACGCCATTTGGCGGGAATCGGGAAGATCATCGACGATCACGGTCGAATCTATCTCGAATTCCTTCACAGGGCCGAGAAAGCGGTTGCTGAAAAGCTCGCGAAATTGTCCGCGGGACGTCTGAAGGATCATCTGAAAGGCAAAGCCGACGGCCTGGTCAAGACCATCCAGCGCGTGGAGAATTTGGATTTGTCATCCGAGCAGGAGAGGGCGGTTCGAGAGGCGTACGGGAACCGGTGCCTGGTGATCACCGGAGGACCCGGAACCGGCAAGAGCACTTGTGTGCGGGTTGTCGTGCGTATGTTCGAGAAGCTCGGGAAAAACGTGAGGCTCGCGAGCCCCACGGGTCGTGCGGCGAAGCGTCTGGAGGAAGCGTGCGGACGCCCAGCGAGCACCATCCATCGCCTGCTCGAGTACAACCCTCAAATCGGATTCGGACGGAACGCCGATACGCAGCTTGACTGCAAAGTGTTGGTGATTGATGAGGCGAGCATGCTCGATGTGCCGCTCGCGTATTACCTTTTGAGGGCGATTCCGGCGCGATGCAGGTTGATCCTGGTCGGTGATGTGGATCAGCTTCCTTCCGTCGGGCCCGGTTGTCTACTCAGGGATGTGATCGATTCAGGCGTCGTGCCGGTCGTCGCTCTGACGCACATTTTCCGCCAGGCCGCCGGAAGCCTGATTGTCACGAACGCGCACCGAATTAACGCAGGGCAGGGTCCGACATTCGATCCCACAGGCGGCTCGAAAGATTTCCGTTGGCTGAAAGAGGAAGAGAGGGACGTGATCGGAGACAGGGTAATTGAATTGATCGGGGGAAACCTCTCAAAGAAGTTCAATCCGCTTACCGACATACAGGTGCTGACGCCGATGCACGGTGGTCCGGCGGGCGCGAGGGAGTTGAATCGTCGCCTGCAGGAAACCTGTAATCCTCCCGCGGCAAACAAGGACGAATTGAAAATCGGCGAGCGGGTTTATCGCACCGGCGATCGGGTAATGCAGATCAAGAACAACTACGAGCTGGACGTTTTCAACGGCGACATAGGAAGTGTCGCGGCAATCGACAAGCGCGAGGGCACGCTGACTGTCCAATTCGATAAAATGGTGCGATACCGGCGAAGCGATCTCGACCAGCTTGTCTTGGCGTACGCGATCACGGTGCACAAGTCGCAGGGAAGCGAGTACCCGTGCGTCGCGATACCGCTGACCTCATCTCACTGGATAATGCTCCAGCGGAACCTCATCTATACCGCGATAACCCGGGCGAAGAAATTTTGCGTTATTGTGGGTCAGCGAAAGGCCTTGTGGCGGGCGATCAGGAACGCCCGCATCGGGGACAGGTATTCGTATCTTGGGATGAGGCTTCGGGAAGCCAAGGGCGAATCTGCGGTCGAGGTCGGATGATAGAGAAGCGCCCAGGTCAAAGACGGATCCCAGGTCAAAGACCTGGGGTACCGTTTTGTGTCCTGATCACTGCGGTCCCTATGCTATAATAAAATGCTGTAGAACGCTTCCGGTCCGCGATGGATGCCCGGACTGTGATGCGCACCGGATTGAGGAGGTCCATGAATGAACAGATGGGTAATGTTCCAGTTGACGATGTTCGCACTTGCGCTGGTTATGCTCGGATGCGCGGATGCGGGAAGCCCGTTGGAGCCTTTCTCCGAATCTGGTACGATCGTGACGCAATCGCAGGAGTTCGCCCGCGATAGCCATGCGCAGCTCTGGGGT
>CBDUXL010000188.1:0-6774 GCA_965371155.1 uncultured bacterium | reverse complement strand
AAGCCGGTTCATTTCTTTGACGATGGATCCTACGATCCCGATGGGGGCACTATCGTCAAGTATGAGTGGGACTGGGACGGTGACGGCATGTATGAGGAGGAAGGTGCGGATACATACCACACATGGGACGAGGTCGGCACGTATTATGTCCAGTTCCGAGTGACCGATGATGAGGGAGAAGTGGGGATATTAGAAGAGCCGCTGACCATCGCGATCGAAGAAACCGGCTGGGCCCGAACCTGGGGGGGAGACGACAACGATTACGCCTGGGATATTGCGGTTGACGTGTCGGGTAATGTCTACGTAATTGGCACCTTTTTCAGCGATTCAGTTGACTTTGATCCAGGCCCAAGTGTAGATCCCCTCTACCAGAATGACGGGTGGGTTTACCTTAGCAGATTCAGACCTTCCGGGACGTTTGAGTGGGCTCTGAATTGGAACAAATCGTGGCCTCCTGAATTCGCTCGCGCAATCGCGATTGATGGCTTGGGGAACGTCCACGCCGGGTACGAGCGGTTGGAAGAGGGTCCTTATGTGGACTGGTGGACCGTAACCGCACTATTGAGGGGGCTGGATTCCAATGGGTCTGACCTCTGGGAAACAGCCTGGCCTTGCGGTAGCGGAGTCAGTCACCTCGACTGGGGGCTGTCTGAATGTACAGTAGATGGTTCGGCCAATACCTACTTCGTAGGTAGCAGCGAAGGCGGCGGCGGATCGGATGCATATGTTGTCAAACTTGATTCCACTGGCAGCTTCGTCTGGAGCCTGGTATGGGGAGAAGATGGCAGAGATGCAGCCAAGGGAATCGCAGTGAGCAACTCTGGCGAGATCTATGTCACTGGTTTTTTCTCAGCCACAGCAGACTTCGACCCTGGTCCAAACGCTGATATCCATGGCGCTAACGGTGAGACAGATGTGTTCTTGAGCAAGTTCGATTCCGGTGGCACATTCCAGTGGGCGCGTACGTGGGGGGGAGTCCACAGTGACTTGGGTGTAGGAGTTGCTGTGGATGGTTCAGGTATTGTTTGCGTTGTAGGTCACTTTGAGGATGTAGTCGACTTCGACCCCAGCTCGGGGGAACAGAATCGAGCATCAAATGGAGAATATGATGTGTTTCTGAGCTGGTTTGATTCAAGCGGTTCATTCCAACGCGTTCAGACCTGGGGAGGAGCAGAGGACGACCAAGCTACGGCTGTTGCTGTTTGTGCTACGGGCGACGTTTATCTAGTTGGCCGCTTCGAACACATGGCGGACTTCGATCCGGGCACGGCAACAGATTTGCATGAATCAGCTGGGGGATACGATGCGTACTTGAGCTCGTTTAGTAGCAGCGGTACCTTTCAATGGGCTCGAACGTGGGGACAGGACATGTATGATCAGCCTTGGGGGGTTGCGCTTGACGGGTGTGGCAATGTCTACGTCTGTGGCCACTACTCTGGCACGGTCGATTTCAATCCTGGCCTTGATGAGGAAACTCACGAGTCCAATGGCTGGGGAGATGCGTTCCTCGTCAAGTTCCTGCCGAACGGTTACTGGGAATAGGCTTGAAGTAATCGTAGAGTACCAGCACCTGTCGATACGCTGAGCGTTTGTGGGTTCGCACCTTTGGGAATCCTCAGCGACTGGCAACCCCATCAAACTCCCCGCAGATACGTGAAAGACGGAGTAGGGTTGATGGTAGAGATGCTCGCGATTCTGCCTTCGAGACGAAGGCGCTCCCAATTTGAATTGCATTAAATCGATGTACGGGGTAGAATTCATTGTTTGTGGCCGATAAACTTATAGGCGGCACAGTTTTGCATGCCTGTGCAGGTATGCAAAACTATCTTGCGCAACCTTGTACAGGTCGCCCATTTGCGGGTCTCAGGTAAATGCTGAACTGGTTCTACGATAGATTTAGCTACGATCTTGGGATTGATTTAGGAACAGCCAATACGCTGGTGTACCTTCGAGGTGTCGGTGTAATTATCCGGGAACCCTCCGTAGTTGCAATCAACAAGGACACCGGAAGGGTTGTGGCGGTCGGTGATGACGCCAAGAAAATGATCGGCCGCACTCCGGCTAGTATCGTTGCTATCCGTCCGCTGAAGGACGGAGTAATTGCCGATTTCGAGACAACCCAGCGGATGATGGAATACTTCATCCGCAAGGCCCGGGTCCGCGGGCACTTCATTCCTCCCAGGTTGGTTATCGGCACGCCGATTGGAATAACGGAAGTCGAGAAACGGGCGGTGTTCGACTCAGCCAGGAGCGCCGGAGCCAGGATGGTCTTTCAGATCGAGGAACCGATGGCGGCCGCGATTGGAGCCGGCCTTCCTGTTGACGAGGCATCGGGAAGCATAATTGTGGATATCGGCGGCGGCACGACGGAAGTGGCGGTTATTTCGCTGGGTGGGATCGTGAACGCGCAATCGGTTCGAGTAGCGGGCGACGAGCTGGATATGGCGATAGTGGATTTTGCCAAGACGCAATACAACCTGTTGATAGGTGAGAGAACCTCCGAGCGGATCAAGATTGAGATAGGAAGCGCGTATCCACTTAAAGAAGAACTAAGCACGCTCATGCAGGGACGTGATCTGGTCACGGGCCTGCCGAAAACGGTGCGTGTGACATCCCCTGAAATCCGGGAGGCGATGTCCGAAGAGGTCAATGCAATAGTGAAGGCGGTTAAGGATACGCTGGAGGGCACGAGCCCCGAGTTGTCGGCCGATGTATTTGAACGGGGAATCATGCTCGCCGGCGGCGGGGCGCTTCTCAAGAACATGGACAAGAGGATCGCCCAGGCTACCGGGATACCGACGTTTCTTGTTGATGATCCGCTGGATGCGGTCGTTACGGGCACGGAGAAGGTGCTTGAGGATATCGAAACACTCCGGCATGTGTTGGTTACGCCGATAAGGTACTGAAACACAAAGTGAGCGTTCCGCGTCTACTCAACATCATTACACTGCTGCTTTTCATCGTCTTCGTGGCGACGTTCTTCACCGTGCTCGTGCGTTTGAGCAGGGTCGGGCTGGTCACGGAGAGGTACGGTGAACTCCGGCGCTGGGGCACTCAGAGTGAGGAGATTATCCGCACGGATTTTCAATTGCTGGGGCAGGATCCGGTCAGCGGTCAACTCAGGTTCCGGGTAAGCGCGAATTTCGACACCGAATCGCGCTTGTTCAATAATGTAGAGGAAGGGGAGCCGATTACCCTTCGGATCACGAATATGATCCCGGAGCTTCAACGCAACTACGACAGCACTGTTGAGTTCAGGAATGTGACGGGCGATCGATGGGTAAGGTTTGATTTCGGGGAGATCCTGGTTGATGTGTTCGATCGGAGGGATTTCTATCCGTTCGACTGGTACGAGATGAGCTTCGATTTTGCATTCCATGTGTACGACAAGTGGCACGCGCCCAAGATGCTCTACATGAGAAGCATGACCAACCTGATTTTCCTGGACCCACGCTACATGATGACCGAACTGGGCAGACAAGGATTCAGGTTGAGTGTGGCGCGGCTGCGTATCCAGCAGTTCCTTGCAGTGACTTTTATTCTGATTGAGGTTCTGTTTTTACTTTACCTGCTTACTATTGTCAATCTGCACGAGCTGATGACGAAAGCGCTTGGTTACGTTATAGGCCTGTTCATCATACGGGAGATTCTCGTCACGAACGCGCCGATGTTCCCGACAATTGTGGATTACGGCACAATGTTCCTCATAATCGTCGTGTTTTTCCTCATGTTGTTCCGATTCCTCGGCGGGGCGGAGGAACGCGCATTGATAACCATTCCTCCGGCCTGGCTTGAAGCATTCAAAGCAGGGACCGACGGCGGGGACGATGAAAAAACCGCCCCGGTAGCAGGCGAAGACGGCACGTCTGAGACGCAGTAAGGCAAATGCAGCACCGAAAGCGCATTTCCCCGTTCGTTTGGACACTGGGAATCATTCTTCTCCTTGTGTTGGCTGTTTTTGTCGTTGGACGGCTTGACTTCCCGGGCAGAATCCTCAGGGCGCTTGCGAGTCTGATACCGGCAAGCCAATCCGTTGCAGAGAAAACCGAAGATGGTGTCGAGCTCAGGGCGCTGGTTGATCGACTCCAGGTGGAAAACGCGATTCTGAGGGAGATGATCCTCAACGAGCAGGGAGTACGGGCTATCGAGGAGGCGAGAATCGATTCAGACTTTCCCTTGCTGCAGGCTCAGGTGATTTACCGCGATCATGCCAGGCTGTTTGAAACAGCGGTGATCGATCGCGGATCATCGGATGGGGTCGAGGTAAACATGCCGGTGGTGGATTCTCGCGGGCTGATAGGCAGGGTGGTTTCAACGCGAGCTGTGGTTTCCAGGATCGTTCTGATTACCAGCCCCGATTGCTATTTCGGCGTGAGAGACCAGAGATCGCGTGAGTTGGGCATCGTTCGCGGAAGTGAACCGTTGAAATGGTGGGTCGGGGAAGGTGCGGAAAGCGGAGTCCAGGTCATTCCGCCGGATCTTCTTGAGTTCATTTACTTGAGTCCGTCTGCCGAGATTAGCGTGCACGACACGCTCATGACCAGCGGGCTTTCGGGAATAACCCCGCCGGGTATAAGGGTCGGGGAGGTTGTTGAGATTATCAGCCGTGAGGAACAGGGAAGGTATGAGGTTCGCGTGAGGCCGTTCGCGGCCATGGAACACCTGGAGGCAGTGGCCGTGGTTTTGTTCGAAGAAGAGGAAAGGCTGGAGTTGGAGGAACTTCTGGAAGAGGTGGGCGATGAACTGGGGCAGCCTGATGCGGGCTAGAATCCGGGCGAGAAAATTGGAGTGGAGCCGATTTACATGCATACTCGGTCGGTGTTTGATCCGGTGTCTTTTAGCTCCGGTGGCGCTTCTGCTTGGTTGGGGACCGATAACTCACATATACCTCGGCAAACGAGCACTGGACCGGGTGTCGCCCGATAGCACCAATGACGATGGTGTGCGCGAGGTGCTTGAATCGCGAGAGCTTCGCACGCAATTCGTCGATGCGGGGAATTCCGTGGATCTCATCAAGGCCATTGACCTTCGCACCGGCGAGAAGCTCTTCGACTACGCTCACAACAACATTCCCAACTACTTCACCGGTGACCCTTCGATGGGACGTTTCCTCCTGCAGGAAGTCCGCAGGAGCGGGGACGATCCGATCAGGCGCGCGTGGGCTCTGGGATGGCTCGCGCATCAGGTTTCGGACAGTTTCGCGCACAAGATTCCGTTTGCCGGCTGCGAGGGCTGGGCGAATTCTCGCAGGATGCTCGCGGGTTTGTACCGTCCGAATGTCGAAGGCGAGCCCCCTGAAGTCACTCACGCTCGTATCCAACTTTTCATGGCGGACCATCTGCTCGCCGAGATGTTGGTTGATTGCCTTTGCTACATGAGGGAGCGTGAGTATATCGACGAGATGGAAATTGATCTCGACGTACCCACTAACGGCGAAGTTATCCGGGCTTCCACCAGGATACTCAAGGGGTTCCTTTTGGATTTGGGCACCGGCGTGGTTTATTTCGAGCCCCTGACCGAGGGCAAGCTGTTGGCGATCAGAGACTACTGTCATCTGGCAATTCTGTGCCTTTTGGATGTCTATCGCGCTATTTTGAATGCGTACCCCGGCGATGATTTCGAGAAATACTTCTCGTCAAGTCCTCGAATGGATCGACTGGACGAGATTCTGGAAAACTCCATTGAAGCGATCGCGCATGTGCTTCGCTTCCCGGACAATCCGTGGGAGCCGAGGCGATGGCTTCCGGGCGACTCGGTCAATTTCGAGCATTCCATGTACGACTATGACGGGATCTGGCGCCCGGAGATGTACAACTTCGTCAGGAAGAAGGAGAGTACCATCGGGGTGGCCGGCGGCGTGGGAGGGGTGGGCGGCGGGTTAGTAGATAAACTGGTTACATTCGCACGGGATTTCGCCAATAGACACGACACGTGGCCCTGGATTCGATTAGGCATGGCTACCGTCTATGGCAGGGGACGAGGACAGTGGCCGATGGTGAGCGTTTTCCTGAGGACGCTGGTCAATCGGCATCCGGAAAACATCCAGAAGACAACCGAACTGGTCGCGAATATGCGGAACATGCCGTGGTATGAAGAGGTCACGCCGGATTAGGAGGTTTCCTCGAAAAAAAATAGTCAATTAACAGGATTAGGCTATAATAAACTTCAAGAAAACAAAACAAAGATCAAAAAAACTCCCAAAAATGGCGGTTTTTGCAGTGAAAATGGCGATTTTATTAGTGAAACTCTATTGACTTTGTGGGATAATTGTGCTAAGCAGTAAAATTTTATTTGACGAATAACTTTTTGAGGGGATGGAGTAATGCAGAAGTTAACAACGTTGCTGTTGGCGTTGTTCATTTTGGTGGTGAGTTGCAGCGCGAAAGAGCCAGTTACACCAAGTCTTGACATTTCGCCCCCACCTTTTTCATCAAGAATTCAGTCAGATTACCTGGAACCTTACCGCCTATGGGGCGAGTGGACTTTCTACATCGATGAGACTCACTCAAAAATCGATGTCGTCCCTAAACGGCAAGGCAGATTTCACCTGAACACGCTCAAGTTTCTCGAGGAATACTGCACCGACTGCCTGCAGATCACCGGACTCGAAAACAACGGCGATGGGACAATCGACCTGACTGTCCAGATCACGCACCCGTTCCCGGGACTTCCCGAATACACCGGTTTCGATGTGAAGGGAATCATCATGTTCCAGGGGTCTCATGAAATTGTCAACTCCTATTTCACGCAGGAGCTCCCTACATACCCGCTGTG
>CBDUXL010000187.1:0-6811 GCA_965371155.1 uncultured bacterium | reverse complement strand
AGGGTGGCACATACCGTGCAAGTCCCGCGATCGACTCTGCTTTGCATGGAGACTTCTTTAACAGCCCCCAGGGACGGACACTCCGAAATTTGGCACTTGCCCTCATCTGAGATTTCATGCTATGCTCGCCGGTCCTAGTCCCCCCTAACCCGGTTGGGATTGTGAACTCTTTCACATGACATGGTATAATAGTTAACTGGGGTTAAATATTGACTCCCGGATTGCGATGATCGATCCGGACTTGAAAAACAATCAGAAGGTGGGTCCATCTGAGCGCCCCGGGGAGGGTAGGCGTCCGCTGGACTCCTCCAGCCTCGAACAGGTCCGTCCCGGCACACCCTGGGGTGTCGCAAGGCCGCATATTTACACCCACGCGCGTCACGCGCTAGGCACAGGGGAAGCAGTCAGAGCCTGCCGGATGCACCTTGAGCTTCCCAGCTTGCTAAAGCGGCCTGTGATCGGGTTCCTCGGGAACTTCGGGAGCGGCAAGACCGAAGTTGCGGTCAATTTCGCGATGCAATTGGGTCTGGCGGCAGATGATCCAAAGGAGGAGTACCAGGGTCCGGTCCGGATCGTTGATCTCGACATAGTCAATCCCTATTTCCGCAGCCGTGAGGCTGCCGAACCTCTTGCGGAAGCCGGTGTCGAGGTCATTGCACCGGCCGGAGATGAGTTCTGGGCCGATCTTCCGATCATCCTTCCGGAGGTCAGGGGGCATCTGAAGCGGTTGGAGAGCACTCTGATACTGGATGTCGGGGGTGACGATCTGGGGGCGAAGGTTCTAAGCCACTTGAGGGAGGATTTCCTGACTGGAGAGTACGCGCTTTTGATGGTGGTCAACGCAAACCGACCGTTTACGTCCGATGTAGCCGGTGCACGGAAGGTTCTGGACGAACTGGCGCAGGCGGCGGGTTTGAGAATTGAGGGCCTGGTATCCAATACTCACCTAATGGACGAGACTGAGCCGGATGAGGTCCGCAGAGGGTATCAGTTCGTCAAGGAAATGGAAAAGAGCACCGGTTTGCCGGTTCTGATTGTGGCTGCGGAAAGCCACCTGATAGATGATGGCAGCGGGGGAGGCGGGGTGCGAGCGGATGAGTTCGACTGCCCGCTGTTGCCTCTTTACAGGTTCATGCTTCCACCGTGGCTTTCAGCGAAGCAGAAATCCGGCCGCTACGGCGGCGAATCGAGGACTGCGAAGCAGTCCGAAGGGGCAGACGGGAAAGATGACTAATTCGGCCGGAAGCTCCGGCCTTCGAGGTGGGCATACATGCCGATGATAAAAGTCCACAAAGACCAATGCAAAGGCTGCGAGCTGTGCACCTACGCTTGCCCGCAGGAGATTATCGGGATGAGCGACAAGCTCAACACCAAGGGTTATTTCTACGCGGTGGTTACGGACCCCGGGCGATGCATAGGATGCTGCATGTGCGCGATCACGTGCCCCGACTGGGCGATCGAGGTCGGTGTGCAGGGCACTCGCTACGCATTGTTTGAGTATTAGGCGGGAGGAAAACGTTATGGCAAGGGTATTGATGAAAGGAAACGAAGCTATCGCGGAGGCATCCATCCGTGCCGGATGCCGCCATTTTTTCGGGTATCCCATCACGCCCCAGAGCGAAGTGCCTGAATATCTCGCCAAGCGCTATCCGGAGGTGGGCGGGACATTTGTGCAGGCGGAGAGCGAGGTCGCTGCGGTCAACATGATTTACGGCGCGGCGTGCACCGGCACCCGGGTTTTTACATCATCCTCATCGCCCGGAATTAGTCTCATGAGCGAGGGGATGAGCTACATTGCCGCGAGCGAGGTTCCGGTGGTGGCGATCAACATCGTAAGGGCGGGTCCGGGACTTGGCGGGATTCTCCCAAGCCAGGGCGACTACTGGCAGGCGACTCGCGGAATGGGCCATGGTGATTTCCGAATTCTCACGCTGGCGCCATCAAGTGTCCAGGAAGCAGCCGACCTGGTGATGCTCGCCTTTGAGCTTGCCGACAAGTACACGAACCCGGTGATGGTGATCGGAGATGGGATTATCGGCCAGATGATGGAGCCGGTCGAGTTCAAGGAAGAAATCGATCCTTCCACTCTTCCCGAGAAGCCCTGGGCGCTCAGGGGGTGTAAGGGTCGCGAGCCGAACATTATCACCAGCCTGTTTCTCGACCCCAAGGTGCTTGAGGCACTCAATCAGCGCATGTACAAGAAGTACCAGCAGATGGAAGCTGTGGAAAAGCGCTGGGACGAATACAATATCAGCAACAAGATGAAGCTTCTCGCTTTTGCCTGGGGAACGATGTCGCGAATCTGCAAGACGGCGATAGATGAACTGAAAGGAGAGGGAATCGAGGTCGGCTTACTCAGGCCGATCACGCTCTATCCCTACCCGATGGAAGCCGCCAGGGAAGCGGCTCAGAAAGCGGAGAAGCTTATCAGCGTCGAGATGTCAACCGGCCAGATGATCGATGATGTAAGGCTGGCGACCGGTCGCGATGTGGCGTTTTTCGGACGTCAGGGTGGAATAGTCCCCACTCCGGACGAGGTGAAGGACGAGTTCGTGAAGTTGATCGAGTCATGAGGAGCAGATCATGGTTCAGACGATATTCAGCAGACCGAAATCTCTCCGCGATGTCTCAACGCACTACTGCCCGGGTTGCACGCACGGTGTAACTCATCGTCTGGTGGCGGAAGTGCTCGATGAGCTTGATTTGAGAGAGCGAACGATAGGAATCGCGCCGGTGGGATGCGCGGTCCTGGCATACAACTATTTCAATTGCGATTTCGCCGAGGCCGCACACGGACGTGCTCCTGCGATGGCTACCGGCATGAAACGATGCCGTCCGGACTGCATCATTTTCACGTACCAGGGTGATGGTGATCTCGCGAGTATCGGCACTGCCGAGATAATTCATGCCGCAAACCGTGGTGAGAAGATAACAGTCATTTTCGTAAACAATGCGATTTATGGCATGACCGGCGGTCAGATGGCTCCGACCACAATGCCCGGCCAGAGGGCCTCAACCTGCCCGTTCGGAAGGGATGTAAGTACCGCCGGTTATCCTATTCGTGTGGTCGAGCTGATCAGCAGCCTGGCGACGCCAGCGTACGTGGCTCGCGTTGCCGTCAATACCCCGATCGGCATCGTAAAAGCCAAGCAAGCGGTTCGGAAGGCGTTCACGTACCAGAAGGAGGGGCGTTGTTTCAGCCTTGTGGAGTTTGTCTCGACATGCCCGATCAACTGGGGAATGTCCCCGATAAAAGCGTGCGAGTGGGCGGATACAGACATGATCCCGTACTATCGTCTGGGCGAGCTCAAAACCCCGGACGATCCGCTTCCATCGGGTCTCAGGATAAGCGGGAAGGAGGATGGGTCATGACGACGGAAGTTGTGATGGCGGGATTCGGTGGCCAGGGATTGATGCTCATCGGGAAGCTTGTCGCCGAAGCGAGCATGGACGAGGGCAAGGAAGTCAGTTGGCTTCCGAGCTATGGCCCTGAAATGCGCGGTGGAACCGCAAACTGCACCGTCGTTGTGAGCGACAAGCCCGTGGCCAGCCCTGTAATCAATATGCCGAAGGTCCTTGTTGCGATGAATCGCCCATCCCTGGAGCGCTTCGGTCCGCAGGTGAGGTCCGGCGGAATGATTATCATCAACTCCAGCCTGATCGACATCGACAGCGGACGTGACGATGTGACGGAGGTACGAATCCCGGCCAATGCTGAGGCGCAGACAATCGGAGCGGACAAAGCGGCGAATATGGTCATTCTCGGAGCGTATGTCGCCCTTACGGGTGTCTGCAAGCTTGAAACGGTCACGAAATGGATGACGCACGAGTTTGAAGGGAAGCAGAAGGTCATCGATGTGAACAAGCAGGCTCTCGAGCGGGGATTCGAGCTTGGCAAGAAGGAGGCGGAAGCATGACTGTGGCTGTCGAAGGAATCGACGCTAAGGTAACAGAGATCTGCGCGAATTATCCAGGCAACGGATCGAGCCTGATCGAGGTTCTGCACGATATCTCAAGTGAATACAACTACCTGCCCGCCGATGCGATAAGGCGGACAAGTGAGAACCTGGGTGTGCCACTGTCGAAGGTCTATGCGGTGGCGACTTTCTACAAGGGTTTCAGCCTGGAGCCGAAAGGAAAGAACATAATCCGGGTCTGCAAGGGCACCGCCTGCCACGTGAGGGGCGCGGACAGGAATATCGAGGAAATAGAAAGACTTCTCGGGATCGGTCCGGGGGAGACAACCGAGGACTTGAAATACACGCTCGAGGTTGTGAACTGTGTGGGGACGTGCGCGATGGCTCCGGTTGTTGTTGTGGATGATGACTACTATGCCAATGCGAGCCCCATCACTATCCAGGAGATAGTCAGCGGCAGGCCGAGCGCGCAGGGTGACGAGGGAGGCGACGACTGATGCGCCTGAAAACTGTTGCAGATTTGGAAAAACGTCGCGAAGAGGCTATTGAGGCCGGAGAGACTGCAAAGAACACGATCCTGGTGTGCGCCGGGACGGGATGTCGTGCGCTTGGTGCGGCAGAGGTCGCCAAGGCGTTTCGCAGGGAGCTTGACAAGCGCGGTATCGATATGAAGGTCGAGTTGCCTGTTAAGACGACCGGATGTCACGGTTTCTGCGAGCGCGGCCCGTTAGTTACATTCGAACCTTCCGGACTCTTCTATCAGCGCGTGAAACCCAGGGATGTTCCCGAGATTGTCGAAGAGACCATAATCGGCGACAAGGTTATTAAGCGACTACTCTACAAAGAATCCCCCAAGAAAAAGAAAGGTATCGAGCGGTACTCGGGCATCCCGTTCTACAAGAACCAGACTCGGATAGCACTCAGGAATGTCGGATTGATAGATCCGTTGTCGCTCGATGATTATCTTGCCGCAGGCGGTTTCAAAGGGTTGGGAAAGGCCCTGGGCATGAAGGCCGACGAAATCATAGATGAAGTGGAGAAAAGCGGCTTGAGGGGGAGGGGAGGGGGAGGATTTCCGACCGCAAGAAAGTGGCGGAGTTGTATAAAGGCCGGGGGTGAGAAGCGCTACGTAATCTGCAACGGCGATGAAGGCGATCCCGGCGCGTTTATGGATTGCTCCATCATGGAAGGCGATCCGTTCGATGTTCTGGAGGGCATGATTATAGGCGCTTACGCGATAGGCACCGATGAGGGCTTCATTTACGTCCGCCAGGAGTACCCGGTCGCGGTCGAACATCTGAGAAAGGCAATAGAGACCTGCCGCGAGGTCGGACTGCTTGGTGAAAATATCCTGGGAACAGGTTTCAATTTCGACATCGAGATTGCCCGTGGAGCAGGTGCGTTTGTCTGCGGCGAGTCGTCGGCGCTGATGAGGTCTGTTGCGGGCATGGTGGGAGAGCCTCGCGCGAAATACATACACTCGGTGGTGCGCGGTCTCTACGACAAGCCCACTGTACTCAACAACGTGGAAACCTGGGTGAATGTCCCCATCATCATAGAAAAAGGCGGCGACTGGCTGGCTCAGTATGGAACGGAGAAATCCAAGGGCACAAAGGCGTTCGCGCTGGTCGGTAGAGTGAATAACACCGGGCTGGTCGAGGTTCCAATGGGTGTCTCACTCAGATCGCTGATTTTCGATATCGGAGGCGGCATTCAGAAGGATCGAGAGTTCAAAGCGGTTCAGACCGGAGGGCCGTCCGGCGGATGCATCCCGGCCGAGCATCTCGACCTTCCCGTCGATTTCGAGCAGCTCACCGAGCAGGGCAGCATGATGGGTTCGGGCGGCATGATTGTCATGGACGATCATGCCTGCATGGTGGATGTCGCACGCTATTTCCTCAATTTCCTGCTCGAAGAATCCTGCGGGAAATGCGTTCCCTGCCGCGAGGGATTGAGGCAACTCAAAAACCTCTACGATAAAATCATCTCCGGCCAGGGAACCATGCGCGACCTGGAGTTGATCGAGTGGCTAGCCGAAGATGTGAAGATCGGAAGCCTGTGCGCGCTCGGAAAATCGGCTCCGAATCCGGTTTTGTCGACTATCAAGTTCTTCCGGGACGAATACGAGGAGCACATTCTCAGGAAACACTGCCGTGCGGGTGTATGCAAGGCGCTTACAAAGCTGGTTATCGAGGATGAGCCCTGTACCGGCTGCGGCAAATGCATCAAGGTGTGCCCGACCGATGCGATTACCGGTGAACTCAAAAAAACTCACGTCCTCGACCAGGACAAATGCACAGTCTGCGGTTCCTGCGTCGAGATTTGCCCCACCGACGCGATCAAAGTTGAGCCTGCCAGGGTTGCCGAGGAGGTGACCTCGTGATGATGAAAATCACTATCGATGGAAGGCACCTAACATGTGAAGAGGGTGAGTACATTCTGGATGTTGCCGGGCGCAACAGCATAGAGATCCCTGCGCTCTGTCGGCATGATTCGGTCGAACCATGGGGCGGGTGTCGATTGTGCGTGGTTGAAATCGCGCATCCCAAATGGCCCGGCTGGAAGGACTATGTCACGGCGTGCCTGTATCCGGTGATGGACGGGTTGATTGTGCGGACGAACACCGAGCGGGTTCGGAGGCTCAGGGCTACCGTGCTCGATCTTCTTCTCGCGCGATGCCCGGATTCCGAGGTGGTTCGGAAGCTCGCGGCGGAATATGGTGTCGATACAACGAGTTATGTCGAGCGTATAGGCGGTGACAACTGCATTCTATGCGGCCTCTGTGTGCGGGTGTGCGATGAGGTGATCGGAAAGAGCGCGATATCTACATCAAGCCGAGGAGTTTTCAAGGAAATCTCCACACCGTTGAAGGAACCGCCCGTGGACTGTATCGG
>CBDUXL010000186.1:0-6813 GCA_965371155.1 uncultured bacterium | reverse complement strand
TCGCTAACGCCACACCCTTATTGGACCACGCTTTTTCATCGCGTGGGTTCATTTCAATCGCGCGGTCATAACACGCGATTTCCTCCTCAACTCGCCCCAGCTCCGTTAATGCATTACCTTTGCTGTACCACGCTT
The DNA here is from genome assembly GCA_965371155.1 of uncultured bacterium. GTDB lineage: Bacteria > JAJVIF01 > JAJVIF01 > JAPKYR01 > JAPKYR01 > CBDUXL01. The sequence goes on along the minus strand of CBDUXL010000186.1, from coordinate 6,678 downwards.
CTGCAAAGCGCGGGTTTATTTCAAGCGCGCGGTTACAACAGGCAATTGCCACCTCAAATCGCCCCAGCTCAAATAACGCCAAACCCTTTTTGAGCCACGCTTTTTCATCGCGCGGGTTTATTTCAATCACGCGGTCATAACACACGATTGCCTCCCCAAATCGCTCCTCAATCCCTAGCGCTTCGCCCTTGAAGTGCCACACGACTGCAAAGCGCGGGTTTCTTTCAAGCGCGCGGTGCCAACACGCGATTTGCGCCCATAGGCCCAGGCCCCCTATCGTGAAACCCATGATGAACCACGTCACCGCCAAACACTTGTTGAACCACGGCACTGCATCACCGGGGTCTGCACCGCGGGGCTTTTCATCATTGGTTTTCTTTCTGAGTGGGTCGAAAAAACGGTCGTTCATAAGAAACGCCTCCTGTTTGACGGCAGCTACACAAAAAGCACGCACACCGCGCACCACATTATACGGCAATTCGCTTTCAGTCTCGCGGGCTATTCCGGGGATTCATCATCGACCTTGAGTTCAACTGCGCGAAGTCGGCCGTCTTCGAAAGCTTTCAAAATCCTCTCTGATTTGTGGTCCTTAAAAAGCGTCACGCGGGTTTTCAGGGCGTATGAAATCGTGGCCAAAGCGGCCTTTACCTGCCAGGCGGGGAAGTGCTTGGTTAAGTAATTGACCAGGCTCTCAAAATAGATCGACAGCGGATCGGGACAGTCGGGATCGGCAGGCTCGGGGAAGGACGCGCCGCGATGGTGCTCGACTCGGATCGCGGGATGTATGAACGAAGGCCATCCTTTGACTGCAGCTCGTTTGCAGAAATCGGTCTCCTCGAAGTATAGGAAGAACTGCTCATCGAATGGCCCCACGCGCTGGTAGACCTCGCGTCTGAGCATCCAGAAGGCGCCGGTCGGGTAGTCTATCTGTCGGGGAGCGGCCGTGGGACCCAGGACAAGCTTGAGATTGGTGCTCCAGGATTTCCTAGGGAATATTTTGCGCAGACCGGACCAGTCCCAGACAGCCATGCTTGGAGTGGGGAAAACCCCGCCGCACTCCTGTGGGTTGCCGTCGATGTCCGTGAGAATCCCGCCGATTACCCCGCAAGTGGGAGCCCGTCGCGCCGTTTCCTTCGCATGTTGGAAAGCCGGAGCAAGCAATCGCGCATCGGGGTTAATCAGGCATATCCACTCGGTCCGTACAAGCTCGCACAATCGGTTGGCGCCCCAGGCGTAGCCGTGATTGGTGTCCTGAGTGATAACTTCAAGCGGTAAGGGGTACTTCTTGCCGATCTCAACCAGCAGGGAAAGGGTGGAATCGCTCGATGCATTGTCCAGCACGAGCACAATCGGGAAGGCATCGGACAGATGCTCGGCAATCGAATTCAGGCACGCCCTGATGTGCGGCGTGGAGTTATACGTAACAATCCCGACGGTGATTCGGGAATGCTCTATTGCCAGATGGTTCGGTTTGGACATGGCCGGGAAGTGACTATCCTATTCCATCTTCAAGGTCCGGGTCATAAGCTCATGAAGCGCGATCCCGGGATCGGCGCGTTCGTAGAGAACATTATGCACCGCGCGGGTAATCGGTAGGTCCAGATCGCGAGCCTGGGCAAAACGATGCACGTGCAGGGTGGTTCCGACGCCTTCGGCAATGGAGGCGGTGCTCGCGAGAATTTCATCCAGTTTCATTCCGCCTGCAATTCGGCGCCCGACCTCCTGATTTCTACTCAACCGGCTCTGGCAGGTGCAGACCAGGTCACCAAGACCACTCACTCCGAAAAACGTGCGCTCGTTGCTGCCGAGAATCTTCCCGAGCTTGATCATCTCGGCAAGCCCGCGAGTGATCAGCGCGGCGAGCGCATTTTCGCCAAGCTCCAATCCATCGGCGATTCCCGCTGCAATTGCGATGATGTTCTTTAATGCGCCGCCGAGTTCGGTGCCGGCTACGTCCGTTCCCCCGTAGACTCTAAACCGCTCGGTGGAAAGAAGCTCCTGGAAATCCTGGATAAGATTTGCGTCTTTTGATGCCACGAGGCTTATCGCCGGAAGTCCGGCGGAGATCTCCCTTGATAGATTGGGCCCGCTGAGGACGCCGATTGGGTTGCCGGGGAGCAACTCACGTAGAAGCTGAGACGGTCTCTTCAGGTCGGGTCCGACGAAGCCTTTAGTTGCGGAAAGGATTTTGGCGTTTGTACTCACGCTGGGAGACAATTTGCCGGCGGTCTCAGAACAGAATGCCGAGGGGACTGCAAAGATCAGTCTGTCGATGGAAGAGAATTCGGTAAGGTCCGATGTTGCCTGCAAATCAGAGGGGAGTTCGAATCCGCTCAGATACATCGAGTTGTGATGAGTCGCGTTGATCTCGTCGCGGACCTGCTCCTCAAATGCCCATATTAGAACCGAGTGGCCGGACCGGACCAGATGCGATCCGAGTGTAGTGCCCCATGCGCCCGCACCGATTACGCCGACATCAAATTCCGAGTGCTCGGTCACTGCTGAGAATCCTTCTTTTTGTCAGATAATGCGTCCGCGGCCTTTGAGCTCTGAGTGGCCGACGGCGGTCTCACATCCGACGCCTCCTCAGGGACTCCTGAGGGCGGCCTGGGGGGCGATTTCCGGTTGGAGTGGCCAATTCTTGGCTCCTTGCCTGCGTATATCCGAGCGATATTGATTCTGTGGCTCCATATGACAAGGATTGCAGCCAGGAACGTGAAAACGAAAAGCAGGCCAAACGCGTGGCCGCCCCCGACCGTTTCGCTTGAGCTGATGAAGTCGAGGCGACTCTTCAGGAAAAGCACGGTCAACGGCACGGTAACCGCCGCGGTCATGCTGGCGAGCGACACAAAACGGAAAAGGAACAGGAAAAGGCCAAAAACCGCCAGTGGGATGAAAATATACACGCCCATAAGCGCGCTGAATACCCCGAGTCCGGTCGCGACACCCTTTCCGCCCTTGAACAGCAGGTAGACCGGGAACATGTTTCCCGTAATGAGGAAAAGCGCAACCATAATAACGATAATCTCGTAGATAGTAGACACGCCGCCGAAATCATCCGGACTGAACATTCGAAGCACAAAAAACAGCGGAAGGTATCCCTTGAAGAAATCGAGCAGACCGGTCGCCAGTCCTGGACCCCAACCGAGTGTTCGGATCACATTGGTCATGCCGACATTTCCGGACCCGTACTCTCGGACGTCGATGCCCTTTGTGACGAATCCGACGATCAGTCCCATGGGGATGGATCCGATGAGGTAAGAGAACGCAACTGCGAAGAGCGCTCGGGTGATGGGCAATAACGTGGTGGTTTGTTCCATGATTAGCGGTTAAGAGATTGTAGAAACTTGTTTGGCGCTTTTTTTTCGCCGGATCTGGAAGACAAGCGGCGCGCCGATGAATCCGAACCGCTGCCGAAACTTCCGTTCAAGGTATCTCTTGTACTGATCCTTCAGGAACTCGGGCTGGTTGACGAACAGCGTTAGGGTCGGAGGCGCAGTGCTTGTCTGGGTAATGTAGTTGATTCTCAAAAACTTGCCCTTGGATGTTGGGGGCGGCCTGAATGTGAGCGCATCCTGCAGGGCACTGTTCCAGGCGGCAGTGGGAACCCGCTTGTTGAATTCATCGTGCACCTTCACGATCGCGGGAAACAGCTCAGCGATTCCCGTGCCATAAAGCCCCGATGTGAACTGCACCGGCGCGTGGGTGAAGAAATACAGCTTTTTTCGAAGGTGCTTTTCGAACATCTCTCTGTGGCCGGGAGCGTCCTCCGATTCATCCCATTTGCACCCAATCAGGATGCAGGCCCGCTTTGCTTTCTGGATAATGCCTGCGATTTTGAGGTCCGTGTCGGTGACACCCTCGGTGCAATCTATCAAAAGCAATGCCAGTTCAGATCGCGCCAGCGCCGCCTCCGTGCGTCGAGTGGCGTAGAAATCGACCGATCCGCCGATCTTTGCTCGTTTTTTGAGACCTGCTGTATCGATGAACAGGAACCTGGTTCCGTCGATGTCCACGGCCGTGTCGACCGCATCACGCGTGGTGCCGGGGATATCGCTCACAATCGCGCGTTTGTCCCCGACCAACGCATTGAACAGCGTGCTTTTTCCTACATTCTGTCGCCCTATAATAGAGACCGTGATTGAACTCTCCTGCTCGGTGGGGGCTTCCTCGGGCTGAAAGTCGCTGGTGAGTTCAGCTATTCGGTCCAGCAGCACATCCAGATTCAGGTTGTGGAGCGACGAAATCGGCAGGGGTTCGCCAAGCCCGAGTTCATAAAATTCGGTTGCCCGGTCGAGCGAGGGGATATTGTCGCACTTGTTAACCACAACCAAAACAGGCGCGGAAACCTTGCGAAGCTGCTCTGCAATCTCTCTGTCCCAGGTCGTAAGGCCGTCCTTGCCATCGACCATCAGAAGGAGAACATCTGCGTCCAGAGTGCAACGCTCGATCTGCGCAAGTGTTTCCTCGGCGAACGGGTTATCCGGATCCTGGTCCCATCCAGCAAGGTCTGAGACCGCATATCGACGGCCTTCCCATTCGTACTCGCCTTCGAGGCGGTCTCGGGTTATGCCGGGCGTGGAATCAACAATGGCCTGTCGTCGACCGATCAGGCGGTTGAACAAGGTGCTTTTCCCAACGTTGGGGCGACCCAATATGGCTATGTGCGGCAGATTAGCCATGTTTTGTAAGATTCAGGCGTTCACAACTGGTTCACGTAGTTGGCTTTGAGGTCCTGCAGCAAACCTTCAATCTGGGAGTTGATTTCCGGTGAAAAATCTCGCTTGGTTTCCTCAAACACCTTGTCAAGCAGCTCGATTGTCTTTCTGGCCTCTTCCATTTTCTTGGTCACTATCTGTGTCTGCGGATGAGGCACAAGACCCATGTGCACCCAGGCAATGCTATTGAGTGTCTGGAGAAATGACAGAGCAATGTTGCGGAATTCCAGCGGGTCCTGCTCAGTCTCGCTTTCACCGGCTTGCTCACCGGCGGACTGGTCTCCGACCTCAGGAGGAGCATCGGCTTCATCCTCCACTTTGGGTGGGGTTTCAGGCTCGGCTTCCGCCTTTGCCTCGGGTTCAGGTTCAGGAGGAGCCTCCGAAGCCTCGATTTCGTCGGCATCTATCCGACGTCGGTCGATTATCTTAAACTTCGGTGTCTGCTCTTCATCGTTGGGCTGACGATCTCTGTCGGTCATGGTCAATCCTCTCGCAAGCCCGCATGGGCAACGTTACAGTCTCGGGCATGCGCCCGGCGGAGCGGATGGGATTATAGCACAGTGACATGATGCAAGCGCCATCACTACTTGGAGCAGGTTCGATGGGGGCGTATAATTAACAATGGTTGTCAATCCAGAGATAGTCTTATGGCTGTGTCCCGGGAAAATCCTACATACGAGAGTTCAGACGGCGAGCTGGAAATACTGATCTCGGCCGAAGCGGGATTCTGCGAGGGTGTCGAGCGCGCTCTGAACATGGTCATGAATGCGGCCTCCAAGGATGACGAAGGAAGGCTATATACGTACGGCCCCCTGATTCATAATTCTCACGTTGTGAAGCGGCTCGAGTCTCTGGGTGTCCGTGTGGCGGAGAGTATCGAGAGTATCCCCGAGGGCAGCAGGGTGGTGATTCGCAGTCACGGAATCGGTCCCACCGAGCGCAGGATGATGGAGGACCGCAGTCTCAAAGTTATCGACGCCACGTGCATGTTCGTGATTAAAGCCCAGCGACTGATCGGCGAGCTTTATCGCGACGGGTACACGATAATCATCCTCGGACTTAAGGACCATCCCGAGGTGAAGGCGCTTAGAGATTCTGTGAACGATGAGGCGCTCATAGCGAGCAGTATGGATGAGCTTCCAGAATTTGATAAGACGCCGGAGAATCTTGGGGTGATCTGCCAGACGACTCTGAATACCGAGTTCTTCGAGCAGGCTGTCCATAAATTACGCGAGCAGGTTCCGAACCTGGTAGTCAAGAACACTATTTGTGACGCGACAGTGAAGCGGCAACGGGCAGCGAGGGATATCGCGGGCGAGGTCGACGCGATGGTGGTCATCGGCGGACGGCATTCGTCCAATACACGAAAACTCACGGATATCTGCCGCGACAGGGGGGTCGACACCTACCATATTGAGTCCGGTCAAGAGCTCAAAGCCGGCTGGTTTCTGGGAAGGCACAGGATTGGGGTCACTGCAGGCGCGAGCACTCCCGAATGGATGATTGAGGAAGTAATCAAGGCTTTGCGGAAGTATGGTTTCAGCAGGAAGGTGGAAACGTGCGCCGGTGAATCGAGTCCAGTTGTAGAAGGGGAGGCGTGAGATGCAGTGGTTGGGTCGACTATTGATGGTTTTGGGCCTTATTGTTGTGATTGTGGGGTTCGTCTTTTACATGGGGTGGGGCAGGGCGGCTTTCGGCTGGATTGGGCACCTTCGCGGCGATCTGCGGATCGAGCGGGATGGATTTCGTTTCTACTTTCCAATCACAACGGCGATTATTCTTTCGATTGCACTGAGTGTGGTTCTTCGATTGATTATGATGTTCAGATGAGGCGATATCCGGGCTTCGGTGCGCCGCACCAAGAGTCTGACACCACGAGTGCCACACCACGAGTGCCGCACCACGAGTGCCACACCACAAGTGGTGTGGTTACCGTTGTGGTGGGAGTTAGAGATAATGT
>CBDUXL010000185.1:0-6839 GCA_965371155.1 uncultured bacterium | reverse complement strand
GTGGCGATTTTCTCTGCATCCTTATCGAGATTCGCTTCGATCAAGAGATTGTAGATGTACTGGTAGACGTGGGCAATATTCCCTGCGAATTCACCGGCGTCCAGATCAAGCGACAGAACAAGCTCAAGAAATATGTTCTGGGCTTTGATAAGGCATTCATGTACATCATCCAGCCTCTCCTTTTCAAGCGCGAACCCCGCTCGGCGGATGAAGTTGACTGCGCCGTCCAGAAGCATCATCAGCAAGCTTTCCTTGCTCGCGGACTCAACCATCTGTCCGAGATACTGCTCCCTCACTGTCATGTTTTCGTCAGGCATATATCCTCCGTGTCGATTGTCCCTGCGTCGTCTCTATCAGCCAGAATCCTGAAGCCCTTCAGGAAAAATGGCAGAACCCCTCTTCCGGTGCGACCGGTGGACATGAACAAGTCGGTGTAGAGATCCATCGCCTTGCTGAACACCACACGATTGAACCGGCTATTATTAAGTTCCTTGTATGCGCGGGTGAAATTGAGGACACCGGTCTGGTTTGCGATCTCCAGGAAATTGGCCATAGAGTCCTCACTCTTCAGCTTGAACCTGAGATCATCCAGTTCCTTGATCACCTTGGCGCACCAGACCGGGGGAAGCTTGTCCATGCTTTCAAGAGCATTCACTACTTCCTTCAGACGTTTCAAGCCGCGCTCGCAGATATCGATACTGCGCCGGATACTTCCGATCATCTCAAAAAGCCCCTTGCGAAGCGGATCCAATTCATAGCCCTCAAAACCCGATCCCGCCGACCGGATCACTTCCATCGCGTCGAACCTCTCACCCAGGAACCGGCTCGCGACCTCACTTAGCGGCATGATCTCGCAATTATCCTTCAAGATGCCGCCCTCCGTTGCATTGATTACTTTCGCGCCGGTCCTGCCGAACTCCGCCCGGAACCACTCCTTGTACGCGAACATCTGCCGGTTCGTCTTCACCGGCTCCCCGTAGATATCTTCAAGGACAAGAGTTCTATTTGTCTTCTCAAATGTCTCGACCGAAAGGTCCATCTTCTCCTCAACCTCGAAATACGTTCCCTTGGCATAAGTCCGTCCACCCGGGAACGAGAGGTCCTGGCCGACGAAAATTATTGGATCGCATCCCATTTTGCGGGCAAGATCGAACGCCATCGTGGCAACCGATCCCCAGCACATCACGTAACCCACATCGGGAATAAACTCGGAAACCCATTGCATGACTTTGTCGCCGTAGCTTGCGATAAACAGCCTGCCCTTGAAATGCTCGAGGCTCGCGTAATGCGTCATCGGCTCGGCGACAAGGTAAGCTTCCTCGGTTACGGTGCCTCTGAGATGGCGCCAGTTGGCCTCCTGAGGGTCACCCGTACAGATCAGATGAGGCTCGATTCCTTTCTCAAGAAGCGGACGGAGAGTCGTATCAACCGCAATCAGCACTACACGGTCTCTGAGTTCGGCCAATTGATCGATGTTTTTCTCGAGACTGGGTCCTGCACTTACAATTATGGCCGGTTTGCCCTCAAGAACACCAAACAATGTCCTTGCCGGAGGATGGTCCACAACATGGCCCAGGCTCATCATCGTGTTCTTTTGGTACTGCCAGGCCATTGTCATGAGTGTCTGGAGGTTCCCACCGGAGGTTATGAGTATACCTTTGAGCCTTTCGAGGAGTTCTGTATAGAATTTAGCTGAAGGGAGACGGGATCGACCGGAAAGCTCTATGAACCCGACCCCCTGGCAATGAGCAAGATTGTACTTTTGGATAAACGCACCAAGTGAGTCATCCACTCTGGTGCCCAGGGATATCACCAAACGCGCATCCGTGATAAGTTTCCCGAGGTCGCGAACCTCAAGAGCCCGCCGAAACGCCGCAATGTGCGGCTCAACCACGAGAATCCTCACTTCCTCACCAACCTCCTTCAATAATTCCTCAACCGCATAACCCAGCCCGAAACCCAGCACCACGAAGTAGTTCCTCTTGCCGCCGGTCGTGGCGCCACGGACCTGGTCAACAGCTTCGCGGGCGGGATCGTACGTTGAGTGAAGCGGCACCTCGACTCCGTCGCCGATCGCGACCATCACCGTCTGGCCGTTCTTGGCGGTACGAGTCTCAAATGTCCAATCGGGGAAGTCAGGCTCCTCACCTTCCTGAGGATAAGAAGCAAGAAGATCCGCTACAGACGGATTCTGTCTCCGGAGAACCTCCAGGTTACGCTCAAAGTATGATTCATCCGCCACATCCGGCGGGATCGCGGCTATCGGATAGGCCATCGCCGACTCCTTTCGGCTTGCATCGATCCAGAGGTGTCAAGCTCCGCTTGCTCTCCCCACCGGATCGATTTTCCCATCCAACCCATATCCAGTCGACCCCTCCTCTGATTGGCCGGTCTCCCCACCGGCCTTCCGTCCCTCTTCCGTAAGCTACTTTTCCCCTCCCTCGGACTCCTTCGAGCCGGGCAACAGCCCTACCAGCGAAGGGATAACCGCCATCCACTCATACAATAGCGGTGCAAGCTCGTACTCCAAGAGGTCGGCAAACAATGTCCAATTCTCTTCCTGAGCGGCAGCAAGGATACTTTTCGCGTGCCTGCCAAGCTCCGTCAGCTTGTCGAGCAAATTGAACTCATCGATTTCAACACGCGCAAAATCGATCTGGAACGCGCCGCGAATACCGTCCAACACCTCCCCAAACGCGCTGATTACATCCAACGCTTCACTTGCCAGGGTGAGGCCGGTCGCGATATTCCCCTCCCTGATCAGTTTTGCGGATGTTTCCAGCAGTTCCGATAAAGCGGGAAGGTATTCCTGCGCATCACTGAGCGCCTGGAAAGAGAGTTCGAACTTGTCGGCGGTTTCCACAGATAGTGTGGCCACATCATCAACCGAAAACGCGCCCAGACCCACTTGCTGACCCTCGTCCAGTTCCTCATCGTTGAGAACGATCCGGGTCACGACCCGGGGATCTATGACGACTTCGCGTTCAATGTGCGTGATGAGGTCCTCGAGGGTCTTAATCCGCTCAAGATCGATAGAGATAGGCTCTCCATCAATTCTCAATTCCATCAGTGTTTCCTTTGTCGACGATACCTTCATTGTACCTCAACAACACCCTTTCTTGCCGGGCAGGCATTGTACCTGCCCTACAGGCCAAAGGCATTGGATTCTTAGAATGTCAGAGGAATCCCGCTGCTTTGGGTGCTTGACGAAGCACCCAACTGTGATTCAAGGAATGAGCTTGTCTGCTGAAACAGCGTAAGCGCAATCTCCATCTGCACAAACTGCCTTCTCAGCCTCAGTTCATAGAGGCCCAGACGGTATTCATAATCGTCTATCCGCTTGGAAATCCTCAGAAGCTCGCTGTCGATAAACCCACCGAGCTTGATTCTCTCGGATATCACTCCGCCGGTGCCGACGTAACCATCCGCAAGCGCATCCAGACGTCGCGATAGACCCGCATTTTGAGACGCTTCCTCACCCCTCACGCTCTGTGACGCGATTCCAAGCACGTTGGCGAGTGATGAGCCCGCGGCGAGATCCTGAATGGACAATCTCGCACGACCGGAATCAGTCTCGGTCACAAACTGTAGGTACCCGCCGGCGGTCTGATAGGTCCTGATCGTTCCGCCCAGACCCGCCTGCGCCAGCGCATTTGTGATTCCCGAAATTATCTGGCCGGCTGTTGTGAAGCCGACATCAAAGGTCACGGTCGCCTGGGTGGTGCCGATTCCGATACTGAAACTCAAGGGCGCAGCCAGGCTAATACCGTACGTGATGTCGACATTGCCGGTGACCTCGGCATTCGACTTCATGTCGTTGCTGAAGAGCTCCAGAACCTCTTCGGCATTGTCCTCCAGCGCATTCTGCAGTGTCGAGTTTTCCTGAAGCTTCTGCAGAATCACATCGCGGTTCGTTGTGTCACTCACAAGGTATGCTGTCCTGGCGAGATCGACGCCGAAGCCAACCCCTCCGGTTGTGATGCCCAGATCGGAGAGCATGCTGATAGCGTCATCTGCCATGCTGAGTACCGGGCTGAACATGTTCAATCTCAGGCTGTTGTCAAGGCGACTGAGTGTATTCGAGCGATAGAGAATGTCCTTGATCCGGAGCTCCTCCCGAGTGGCCTCGTACTCATCGATCTCCGCGAAAGTCAACCGCGCTCGCTCGCTATCGGTAAGTTCCGCCAACTGCTCACGCTCTTCGTCGCTCAGCGCCTGTATAGCGAGGAAATCGATCAACTCATTATATGCAACCACGAAATCGGCGATCGCCTCCGTCGCCCGGCCGGTATCAGTGGTTATGTCGATCGCGATCGGATCATCCGAAACACCTTTGATTGTCAGGGTGACTTCATTGAGGACATCCACAACCGTGTTTGTGTCGCGAGTGTAGGTCTGACCATCGAGTGTGAAATTCGCGTGCACCCTCTCCGAGCCGATATTTTGGGATGTACTGTAGGTGTCCGTGAACCGCATCGCGGACCAGAAGTTCGATGTATCGGTGCCGGAGCCGATCTGTATCCGGCTGTATAGTGGCGGCTCGTCCAGATCCTGAGTGAGGACCAGTCGGTCCTGGATGCTATCGTAGGACGCGATTACTCCCGCGGGCGAGTCATTGATGCGGTCGATTATGTCTTCAAGGCTGTCCGCCCCCGTGTTTACCGTGATCTTCACCCCGTTAATGGTAAAAGTCCCGCTGACAAGGGGAATGCTCAAGCCCGCGTAGGCAAGCGCACTGGTTGCATTGACACTCCCTTCCGCCAGACCATTGAACTGCACTGCTCCGACAATTCCCTGCAAGCCGAGCGCCAGGACGAAGTTGGACGTGTCGCCGGCCGCGCCGATGGTTATCGGGGCTGTGTTGCCTGCATCGGGTCGGTAGATGAGAAAACGGTCATGGACCGCGTCGTACTCCATCACGACTCCGGCGCCTGACGAGTTGACAAGGCCCATTATCTCATCGAGCGTGTGCGTGTCGGTATTGTCTATTGTGATTTCCACGCCATTGATCGTGAAAGTGCCCGATGCAAGCGCAACATCCAGACCGGAGTTATCGATAATCGTATATATATTCAGGGGCGGCGTCGTGGTCCTCGCTGCATCCGAAATGCCGGTCGTTCCAAGAAGTATTGTCTGAGTCGCCGGGCCAACATTGAGTTCGCTCGACTGCGCCGTGAATATCAACGCCACTCCATCGTTAAAAGCATCACCGGCGCCATTGATTTGTACGTTGGCAATCAGATCGGTGACCGACGTTCCATCAGTTCCCACAATAGTCCTTCGCTGGACCGGCCCTCCGTTGTCGGGTTTGTAAGCCGTCGTGAAAGTGTAGTCGGTATCAACCGTAGTGGCAGATTCAACCGAGGCCAAAGCCGCATCATTGAGGGTGCTTATGTCGGTATCCACTGACAGGGTGTCCGGGTCGAGTACATTCTCCAGAATGCCGACGCCGGTGGCTTCATCGGTCAGACGGAGATCGACCCCACCCTCGGACGCCGAGATTTGAAGGTTGTATGCGCCGCCGCCGTCATCAACAAGTTGAGCGGTAACGCCCGGAACCAGCCCGTTGATGGTATCGATCAAGTCCTGCACTGTGTTCCTGGGGGTGATAAAGAATATCGTGACAGGATCAACCGCCCCCCCGCCGTCATCGCGGTCTATCGTGAACAAACTCGCTTCTGTAACACCAAGTGAGCTCAGAATCGTGTCCGCGTTCAAGCTGACCGTACCGGTTACAACCCCGCCCTTACCTTCCGTTACGTTCACCACATGCCTTCCCTCGGCAACCACTTCGAACGCCGACGTGCGAATCGTCTGAGTTATGTCTGAAGATCCAGCATCAACAGTAATGAATGTCCCCGTATTCAGGTTCAAACCCCCATCTGGATCGTAGAAGTACATCGATATGGCTGTTTCGCTTGATCCGGTAGACTGATCCCTAAGGACAATTTTCCCGTTCTCCAGCGTGACCGTGGTCTCCCACGGCGGGTTTGCACCGTCATTGAAAAGATTCTGGAGTTCCGTAATTAAATCGTTTAGTGTTGTACCAACTCCCACCGCGAATGAAGAACTGACATCATCCCCATCATATTGTTTGCCGCTTATTTCTATCGTTTCATCCCCGGTCAGAGCGCCTCCACTCCACTGATCGAGAGCGGTTAGAAGCTCGACGCCGGTGGCGATATTCGCGCTGGCGCCGGTCGTAAAAGTGCGCGAACCGACAATTGTCCTCGCGCTGGCGGTGTTCCCGACGGTTGTGTTTCCCGTAGCAATTGAGAAAGTGCTTCCCGAGTAGTCGGCATCGATAAAGGTCAACCCATCCAGCGAAAATGTATTGGCGCCCGTGGAATCGGTCTCAGTTATCAGGAATCCGCCATTGGAGTCGATGCTAACCTGGGCCTCACCCTGGAAGGCGGAGTTAATGACCTGTCTGAGGCGCTCCATAGTGTCGGTGGAGTCGCCGGCAAACTCGAAATAGACGGTGTTGGCCGAGGCATCCTTGAGCGTGACATCGATTTTGATTTTATCGCCGGCGGTAACCTCAGCGGAACCGGTTCCCGCCTGAAGTGTATCCACAAGTAGAGTGCCTTCGAGCGCCCTGGTGCCGCCGAGCTGGTTGGCGGTCATTGCGAGGCCGGTTATCGCAGCTGTGTTGCCGACCGCCATACGAGCGGCAGCGCGTTCGAGCGAACGATCCCCAAGGCCCGTCACCGCTCTTGCGCCTCGAGCTACAGATTGAATTGTCACCGAATGGCTTGAAGGCTGAGCATTGAAACCGGCTGTTACCCCAAGAATGCTGGCAGCAGAGGAGGTAGCCAGTCTGGAGAGGAAAGTGCTTT
>CBDUXL010000184.1:0-6886 GCA_965371155.1 uncultured bacterium | reverse complement strand
CCGATCGTGTCCTGGCGAACTGGAAGGATCTGAGCATAACCCACTTCATACTCGATACCACACTCCTCTCTGTCAAGCATGGATTTGGAATTGCTCTTTTCACGGCGATTCTCGGCGACCGCGACGCTGTCTGGCTCGACATTGTCACCACGCGTGCAGGCGCCGATAAGCTCGGGATCGGCGATATCCTGACGGATGAAGAATTCCTCTACATGAGCGCTCTCGGTGAACTTCCGATTATTCCTGATAAGGAAATCGATCGCCATTTGTTCACCCGGGAGCGAATGGAGCTGTTCCATTCATGGGGCCGCGACTATCGCATGGCTGAGACGCTGCTGAAATTCATCGAGTCGGGGATTCTGGTTGAAGAGTACCGATCCGGACCGGGCGGCGGGCTGCGGGTTTATTCTGTGCACCTTCCGCGCACCGATGATGTGGCATTTTCCGATCTTCCCGACGTGACCGAATGGTGCCTGCCCTACGAGGAGGGTCCGGTGGAGGGTCTGGCCGAATAATTCTTTCCCAATGATGTCAGTTTTTCGTCTTCCCAAACGTTCTCATTATTGAGAGGCATTCATGTCTTCTTCCAGGCGGTCCCTGATTGCTGGAGGAAGATAGATACCGGACGTATCGAGCCGTCTCAGAGCGTGGAGGAATAACTCAATGCGCCTGGAGCGCGACAAATCGGGAGAAATGACGACCAGAGGCTCCTCATCGAGCCGGCAAAACCCGCCGGAACCGTCCTCGATCGGCTCGACTCGAATCCTCACACCGAGACGCTTGAGCGCATCACGGAGGCGCTTCTCTAAACCTCGATCATCCACTGGCGGAATCGTATGACAGCTCCGCCGTAGTGTCAAAGAAAAAACCCAAAGAAACCGCGAGAGAAAAAACCATGCTGGCAACCGTACACTCATCCACTCTACTCGGAATCAATGCTCATCCTGTTGAGGTCGAGGTGGACATCACCTCCGGGCCAAACAAATTCGACCTTGTGGGTCTCCCCGACATGGCGGTCATGGAATCGCGTGAACGGGTTCGAGCCGCGATCAAAAACTCAGGCTATGCATTCCCATTCAAACACATTGTGGTGAACCTGGCGCCGGGAGGTGTTCGGAAGGCAGGCGCGATGTATGACCTTCCGATCGCTCTCGGTATTCTCGGTGCCACTGGACAGGTGGACATTGATGAGCTGGGAGGATTGCACGTGGTCGGCGAGCTTGCCCTGGACGGCTCGGTTCGGTCCGTTCAAGGCGTACTGCCCACCGCGATTCGCGCCTGTGAGGATGAGAGAACCGGCCTTGTGTGCCCTCATGCGAACCGCTACGAGGCTGCGCTCGTTTCCGATCTTCAGGTATTCCCTGTGAATCACCTTCGAGACATTATCGACCACCTCGGCGGCTACACTCGGATGCCGGCTTTCAAAAATGGAGAGAAACCAAAGGTCGCAGAGGAAGATATCGGGATAGATTTCAGCGAGGTGCGCGGGCAGGAAGCTGCCAAGCGAGCAACCGAGATAGCGGCGGCCGGACATCACAACCTTCTGATGATGGGGCCTCCCGGGAGCGGCAAGAGCATGATAGCCAAGCGGCTCGGGACCATTCTTCCACGCCTTGGATTCAAGGAAGCTCTGGAGATTACCAAGATCCATTCAATTATGGGGCTTGTAGGAGAAGGGAAAGGACTAGTCAAACATCGGCCGTTCCGAAGCCCGCATCACACGATCTCGGCGGCGGGCCTGGTCGGAGGCGGCTCGCACCCGTCGCCCGGCGAGGTCTCGCTCGCGCACCTCGGCGTCCTCTTTCTCGACGAGCTTCCGGAGTTCAAGCGCGATGTCCTCGAGGTCATGCGGCAACCTCTTGAGGATCGGAAAGTCACCATCTCGCGTGCGGTGGGAACGCTGACTTTCCCCGCAAACTTCATGCTGGTCTGCGCGATGAATCCCTGCCCTTGCGGTTACTACGGGGACAGCCTGAAGGAGTGCACTTGTTCCCAGGCGAAGATCCATCAGTATCGTCAGAGGATCTCCGGACCATTGCTCGACCGGATCGACCTGCACGTGAACGTGCCGCGAGTTCCGTTCGACAAGCTTAGAGTGCCCACTGAAGGCGAGCCTTCAGAGGTAATTCGCGCGCGGATCGACGTGGCCAGGCAGCGTCAGGAGAAAAGATTCACAGGCAAAGGTGTTTGGGCGAATGCTCAGATGAGCGAGCGGAATGTGAGGGAATTCTGCTCAATCCCGGACGAAGCGCACGCGCTCTTGAAGCGGGCAGTTGACTCACTCGGCCTTTCAGCACGAGCGTATAATCGGGTGTTCAAGATATCGCGGACGATTGCCGACCTCGACGGGACCGTTGAAATCACCACAGCGCATGTCGCCGAGGCGATTCAGTACAGGATGTTGGACCGAACGAACGCATGATGAGTTCGAGGATCATCGGCAGCGGCATCGATTGACATCCCCCTCCCCTGTCAATACAATTCATCGGCCCTCAAATCGAGGAGCGTCCGAGCCGATGTCCGACAAGACCTACAATTGGGCCCCTTCGCCGCATACCGCAGACCTCGCGATCTCAATCTCCGCATCCGACCACGCGGGCCTTTTCATGGCGGCTATGGAAGGCTTGATCGGAATACTCGAGCTATCCTCCGCTGAGCCGGAGCCGAATCAGATAACCGATTACACACTTACCCAGAAATCCGACTCGATCGAGAACAGCCTTGTCGATTTCCTGAACGAGTGCATTTTTTTAATGGAGGTCGAAGAGCTGATTCCGTTTGAGCTCAGCATGATTGAAATCTCAGACGACGTGCTGAGAGCTGCGATGCGATGCCGGATGGTAATGCCGGGGGATCGGCCCTACGTCGGTCACATCAAAGCCGCAACCTACTCCGATCTCGAAGTGACCGAAGCCGGCGGCATATACTACGCTAGGATCATTTTTGACACTTGAATTTCGCGACCATTCGCTTCTAATCGAGTATATTTATCAGTGATGTCTACTAATGGCAAAACCGCCCATCTGACACGCGTCGATGACACTCTCTACCGCCTCGAACGCGGTTATCTGCAGGGCATGCGAGTGCCGGGTTACGTGTACGCTTCTGAGTCGCTCATGCAGAAGGCTCTGGGAGACAATGCACTCAAGCAGGTTGCGAATGTCGCTACACTTCCGGGGATAATCCGTGCTTCCTTCGCAATGCCCGACATCCATTGGGGCTACGGTTTCGTAATCGGGGGCGTTGCGGCCTTCGATCCCAAACGGAACGGCATCGTAAGCCCCGGCGGAGTGGGCTACGACATCAACTGCGGCGTGCGTCTGCTCCGAACCAACCTTGACGCCGACGAGGAAAAAGATCGAATCGAGCCTCTGATAAACCAGATGTTCCGCGACATCCCGGTCGGTGTCGGAAAGGAAGGGGATGTCGTATTCGAGGGAAAGAAGATGGACCGTCTGCTGGTGACTGGCTCGCAGGCGATCGTCAAGGAAGGAATGGGCTGGCCTCACGATCTGGACCATATCGAGGAACGGGGCGCACTCGAAGGGGCCGACCCGTCGCTTCTTACCAAACGAGCCGTGCAGCGCGGGCGACGTCAATGCGGATCACTCGGCGGGGGGAACCATTTTATCGAGCTGCAGCGGGTTGACAAGGTTCTTGACGAAAAAGCCGCCGCTGTATATGGCCTGCACGAAGGAATGCTGTGTGTGATGATCCACACCGGATCGCGCGGACTTGGGCATCAGACCTGCGATGACACTTTGCGAGTAATGCGCGAGGCGGTCCTGAAATACGGCATCGATCTTCCCGACCGCCAACTCGCCTGCGCGCCGCTTGAAAGCAAGGAAGGCCGTCAATACATCGCCGCGATGGCCTGTGCGGCCAATTTCGCATGGGCGAACCGTTCGATACTCACATACCTTACCAGAAACGCATTCGAGCGCGTTTTGGGCGAATCCGCCGAGCGACTCGGTCTGGAAATCGTCTACGATGTAGCTCATAACATCGCTAAATGGGAGACCCACACGGTCGACGGCAAGAAATCCAGGGTGCTTGTGCATCGGAAAGGCGCAACCCGGGCATTTCCTGCCGGTCATCGAGATGTCCCGGATGACTACCGCCATATCGGACAGCCCGTCCTGATTCCCGGCGACATGGGTACGGCATCCTGGGTGCTTCGCGCCCAGGAGAAAGCAATGGAAGCGACGTTCGGATCAACCTGTCATGGCGCGGGTCGCGCGATGGGCCGGGGTCAGGCGAAGAGACAGATCGACTACAACAAGTTGAGGAGCTGGATGGACGAGCGCGGGATCATCGTTCGCGCGGGCAGCAAGAAAGGGCTTGTTGAAGAAGCACCTGAAGCGTACAAGGATGTCGATGAGGTAGTGGAGGTTACACACAGAAGCGGGATCAGCACGAAGGTCGCACGATTGAAGCCACTGGCGGTCATAAAGGGGTAGGTAACCCCACCACTTGTGGTGGGGGTCTTAGGTCTACGGGCGCACTGCCGTGCGCCCCTACATTGACACACAGCCGGAGGGCGCGTGCCCCGCGCCCCTACATTGGCGCACAGCCGGAGGGCGCGTGCCCCGCGCCCCTACATTGGAATCGTGTTGATGTACTTCTCGGCCATCAATGCTGCCTGGCAGCCCTGACCGCATGCGATTATCGCCTGCTTGAAGGGTTCATCCCTGACATCCCCCACGGCAAACAAACCCGGTATATTGGTTTCACCATGAGCACTTGCCCTTACATAGCCGTATTGATCCGTGTCAACCGACAGCTCGACAAATTCCGTATTTCCGGTGCTACCGACATAAACGAACACCCCATCAATCTCCAGCTCCGTAAGCTCGTCCGTCTTGACATTTCGAATGACGACGCCTTCGACGCGCTGGTCACCTTTCACCTCGGTAACTACGCTATCCCAGATGAAATCGACCTTTGGATTTTCAAACGCCATCTGTCCGTATTCCGGTTTGGCCCTGAGCTCATCGCGACGATGTATGACACGAACCGAGCGTACGAACCTGGTAAGGTAAACGGCCTCCTCGACCGCGGAGTCCCCTCCCCCGATCACGACCACATCCTTGTCCTTGTAGAAAGCCCCGTCGCAAACCGCGCAGGTCGACACTCCCCTTCCGAATAGCCGGTCGGCACCCTCCGCCGGCAGGCGTCGCGGTGTTCCGCCCGTGGCCAGGATTACGGCCTTGGCATGGTAGGTGGCTTCTTCGCCAATCAACTCGAATAACGGGCCATCCCCCAGATGTCTCAGCGCAGTCACCATTTCGGTTTTTATTTCGATCTCGTATTCCCTTAAATGCTCCTCCATTCTGTCAGCGAGCTCAAATGTCTGGATCCCACCGGGATAACCCGGGAAATTGTCAAATTGGCTCGCGAGGAGCACCGTTCCGCCGAGCGCCGCCTTTTCAAGGAGAAGGCACTTCGTCCGGCCGCGTGCAGCATACAGACCCGCGGTCATGCCGCCGGGACCGCCTCCGATAATCGCGATATCATAGAGAATCTGTGCTTCCGCCATCTCATCACCCTTTGTAAGAAAATGCCGCGTGAGTGGTTGGCGATTATATCACACGGTTCCCGCCCGGCCCTTCAAAAAAGCGCTGACCAGCCTTTCCAATTCCGCAGCGCCCGCCTCGCTGCTCCGGACAACTTCACTGTGTGTGACATCAGAGCCCATTCCATGCACATTTGCCACAAGGCTGAGCGCGATTGATTCCATGCCGAGCTCCTTTCCTTTTGCCAGCTCCGGCACCGTGCTCATACCGATCACTTCGCAGCCCAACCTCCGCAGCCATTCGACCTCCGCCGCCGTCTCGTAGGTCGGACCGGGAACTCCAACATACGAGCCTTTCCGAATGCGGATTCCGCAACGTGAGGCCGCGTCCATCAGACGCGACAAAAGCTCACTCGATGTAGCGACCCACTGCTCCCCATCGTATGGTACAGCTTTCTCTCGGAACGGAATGAAGTTTCGATATCTCTCGATGACGATAAGATCGCCCACCGAAAGCGCTGGGTCGAGACCTCCCGCGGCGTTTACACACAGAAGATTAGTCGCTCCCAGTTTTTTCGAAATCTCGATATAGGACCCAATCTCGTGATAATCGAATCCCTGGTAGAAATGACGCCTGCCGGTCCAGATCGCCCAGAGTCCCTCAGCTCCGGTAACAACTCTGAGAACACCCTCGTGTCCGGAAATTGTTGAATCTTCGAGTCCGGGCACCTCATCGTAACCGCATATTAATTGTTCGGTGATGCCTTCCAGTGGTAGAGACTGGCCGCTGCCGGTGGATATCGCCCCGGCGAGCGATTCTATACCAAGCGCCTTGAGGTGATTCACCGCGTTTTCGACGTTGCTGGGCATTAGCCTTCCGGTTCATCCGGCTCCCCATCAACGACCTCCTCAATTTCCTCATCTTCCAAACGCGCCTGAGCCATGTAATAGAGTTCCTGAATTCGTCTGCCTTCGGTAGTGCGAAGCAGGTCGTTCTCAACCAGAATATCGATCGCCCGTCCCGCCCGGACATAGACAGTCTCCCAGTCCTCCATTTCCGATGCCAATTCTGCAATCTGCAGTGCAAAGCGAAGTTGCAGCAAGCCCAGATCGAGAAATTCTTCGATCATCTCTCCTCCGCCAAGCGGAGTGTTGAACCCATTGTGCAATGCAGTCATCGCCTCATCCAGACGATCGAACTCCAAAAGAATCTGCGCTTTCAACCACCAGGCTTCGCGACATGTCTCAGTAATATCCACCCAGTCGTGCCTTGCGAGAGTCTTGCCTCTCAGGGCGCCGAAATCAATCTCGCCTGTGTCATAAAGCGGAACAAATATTTCCTCCATCGTTTCAATATACCCGAGCGCGGTC
>CBDUXL010000183.1:0-6934 GCA_965371155.1 uncultured bacterium | reverse complement strand
CAGCACGCGATCGTATCATCCACTTCACCAAGCGCGAACTCGATCTCCCCATCACTCGATCCCTCCCCTCGATAGCTTGGCGCTGCGATGGTCCAGCCCGACGCGGCAAGCCTGCGAAGCACCACGTCATAGTGCTCCGGGATGTCCCAGATACCGCCGTGCCCGACAACCAGCGCTCCTCCGTCGGGAGCCGGAAGGTCCAGCGGATGCGTGCCTCGTGGAGCGCCGTCCCAGTTTTCGGGAGGCTGATATAACCAGGCTGAGATCGCTAGATCACCTGATGCGCGCGCACACCTCGAGGCCCTCGTCCGAGAAACGGCCTCAGTGGTCGGACTACCGTGAACTCTCCGAGTTTCGGACTCACTCCGAACTCCCTGCGAAATCGCCTTCCCAACAGGAATCAATGAATTCCAGAATATCGTCCCACGCTCTCTCTGCGGTCTGAAGGCTTTCATCCCCATGACGATCTCGGTCACCATCGTGCCACAGGATGAATCCGTGGCCGACATCCGGGTACACCGTGTAGATGTAGTTGGCTTTTCCGCATGCGGCGAACGCAGAGTCAAGCGCTTGAGCCTGCTCAAGCGGAACGAGGGTGTCCGCATCGCCCTGCAGGATGAAGACCGGCGGCTCAATCTCGCAGGCCACTCTGATGACGGACCGCATCGCGAACTCCTCGAGATGATCGAGCGGTCCCCCGCCATAGATTCGCCGCGAGAGATCGTCCTCTTCATACTGCTCAGAATCCTGAAGGTAGTACCACCAGCCGACAATGTCCATCACGCCGTACGCGCACACCACAGCGGGCAGCTCGGAATCGTGAGTCGCCGCCAGTGCCGCAATGAGCGCGCCGTGGGAGGTCCCGATCACAGCCAGTTTGTCTGTGTCCACTACTGCGCAGCCTCTCAGAAGATCTACGCAGGCAAGAACATCATCGACTTCACCTGCAGCGACCTCTATCTCCCCGTCGCTGCCGTCCTCGCCGCGATACGACGGCATCACGACAAGGTATCCCTCCCGGGCAAGCCGGAAGGCCCGAATTCGTCCGCGGTCCGTAACCCCGTTGATTCCCCCGTGGCACAGAACTATGGTTGGATGCGGCGGAGCGTACTCTTCACTCGGTAACACTACCTCGCAGCGCACGATCAGGTCGCCGGATGCGTACTCGCACCTGAGAATGTCCAGGGTAATGCCGTTCTCGTGGTCCGCACCCCTGATTTCCAGCAAGCTGAATCCGGGAAGCGGAGATGAGCCATTCGTTTCGGCGCGGACATTACCGGTTACGGAAACAAGCAATAGGCAGGCTGCCAGAAATAAACCAAGGTTCGTCCCCATCATTACTCTGTCTTGCTTGTGGCAGACGTTCCCCCGATCTTTTCCGGACTTGCACCGAACTCTCGCAGGAATGACTCCTCCAGCGTGGTTCTCTCCTTCGTCACTTCGTAGACTTTCAACCCGGCCGAGCAAAGTGCTGTCACAATCTCCGGGATGGCGTCATCTTCCGCAACAGTGCATGCCAGCACTCCTCCGGAGTAACCCATTCTTTTCGCGCCCAGACGCTCCAGGTTCGCAACGAGTTCGGGCGCCAGGGCCTCCGGAGTGCTCTCGTCGGATTCACCCAAGTCGGGCCTTAGACGGATGAGAATCTGATTCCCCGGATGAGTAATTTCCTCCAGCCGACCGATCCGTCGCACCCGGCCGCGGTCGATAATCGCAGCCCGGTCGGCAACATCCTCTACATCGCTGAGAACATGGCTGGAGAAAAACACAGTGGCTCCGTTTCGGGCGATCTCGCGCATGATGTCCTTGACCTGCCTGCGCCCGATAGGATCGAGCCCTGCTTGAGGCTCATCGAGAAACACGAGTTTCGGTCGGGCAATCAGCGCCTGCGCGAGACCGATCCTCTGGAGCATTCCCTTGGAATAAGTTCTGAGCCGGCGATTCGCAGCGCGCGCCTCGAGCTGCACCAGATCGAGAAGCTCGTCGATTCTTCTCCTCCGTTCAGAAAAGGGAACTCTCGCAAGCTCCGAGTGATAATACAGGAACGCCCTACCGGTGAGGTGATTGTAGAAGGCGGGATTCTCAGGAAGGTACCCGATTTCCAGCATGGTGCGCGGATGCCCCGGACGCCTTCCGAGAACCGACAGCGTGCCGGAGGTTGGAAAAATGATGTTCAGGCAGCACTTGACGAATGTGGTCTTTCCGCTGCCGTTCGGGCCCAACAGACCGAAAATCTCGCCCTCTTCGACGCTGAGCGTTAGACCGTCAAGCGCCCGTACAGACTTGCTGCGCCCGAAGAGTTTGACCAGGTTTTCGCAAACAACTGAAGGCATATCATTGTGTTCCGGAGTTGGAAAAGACGCGATCGGCCGGATCGCGCCTTGCGCCCCGGGTTTGAACCCAAGGCCTATCTCCCATACGTCCCGTAGACTCCATTTAGCTCCACCGAATTATCAGAACACGGTGGAGAATGCATCCTTGTAAGCCTGCTCATCTGCAAAGGTCGTGCCGCCGTCGTATGCGCCGGTGTAGTGGCTCTCGCCCGTGATGAACACAGAGGCTTCCTCACTAGGTGCGCTCTGTACCCCCAGGTAGTCCTGGGCCGTCACACGGTAGTAATACCATCCGCTGACCACGGTTCCGTCGAGGTGCGATGGATAGAGAACCGGCCTGATGTTCACACGACCGAAATCAGAGGCATAGTGCGCGCCGTACGTTTGGGTTCGGTAGATGTTGTACCCGATAACATCGCTGTCGCCCACGTTCGGATCCCATGACACAAGCACTCCCTCAGGCGTAGCCGCCAGACGGGGATTCTGGGGAACCGATGGGGGAAGGTCCTGGTTGATATCGTACGCGTTGATGAAGCCGACTGTACTAACTATCTGGACGCCGGCCTGCATTGTCCTGCATCGGATCAGCGCGATCCCGGGCCTCAGGACATGGAACTTCCCGCCGTACATCTCGAACGAGCCCACGGCAGGATTTTCGGTGAACCACTCCATATCGTTTGTGACATACAGGGTGGTGCCGTCATTGTAGGTCGCCAGGGCCCTGAATTGCTGCGCCGCGCCAACTACCAGGTTCACCCCGGCAGGCTGGACCACAATACCCGTTATGTATACGCCGTCCGTCGCGTAGGGATCATGGCCCGGGGGATGGTACAGGGGACTGGCAAAATCTGTTGAGTCGCCGTGACACCCGAGTCCCGCGATAAAGGCTGCCAGGACTAACAGAATTGAAAAGGATGTAATCGGCAAAAAACGTCTGGACATGCGAACCTCCAGAGGTCAGCCATTAACCGACGCTCCATACGTTTTTGTAACTTTCCGAAGCCATTGGATAATATCCAAAGGCTTGAAAGAGTAACTTATCACACGGCTTATGCGGGTGTCAAGCTCAATCGGTTGCCGGGGGGCATTCGCGATTTGACTCCATATGTTCGATGCACCTACAAACTCGAAGACTCGTTTGTAGGCGCCACTGGTCTATCATGGGATCCTGGAGCACTGGTCGAGCACTTCCTGGGAATGAGCACGTCGCTCTCCATCATGGCCGATGACCAATACTGGATGGTGTGGTCAGGGTTTGTAGATGGCGCCGGCCCGGATACTGTGTACGGAACCTTCGGCGACACGGACATTTGAGCATCGATGCTGAAGAAGCAATCCAAACCAACCGGACGCCGATCCCCATAGTCGGCCGGCATGCTCAGGCCTGCCTCGTATCGGCGTGAGAAAACCGATTATGTGAGGATTTCGGCTGACCTCCCGAACCCCCCACAAATAGACGGTTTCCGGGCAAGGAATCCGAAACGGATTAAATGTCATGCAGGGAGACGCAATCAATCCGGGGTTGCGGCGGGGCAAAATATGTGGTATAACTCGCTATAGTATGTTATCGCTCGTTATGGACTTCGGGTGGCTTTCCTCCTCAGCCCCCTGCGCCGTTCAGTCCGCGGGAAATCGATCCCGAGCGAAACACGACTGGAGGTGCTATGAGCATGTTGCATTACTTCACTCCACAGGAAGTCTTCCTGGTCGTTATATGTAGTGTGATTTTCATTGCGTACTTTGTCAACAGGGCGCACTGCTACACGCTCCACCGGAACGACCGCGAGGCCCACTGATATTCCACTGCTATTCACGCAGGACGCGTCGAGATACTGTCGAAGGTGAAGATCCAGGCGTCCCGGTCCCCGGGACGCCTTCTCATATTCAGCCTTCGTCCACTCAGGTCATATAGTGTCTTATTCGGCATTTCCGGAGCTGCTTGTGTCGGATCAGAACCGGCCGAAGCTTGTTATGCAGTAAAAGGTTCTATAGGCGCTGCCGGAAACCGGGCTCCGGATTCGTCCTACGTTTGCATCCACGATCGGCTGCATGGCTTCAAACTGGGAATTCCAGGAAAAAATATGACCCTCAGCAGTCAACACGCTGATTAACAAAACGGGACCACAACTGGGATGCCTAAATATCACATTATCTTGTTGCATACGGATACTTCCGCCTCTTGTAGCCCGCATGAATAAAGGCCTGCAAATAAGCGACCGTTTCTCAGCCCCATGACCAAGGCGTTCTTGGTGGTTCAGGGGCAGCGATATAAAACAACAAGACTGGAAGTACTATGCGATTTTCAACCTGATGCCCCGAAACCCGCATGAAATAAGGGTTTTCGCTTGACATGGGCGTTAATCGGGGTATACTTGGCTGCAGTAATTCTGGAGTGTCCTCCCACCCGTCAATCGGCACTTCCGCCGGGAGACAGTGGTGGACGGGGAAATCCGGAAAACTGAATTCGGCTCCTATTTTGTTCTATATCACCTAAGAAGGAGGCTGAGAATGAATAAGCAGGAGCTTATCGAGGCCATCTCCAAAGAGGCTGGTCTCACGAAGGCCGACGCCAAGCGTGCTCTTGAGGCTTTCACGGGCACCGTGAAGAAGCAGCTCAGGAAGGGCAACGCTGTCAGGCTGATCGGCTTCGGCACCTTCTCCGTGCGCAAGAGGAAAAAGCGCAGGGGCGTAAACCCCAGGACAGGCGAGCAGATCACGATCGCTGCCCGCAAGGTCCCGCACTTCACTCCCGGCGCGGAGCTCAAGCAAGCCCTCTAGAAGGGCATTTCACGATCCATCAACAAAAGTAAATCGATCGATTTCGGTAGCACGAGATGGACGCCCTACGGGGCGTCCCCTTCTTTGCCACGCTCCACCTCACCGGCGCCGACCCTGGCGCAATCCGATGCCTTCGGTTATTCTGATGGACTTGAAGCAGGCGATGTCATCAAACGGCTCGACTTCAACCTCCAGGATTTCAGCATTCAGCATCTCAACCCGAGGCGCGCTGATCCTGATCGTCCTTCTCTCGATAGTTCTGCGTGTGTGGGGCCTTGATTTCGGCCTGCCGCAAAGCTTCCACCCGGATGAACCCGTTGTAGTCACAAGAGCACAGTACGGTGTCGTCACAAACGACTGGAACCCAAGGGCATTTCACTGGCCGAGCCTGCAAATCTATCTGCTCGGAATGGAATACGAGATATGGTACCTGGTGGGCAGAGTTGCCGGTTACTGGGAGACCGGCGATCCGGAATTCATCAGCTACGCTCTCCACTATCCGAGCGGTTTTTATTACCTGGGGCGATTTACCACCGTTCTTTTCGGCGCCGCGTGCGTGTGGCTTACATTCCTGATTGCTAGGAGGTTCCTTCGCGAGCCGGGTGCACTCGCGGCGGCGGCGACCGTCGCCCTGCACCCGTTAATGATTCGACACAGCAGGCTCATTACTCCCGACATCCCAAGCGAGTTCTTCTTCCTCGCTGCGCTCTTCTACATCGACCGACTCCATCAATCATTCAGGAAACAAAGAGAAAACGCATCGAGTGAATTGCGACCAATTCGCCTTTGCATTATTGCGGCGGCGATGGTCGGGCTGGGAGCCGGAACGAAATACCCGGTCGGCGTGCTCGCGGTTCCTCTGCTCGCGACCGTCCTTTTCGCCTCGTCCCCGAAAACGGCTGGAGCCAGGATGCTCCCGGCGCTTTGGAGCATTCTCACAATCCTGGTGGCTTTCCTTGTAACCACCCCGTTCGCACTCCTGGACTGGCCCAGGTTCATCAATGATATCAGGACAATCGGGTGGCACGTCAAAACCGGGCACATAGGCATGGAGGCGGTCGGCGGAATCTGGATGGCGTCCCTCGGAGCGATGGTCAAAGATTCCGGCTGGATATGGCTGGTTTCCGGCGCCACCGGTGCGGTCATGTTTCTATTCACTGACCCGCGACGCACATGGCCTTTGATACTTGCGTTCGCGCTTCCCATAATCGGCCTTGCTCCGTTGAACGTGTTCTCCGATCGGTACCTTGTTCCACTCGTGCCGCTGGGAGCTCTCGGTATCGGCTGGTGGATCGATGGGTTGCTGCGTTGGTCGGGTCGGCTCGGGAGAGGCAGAAGCTTGCACGTCGCTGTCGTTGCCATCGTGTTCCTTGTAATAATCTCGAAGGGCATCGGGGTATTCTCACGAGAGGGATACAACCTGACTTTGCCCGACACTCGCGAGGCCGCCTACGGGTGGGTGATCCAAAACATCCCAGGGGAGAGCAAGGTGCTTGTCGAGCAGGGCGGACCGGATCTGAATCCCGCCGACCTGGCGCCGCTTGTGCCGGAGCCATGGTACGAGATCACCGAGATTACCCCGCTTTTCTCACGCGGAGGTCGGAACAAGGATCCTCTTTTCGCAATGGTGGAAGCGCGCCCGGAGTGGGTGATAACTTCGAGTCAGGTCAGAAGCAGGTACATGCGCGAGGGAGCGGAGCGAGAGTACCGCGATCTGGTCGCGGCATTCCGCGAGTACTACAGGTTGATTGACAATCATCTTGAAGAGATGGTTCGGTTCAGGCCAAGCAGCAAACTGGTCGGTCCCGAGATTGCCATATTCC
>CBDUXL010000182.1:0-7056 GCA_965371155.1 uncultured bacterium | reverse complement strand
ATCTCCATTCGGAAGAAGTCCAGAAGCGGTCGAATGAGTAGAAGTCCGTCGCGCTCCCTAACGGGCTGAAGAGAACCCAGCCCTCGACCTCCTGCGCCTCGGAAAAGCCTCATTAACAGGTTTTCGACTCGATCATCCGCGGTGTGTCCGAGGGCCACTGATTTGCACCCCGTCCGCCCGGCGGCGGAGAGGAGGAACTTAAATCGCGCGTCTCTCGCCGCCATCTCGATGCTGATATTCTGCTCTCTTGCGAGTTCGGGAGTATCGACGTGACCCACGTGCAGTTCGATCCCTCGTTTCGTGCAGAATTGCTGAACGAATTCCTCATCGCGATCGGCTTCTTCTCCGCGTAAGCGATGATTCAAGTGCGCAGCGACGAGCAGGAATCCTGCATCGCGTGAGAGTCTCTCGAGGAGGTCGAACAAGGCCATCGAGTCAGGCCCGCCGGATAGTGCGCAGAGAACGGCGTCGCCGTCATTGATTGCATCCAGCCGATTGACAGCCTCTCGGAACCGAGTGAGAAGGTCTTTTTGAACCCTATTCATGACCGGCTTTGTCAAATAGAAAGTATAACAGCTTTGCGCCGGTGCGAGATGAATCAATCCTTGATCGGGACAATCGCTGTGGTATCATACGCCGTCACATGTACGGGTTCTGCATGAAAAACAAACGTCCTTTCTTGCCTGCTTTCGTTATTGAGCTTCTTCTTTCCGCTCTGGTTCTTGTGTTTGTCCAGGGCTGCGGAGGGGGAGACGAATCGAACAATGGACCCGACCCGATTTTTCGGGATGCTTTTTCTTTTTATGTGCTCGATCCGGGGCCGTTCGAGGTAGCCGGGCCTGAGGAACCCAACCCGTCTGAGAGGGAGTTTCTCATTTTGAGAGCGGGCGAGGTCGAGCTGAATTGCGGCAGGTTTGTCGGTGCCCATATCGCTTCTGGAGCTGAGCAGGCAGATTTGGCGAGTTTCGCAAGTGAGGTTATGAACTCCCCCAATTGGCTTCCAGGCTGCTTCAAGTGGATGTTGGACGCAGGCGAGGTCGTTATTGGTGGACGCTTGTACTACACAATAACCTCGCTGGTCCGGCGCGATCCTGCAATGACTGAGAGGATGAGCCGGTTTCAGCTACTTGTCCATGAGCGCGAGTTCGACACTTACCCCGTGAACGAAGATCGCATCGTCAGGATTTACTATGCGCTTCATGACAGGGACATCTATATCCTGACGCTGTCCGGTCCGCCGGAGGATGTGGTAACCAGGGAAGCTGATACACGAAGGGTTCTTGCGGGTGTTCGATTCAGCGCAACCGAGGCGCTTGCTGCTCTGGGCGAGACTTTGGATCCAGGCGATGAATAGATGTAGGGAAAAACCCGGGCTCGCAGCGCCGGGTCGATGAACTCGAGGGGTTTTTGTCTGGCCAACTAGTTGAGGGGCACCCGATCGGCTTGAGTGAGTTCCAGATCGACTACTTCTGGCCGACCCATCCGGACCAAAACAGTGACCTCGTTCCCATACGGCATACCCTGCATGTTCAGGAACTGGAGTATGTATGTACCCGGCTGAACATCCCTGATCTGATAGTGTCCGTTCATGTTGGTTCGAGATGAGCCGAGAACGGCGCCATTCTCATCCAATAGCTGTACAGTTCCTTGTATGGGCCTCCCGTCCATGTATACAGTTCCAGTAATGGAAGATTTGATCTGCCTCAGTTGTGCGCATGAGGAGCTGAGCAGAATGGCGATCATGGCCAGGCTAAGAATTACGAAAGCATATCGGCGCATCTGAATCATGTCGGAGTTCTCCTGTCTCTTTTGAAATCTCTTGATTCATACACCATTATAGCATATGGTCGACAGATTGCTATTAGGGCGATTATATCACTCCGGTGAAAAAAGTCAGCACGCTGTGGAGCAAGGCGAAAAAATACTGCCCGAGATTGAGGAGAAACCGGCGAACAGATCGTCCGAGCCTGAGAGCCGGCACGTGCGACCGGCATGGCAGTCGCTGCTGCTGGGGCTCGCCGCCGGAGGCGCCGGCGCACTGATCGGTGTCGGTGGCGGGGTGGTGATGGTTCCCATTCTCACGATGTGGGGCATCAGTCAGAGGCGAGCGCAGGGAAGCAGCCTGGTGGTGATAGCGGCTATCTCACCTCTGGCCATTTTCTCGTATTTCCGCCTCGGAAACATTGACTTCGGGTTTGCTGTACCACTCGCGATAGGGGGAGTTCTGGGAAGCTGGATCGGCTCCAATGTCGTGCAGGTCTGCCCGAATCGGCTTCTTGCGCGAATTTTCGGCGCCTTCCTGATTCTGGTCGCGCTGACAATGCTCTTTGTTGAGTTTGGAGATCGGCCTGAAGAGCACACACTTCTGCTGTGGGAGTTTGTGGAAGCCGGCTTGCTGGGGATCTTGGCCGGATTTGTTGCAGGCCTTTTCGGGGTTGGCGGGGGAGTGGTTTTCGTGCCGACCGGGGTTCTGCTCGCCGGACTCGAGCAGGTCACGGCACAGGGCTCGAGTTTCACGGCAATCCTTCCCACCAGTCTCCGAGGCGTGCGTGCGTATCAAAGGAAAAAGGAAATCGAGTGGCAGATGGTGAAATGGATAATTCCGGGCGCGCTGCTGGGTGTGATTGTTGGCGCGTTTGGCGCCGATTTAACGTCGGGAAACTACCTCAGGTACCTTTTCGCCTGCTATCTGCTGTACACGGGCGTCCGTCGAGTCTTTGCTCCCTCGGATGACAAAGTCTGCGATACAAACGGCCGGACATGAAGAGGGGATTTGAAAAACCATGGAACCATGGCAACCACGAGAACCATGGCAACCACGAGGGTCGCCCCTACGGGTTCCGCTATTCATTGTCTGTAGGGGCGCGGGGCACGCGCCCGTCCGAGCGGGGCACGCGCCCGTCCGAGCGGTTGCCCTCTTCGGTTTTTGCATGGTTGTTTTGAATCCTGTGTAGGGGCGCGGGGCACGCGCCCGTCCGAGTGGGGCACGCGCCCGTCCAGAGATCGGTTTCTATATTCCCTTCCATGTTAGAGCGTGTTAAAGTAAGAAAAGAACCTTGAGTTCGGAGGCGACAAAATGTCAATCAGGATCCCTTTGCCGATGGTGATAGTGCTGCTTCTCGGCGCGCTGCTCATGCAGCCGGTGTTCGGACAGTTCGCTCAGGAAACTCACCCGGGAGGAAGCATTGAGATGCGTGACAGGGACGCTATCCGCGCTATTATGCGGGAGTACGAGGCGGCGTTTAATACGCGCGATATCGATCGCCGCATGGCTCTTTGCCTCGAAAGCTACCATGAGTACGGTTTCGAGTACGGAGGGTTTCTGGAATCGAGGGATTACGGGGATACTTTTCTCGAAGTGGGTCGCTACTGGCAGAGTATACGAAGGCTCGATTACTCAATCGATATGATCGTCATCACCCTGGACGGTCCCCAGGCGTTTGTCAGGGCGCATACGACGCACCTTGCGGGTAATGACCGTCATAATTCCATCGTGCATTTCAGCCTGGTGAAGATCGATGGTCGATGGTGGATAGCCTGGAACTCGTACAATATCGTCCGAAGGTATGAATAACCGCCGGGGTTAGGTTACAATGCGCGGGCAGTTGCATCCGCGGTGGAGTGCGACCGCGCTGGAGGTCATGAATGGAATACAAAGCGCCTTGCCGGACACCTGACGACGTGCTTGAGGCTGTGAAGTCCGACAACATCGAGTTCGTTCAATTCTGGTTCACCGACGTGCTTGGCGTTCTCAAGAGTTTCACCGTCACGCCTTCTGAACTGGAGGAAGGTCTTACGGAAGGGATGGGCTTCGACGGATCATCGATCGAGGGATTCGCCCGTATCGAGGAAAGCGACCTGGTCGCCAAGCCTGATCCAACCACCTTCCAGATCCTTCCCACGGAACCCCAGAGTCAACGTGAAGCCCGCATGTTCTGCGATATCTTTAGTCCTGACGGAACTCCGTACGAAGGGGACCCTCGCTTTGTCCTGAAGAGGTTCCTGAAGGTGCTCTCAGGGAGAGGTTACATCGCCTACATGGGTCCCGAGCTGGAGTACTTTTATTTCAAGGGGAATGATTCTACTGAGACCCTGGACGACGCGGGGTATTTCGACTCACTGAATGTCGACAGGGGAGGCTCTCTCAGGAAGGATACCATCCAGGCTCTGGAGTTGATGGGAATCCAGGCGGAGTACGATCACCACGAGGTGGCGCCCAGCCAGCATGAAATAGACCTGCGCTATGACGAGGCCCTGCGAATGGCCGACAAGGTCATGACCCACAGGGTGGTGGTCAAGGAGGTTGCGCGTCGGCGCGGCTTCACCGCCACGTTCATGCCCAAACCGATTTTCGGTGTGAACGGCAGCGGAATGCATGTCCACCAGTCGCTCTTCAAGGGGGACAAAAACGCTTTCTACGATCCGAATGACGAGCAGCTTCTCACGGACACGGCAAAGCGGTTCATCGCGGGCTTGCTGCAGAACGCCCGGGGAATTACTCTTATCACCAATCAATGGGTGAACTCCTACAAGAGATTGGTTCCGGACTTCGAGGCGCCGGTCTACGTTTCATGGGCGAGGCGGAACAGGTCCACCCTGATCAGGGTTCCCATGTACAAGCCCGGGAAAGAAAAGGCCACCAGGCTTGAGTACAGGTCTCCCGACCCGGCGTGCAATCCGTATCTTGCTTTTGCAGTGATGCTTGCCGCCGGACTCCAGGGAGTGGACAGCGAGTATCCGCTGCCTGATCCAATCGAAGAGGACATCTACAAGATGAGTTACGCTGAAAGGGTGAAACGAGAGATAATCGAGCTTCCGGGAAGTCTCTATGAAGCTATCGTGTGCGCGGAAGAGAATCCCCTGGCCAGGGAAGCTCTGGGAGATCATATTTTCAATAAACTCATCGATAACAAGAGAATCGAGTGGGACAGGTACAGGACTCATGTGAGTCAGTACGAGATAGACAGGTATCTGCCCGTATTGTAGAACCGACTTCTTAAGGTATGAAAAATCGGGACGGACTGAAATGCCCGATATGAGTTCCCCGGGCGAGCTAAAAATTGTACGCGACGCGTGGCTTTTTGATCCGGGCCACGGGGTCGATCGACAGGTCGCCGATGTTCTAATCGAGGACGGGCGGTTAGCCGCAATCCAGTCCGGAATCGATGTGGACGCACCTTCACTGGTCGCCGACGGCAAGTACCTGTTCCCCGCGTTTTGCGATCCTCACGTTCATTTCCGCACCCCAGGTCAAACGCACAAGGAAGATATCGAATCTGGATGCCGCGCCGCGCTCGCTGGAGGGTTCACGTCGGTCACCCAGATGCCGAACACTGCACCTGTCGTAGATTCTCCTGGGCTGGTTAAGGAGCTTACTCGTGATGAGCCGATCGAGTTGAGAGTCCTGTCCGCCGCGACTCTTGGGAGCAAATCGAGGGAGCTTGCAGATCTTCCCGCTCTGTTGGCCGCCGGAGCAGTCGGGTTTACAGATGACGGGATGCCGGTCTCCGATGATGAACTAATGCGAGCTGCTCTGGGTTTCTCACAGGAGCACGGTGTTCCGATCACCAGCCACGCTGAGGATTTGACGATCGGAGATCGCGGGGCGGTGCGATCAGGTGCGACTGCGCTGAAACTTGGTGTTTCAGGATGGGACCCTCGAAGGGAATACGAGATGGTGAAGCGGGACATTCGTCTGGCGGAAGAAACCGGCGGATGGCTTCATGTGTGTCATGTGTCGACCAGGCAGTCGGTGGCGCTGATCAGAGAGGCAAAAGGCCGTGGAGTGAATGTCACCGCCGAGGTTACTCCGCATCACCTGACTCTGACTGTTGACGACGTTCCTGAAATCGGACCGAACGCCAAGATGAATCCCCCGCTGGGAGATGATGAGGATCGTGAAGCCTTGATCGACGCTCTCCGGGACGGGACTATCGACTGCATCGCGACCGACCACGCTCCGCATACCCGTGACGAGAAATCCCAGAGCCTTGAGGATGCGCCGTTCGGTGCGATCGGTCTGGAGAATTCATTCTCCGTTTGCTGGACGGAGCTTGTGCTCGGCAAGAAGATTTCGCTTACCAGGCTGATTGAGGCTATGTGCCATCGACCCAGGGAGATCTACGGTCTGGAACCTGTGGGGCTGTTCGAGGGTTCGCGTGCCGATCTTGTTCTTGTGGACCTTGAGGGAACGTGGATTGTGGATCCCGAGGATTTTCGATCCAAAGGTCGCAATTGCCCATTCGCGGGAAGAGACCTTGAGGCGAGGATTGTCTGGACCATGTACCGCGGCGAAATCCACAGCTTCAACGGTTGACACACGGGGACTGGGAAGGCAGAATCCCAGCATGAACTCAGACGGTTTTCAGCTTGGGAACATACGCAAGCGCAAGATGGTCTCTGTATGCTGTGGCGCGACTCCACCTGCCGACGAGTTGACACTTGCCTATGAGGTCGGGCGCGAGATCGCTCGTCGAGGGGCGATTCTCGTCTGCGGTGGGATGGGAGGCAGCATGGAAGCGGCATGCAAGGGCGCCAAGGCCGAGGATGGTCTCACAATCGGAATTTTACCGGTCTACGAGAAAGACGCCGCGAACGACTGGGTTGATGTTGTCGTCCCCACAGGCCTTGGACATGCGAGAAACAATCTCGTGGCGGCTTCGGGCGATGGAGTTATCGGCGTCGGCGGAAGTTGGGGTACACTCAGTGAGCTGGCGATTGCGATCAAGATGGGAAAACCTGTGGTGGTACTTGGCGACTGGCGGGTTAGCGCTCCGATTGGAGTGTCGGGATTTTTGAGAATCGCGGAAACTCCAGAGGAAGCTGTGTCGATTGCATTGGGCGAGGGCGGGAATGGGTAAGAACACTGCGGCAACTGGGAGCACCTTCGGGGCTGTTGAAAAATCCTGGAACCAGGGCAGCCACGAGGGTTGCCCCTACGGGATAACATTCTCCTCGTGCGAGCGGGATGGGACTGTTGAAAAACTGTAGGGGCGCGGGGCACGCGCCCGTCTTCGCTGGACGCACATGCATTACAGGTGGCATGTTTCTGTCCGG
>CBDUXL010000181.1:0-7153 GCA_965371155.1 uncultured bacterium | reverse complement strand
GTGCCCCTTGAGATCGTAGGAGAGTTGAAGCTCCTGCGCCTGCACGTAGTCGACATCTTCTTTATCCGGATCATCATAGTCGTAGTGCGCCTCAGCCCATGAGCCTCTTAGTGAGCCTGCCCCATCGTCGAATCGGTACAGGAAATCGGCACCCCGGACCGTGTTTTCTCCAGGATCGCCTGAGACGCCGGTGTCAGAGGGCTCTTCGATTCCCGAGAGGTACGTGAACCCGATCGAGAACGGCTCATCTTCCCATAGTCCGAGCCGGGTGCACCAGAGATGGCGTTCGCCCTGACCTCGACGCAGCAATTGCCCGTCCTCACCGTATTTCGATTCAGTCCCACGCCTTGCTTCTCCACCGGCGACATGCAAAGTGACTGCCCCGAGTGTTCCCCAACCCAGGAAACCGCGAAGTCTCAGCCGATCGATAATCAGAGCCTCCAATCTAGGGTAGGTGTCGCCGATAGCGAAGCCGTGGTCATCGGTTTCTACCTGGGCCAGGTATCGATTCCGAGGCTGCTGGTACTTGCTTTCGTCGGTGGTCACAAATGCGCGGAAATCAAAAGACGTATCCCTCACAGTACCGCGACCTCTCATATCAAACAGCGTCGTATTCTCAGGTTCCCGCCTAAGGCTTGCGCCAAGCCCCTCGAGTGTGACAAACGCAGCATTCACACTGGTTCGTCCGCTGAGGCGGAAGAAATCTTCAGACGGAGCACCTGCATCAGGAACAGGGCGTGGGGGCCGAGGTCTTCGCCTGCCGAGATCGAAAATCGTGTCTGTCACCACCGGTCCGCGAGGCTGGGCGGCCCCGTATACCGTAAACCTTCCCTCCGCGACAAGCCGGCTCGTGACAACATTCACCTCTGTCATGAACACCTGGATGCTGTGCGAACCTGACGAAAGCATCTTGTTGGGATAGTAGCTGAAAGTCAGCGCATCCGGGTCCCATCGGGCAGTGACAGCCTCGTCATCGAAGAGTATCAGGTAATAGAAATCCTCGCCCGCATAGCGCTCATCGATCTGTATGAGCACCAGGGTATCGAGCGGCGCTACCCGGCTGCCTGGTTGAGGATGAAGAATCGTGGCAATATCCCCTGCCCCGCCTGGGCTCGGTATCTGTGCACGAACGAAACCTACGGGCAATAAAAGCGCGATCGCCAGGGCAATAAGGATAGCCTTTCGCATGAATGTAGTGAAAATGGACATAGTTCCCTCATCCAATCGGCCCTGATAGAGCCGACTGAGCATAGTGCAACCCATCCATAACCCATTCAAGTTTGCTGATGCATTCCGACCGAAAACCGGAACGAGACGCATTCGGGCCAAGTACCCGACAGGTCTCTCTAATATATATCGGTAATCCTTCGGCTTAAGCCAGTCCGGCGCAAGGTGACACTCGGTCCTCGCTCCGGACCGCTAACCTGCTTGCAGGGTCAAAATCTCCTCTAAGACTCCCTCGGCCTCAGCCAGGCTGTCCTCCAACTCGGACATCCGGCCCTCGATCTCCTCCGTCAAGGACTGGAGTTCCTCCTCGATAAACTCAACCCTGGCCTCGGCGCCGGCGCGTTCACCGGCAGCGTTTTGATATTCAAACAAAGCCTCCGCAAGACGATCTATGCAGTATTCGTGGGTATCGTCCGGTGGCCCGCTCAATAACTCCCATGTCTCGATACCCGGGCCAAATTCGAAATGAGTCTCCAGCCATGCCCGTTCATCGGGACTCAGGCCCTCTTCATCCGGTATGACTACCGAATTCGTGGGACCATAGCTCATAAGGGCCATACCATCAGGCATGCCCGAAATAAGCTCTTCAACACGTTCGTTCCACTCCCCAAGCTCCCGGGTGATTCGCCGCATCTCTTCTTTGTCCGCCTCGAAAGCCCGCTCGGCTTCCTCTATCGCCACCCTGGCACACACCACCCGGTTAGCCGCATCAGCCACCTCTGCCAATGCGGAGCCCAGGGCCTCCTCTTGCTCGGAAATCATATTCTCAAGCACCCTAAGGGTATCTTCGCCGGGTATGTCAATGATTGCTGCACTCACTAATTCGGTGAGTTGCTTGCCTTCCGCCCCGCCCGAGGACCCGACTCCGGCACTCTCAGGCTCAACCGACTCACCCCTGCATTCTTCAGGATGATCCTCGATGCATTTCTTACGAGCGGCCAGACAATCCTGGTAGGCCTTGAGAGCCTTGTAGTAAGCCTTGATCGCGTCAATGTAGGCGCGGAAGGCCTCCCTCTCAGTGCTGATTGCTGTCAGGTAGGCTTCGCGCAGTCCTGGCAGGGCGTCAACGGCCTGTTGCAGCGCAGCCTGCGCGGCGGCAAGTTCAGCCTTGGCCTTGTTGAGCTGTTCGGTGAGCTTGTCAATTGCCGCCTTGATTTGATCGAGCACGGCTTTGAGCTCGCTGTAACTGTTGAAATATATGGTCACCCCGTTGTACGTGATGTGGTGAATGCCTGAGGACGACGTACCGCCTACTCCCTTGGTGTTGACGTTATTCGCCATGAAGTTGTTGAGCTCATTCTGAAGTTTATCCACGGTACTCTGAGCTTCCTCAACCTTTCTGGCAGCCCTTGAATGAGCGACCTGCCCATCAACATAGGCCTCGCGGGCTGCATCCAGCTCGGCCTTCGCAATATCCCAGGCCGCGCTGTACAGGCCCTTCTCCACCTCGGCCTGATTGAGCGCCGTCAACTCGTCGCAGCAGTCCTTGCACGGGCACGGGCCAACCACGCTCTCGCCTTCTTCGAGTGTGGGTTCGCCATCGGTTATTTCGCCGCCCAGATCACCCGGAGCCGGAATGGTGCCTCTGCCGGATCCCCAGGGCTCAAAACCCTCCCCTGCAGTCCAGCCCCAACCCTCGGGAATCGCCGGAACATCATAGCCGCCGAAATCCCCGCCGCCGGGAGCCTCACTCGAAGGCAGTCCCAAGTTGCCCTCGCAATCTCTGAGCCTCTGCATGCACCCACTGTAGGCGCGATCGGTCTGCTCCAGAGCTTCTTGAGCCAGCTCGACCACAGCCATGGCCCGACTCATCGCTTCTTCCCCTGCATTCAAATCCGCTACGGCCGTATTGTGCACGACTTCCGCAATGTCGCGCAGCATTTCCGCCCACTTCAACTGTTCCTGCAAGACAATGCGCTGCTCTTCAGCATCGGGAACCTGGGAGTCAATTCCGCGAAGCGCCTCGCTAAGCAGTCGGACCGTTTCCTCCGCAGCCGCCAGTTGTGCCACAGCTTCCGCCATATTCTGCGTGGCTTCACTGTTGTTGTCCCAGGCTGTTTGCAGAGCCGCATGCGCGCCCTCAAGCGAATCCTCGGCGTCCTGCAGTACCCGAAATTCAACACCGCAATCACCGCAAGGTGATTCAACTCCCCCGACTCCCGGGCCTGCGGGCCGGCCGGTCGGCTGTCCCAGTCCCGGTATCGCACCGGGCGCCACTGGTCCGACATCCGCGACAGCACCTGCCCCTTCCTCTTCGAACAGCCCCTCGGGAAAATCAAGGAGAGGACAACCGTTTCTTAACCGGCAATTGTTGACGTCTCTGAAACGGTCATCGAACCTGGTCCGCGCGAAAGTCGCCGCAGCCTCGGTCGCTGCCGCCTCAATTTCTGCGTTGGTCACCCGGGCTCGAGCGTGTGATACATTGGCCTGCGCGGCAAGTACGGCGGCCCGCGCAGCCGCGAGACTCGCCCGGGCCGCGTTCAGAGCGTCCTCGTTTGCCTCATGCCGATCCGCGATCTCATCGATCCAAGGCTGGATGGTCTCAAAAATGCTTCTGAATACCTCGTGGTTGCTGAAGTAGATATCCAGTCCCCTGTAGCTGACATAGTTGGGGCCGGTGGATGGGTCGCCGGACACCTCATTCGAGAACACATGGGTCGTCATGAAGGTGCTAAGTTCGCTTCGTGTCGAGTCAAACGCATCCTGGGCGTCGTCGAGGACCTGCTGCACATCGATTTCTTCCTCCCCCGCCTCCATCTGATCGCGGATCCATTCGCTCAACTCCCGGATGAGCTCCCGGAGCCTTTGCTTTGCCTCGGTCGTCGCCCGGATTTCCGCCATGATAAGCCTGATGTCGTCATCCAGGTCGCCGCATGGACACTGCTCCTCGCTGGTTCCGCCACCTGCGCCAGAATCGCTCCAACCCCCGGGCCAGCCATAAATCGGCGGCCAGTAACGCGGAAATCCGCCAAGATCCCCTTCTTCACCCTCACCTGCGCTTCCACCGACAGGAGGACCATCTCCGCCCTCCGAGTCGGGTCCGCTGCCCAGACCACTGCTGGTTCCGCCAGGGGTTTCCTCGAAACAGTCATCATAAAGGAACTCCAGGAGATCGATCATCGCCTGGATATCGCCCATTTCCTCGAGGCACTCCGGTAGAGCATCCAGTGCGGCATCGTAAGCATCCTGCGCCGTGTCAAGATTGTCGGAGGCTTCACCATACGCCTCGCTCGCCTCATCAACAGCATTCTCGGCCTCATCAGCCGCTTGCCCGGTGTTCTCGGCTGCTTCCTCAGCTTCGCGAAGGTTATCCCAAAGCTCTCGATACTCATCGCCGAACATCTCAAGGAAAGTATTCAGCACTCCGGCGCCGCCCTCGCCACGGAACCACACGCCCACCTCGCCACCGAAACCCTCGACATAATTCCACCCTCCCTCGCCGGGGTCCGAGAAACTCACATCATTGGAGAATACGCTGTTGGCGAAAAAGTCGCGGCACGCCTGTCGCGCGTTTTCAAGATTCTGTTGCGCCTCCTGTTCGTCAATCAGCGCATCCACGAAGACTTCCAATGCGCCCAGGAACTCATCAAGAGCCTCATCGAAGGCCGCCTGAGCCTGGTCCATGTTATCGGCGGCTTCCAGGAATGCTTCCCATTCCTCCTCGCAATCATCGGCAAGCATTTGCTGGAGTTCCCACCAGTACACCCAGGTCAGGTAACATTCCAGGTCATGGGCAAGCTCGTAATCCAGGTACTGGAGGAACGCGGCATAATGCTCGACAAACGCATCTACCTCGAAATCGCCCTCACTGTTCTCAGCCAGTTCCATCTCCCCGAGCAGGATTCCGCCGTTCCAGATCTGGATCGAATAGCCGCTCGGGCCCATACCCGAGCCCACCTCACCTGTTACGGTCAGGTTGAATCCGAATGTAATGGCAGCGGGGCCGAAATCAGGTCTGGGATTGAACGAGCTGAACTGAACGTCCGCGAAATCCAGATCCAGGATGAGCTCATCGCCGGTGTCGACATCTCGCAAAGTCAACTGGAATGAGGTCTCCGGCGTGATCTCGTTGATCATTCCTTCCGAGATCACCAGGGTCGCGGGGACCATTCCGCAGCCTTCGAGTTGGTAGCTCGGAGGCACCCAGAGCAGGTCTCCCTCGGCGGGCACGGGAGGCGGAATCACTTCCAGAGACTCAACCACGAACGCCCAGATTTCGCTATATACTTCCGTAAGGGGCCCAACCTCGACTCCCGTTCCCGGGATCGGTTCTGGAATAGCTCTTATTTGCCACAGGTAAAGCCCCTCAAGATGTTCTGCGGCGAGCGAGTATTGAATGAACGAATCATCCAGGCCATCGACCTCCCATACCGGAACATTCGAGATAGCATCCTCCGGTGTCTGGCCGGGATAGTGCTTGACAAGCGTCAGGGCGTAGACCGGTTGCCAGTACTCCAT
This sequence comes from uncultured bacterium, assembly GCA_965371155.1. Lineage (GTDB taxonomy): Bacteria > JAJVIF01 > JAJVIF01 > JAPKYR01 > JAPKYR01 > CBDUXL01. The sequence continues at coordinate 1,468 of CBDUXL010000181.1, read as the reverse complement.
GTACCCGGGGCAGTCGGATGCGTAACTTGTCCACTCGAAAATGGGGAACGGATCCACTATATCGACCCCGCTCAGCCCGATTCCATCATCCTGGTAAAACCTATTAATAACGAAGTCCGCTGAGCTGCCGGGCGCCAACAGGTCCACTTGCAGGCATCGAGGGTCGATCTCAACGAATTCCAGCCCGGGAGCGATAATCGTGATGCTTACCGGAATGGAAGCCATGTCACCTGTGACAGTGTCTTGCGCGATAATGCTCCCCAGAAAAACCCCGCTCCCTCCGAAGGGCATCAGGTCGCCGCCCACCGGGATATTTAGCGTAATCGATATTGTTTCTCTCTGGCCGGGATCCATCGGGGAGATGAATGATGGATATGTCTGCACGTGCTCGGGAGTGAGAGCCCTTCCATCGGCCTCGAGGAGATCGGTGACAGCCACGACAACATCCTCGTAGGCCGCTTCGCCCGTGTTCAGAAGGTGAGCGATCACCTCGGTCTCGATCATGACTTCGCCTTCATCCACGGAGATGAAGGCATCAAGGTAGGACTCCTCCCACTCGAGGTTCCCCACCGGCTCGATGCATTGGAGAACAGCCAACTGCGGTCCGTAGGCGTACTGCCCGTCAGGGTTATCAACCCTGACGGTGTACATACCCTCGGGAGCATCCTCGCTGACCGAAATGAGGCACTCCAGGGTCGTGCTATCAATAAAGGTTGTGGGGGCGTCATAGACCCTGTAATCAAGGTACTCGAAACTGACAGTTGCCCCATTCTGGAAGTTCGCGCCGTATATCGTGATAGGAATGTCCACGTCCCCGATGCACACCTCCAACGGGAAAATACCGGTCACCTCCGGGGGCGGAAGTGCGAACTCGAGCACCAGGAAACCATCCTCCAAAACGGTCGTTGTGGTATCCAGATTCGTCACCCGAAGATCGTAGTAGCCCGGAGGACAGTCCTCGTGAATAACCACGTCGCCTTCCATCAGGCTGGAGGACGTCACATCCACGTAAACATCAAAGAAGCTGTCAGCGGGGAATCCATCATCCTCAAATCGCAACTCAGCGCCTGATAGAAATCTTCCGCCCAGAACCTGCACGGACAACATCTCGCACTGAATGCCTTCATCGGGGACAATAGCATCGATCCACGGCTCCACGATGAGCTCATGCACCAGGAAAGCATCCTCCAGAACGGCGGTTGTGGCATCTGGATTCGTCACCCGAACGTCGTAGTAGCCCGGCGGACAGTCCCAGTGGATAAATACATCGCCTTCCATCAAGCCTGGTGACATCACATCCACGAAAACATCAAAGAAGCTATCAGCGGGGAATCCATCATCCTCAAACTGCAACTCAGCGCCCGACTGAAATCCCCCACCCAGAACCTGCACGGATAACGTGTCACCCTGAACGCCCTCACCGGGAACGATGGCGTCGATCCATGGCTCCACGACAAGAAAGCAATCC
>CBDUXL010000180.1:0-7207 GCA_965371155.1 uncultured bacterium | reverse complement strand
GAGGTCGTCAATCGCCGGAATACGGGCCAGCATCTCCACCAGGCCCTCGATATTCCTCCTGATCAACGGCTCGCCGCCGGTCAGCCGCACCTTGTTTATCCAGAACAGGCGTGCGAAACGGTCGGTTAGTTCCACAAGCTCCTCAAGCCTGAGCAGCCTGTCATGAGGAAAAAGCTCTACCCCGTCCTCGGGCATACAGTAGACACAGCGCTGGTTGCAGCGATCCGTCACCGACAGCCTGAGATACGTAATCCCCCTCCCCATGCCGTCTCTAAGCTCCATTTGATTTCCCCCGATGGAAGAAAAATGTAACAAGCTCGCCCGCCGGAACCGTGTAGCGACCTTGCTCGAACCGGGCGAACGCGTTGCTGCTTACTACACTGTAGATGTCCGCCGAGCCGTGCCATTCAACCGGATGAGCGATCCATTTGCCCCCGTCGTACTCGACCCGCGCTGCTTTGATATGAGCGCGGTCGCTCTTCACCTTGAAATCCCCGGCCGCGACTCCTTCGAACCACCTGGTTTCGAAATCCCCCTCGCCTGCAAGGCGTCGGATAGCCGGTCCCGCATACAATTCGAACCCCAGGAAACAGGAGACCGGATTACCGGGAAGCCCGAAAACGATCGAGGAGCCGCGTTTTCCGAACAACATCGGCTTGGCAGGCTTCTGGGCTACCTTGTGGAACAGGATTTCAACGCCCAACTCGCGCAGGATATCGGGCACAAGGTCGTAATCCCCCATCGATACCCCCCCGGTTATGGCGAGAATATCGTATTCGAGACCCGCCTCTATGGCAGCCTTGAGCTCGGTGGGATCGTCGCCTGCCTGCCCCAGCCTGACTGGAATAGCTCCCCAGCTTCTGCATTGCGCCACAATTCCGTAGGAGTTGGACTCCCTGATCTTCCCCGGTCCCGGGGTCAAGCCTGGATCGACCAGCTCGGTTCCGGTTACCAGGATGCCCACACGGGGTCTACGATGCACCTTCACCCGCGACCGGCCCGCTTCCGCCAGTACCGCGGCAACGGGCGCATCGATGAGTGTGCCGCAGATGAGTATCTCCTGACCGCTTTTTATCTCTTCTCCACGGAAAGAGATGTTCTCGCCTCGTTTGACCTTTTTCTCAAGTCGCACACGCCCGTTACCGATCTCCGTTGTGAATTCCACTGGTATTACCGCATCGCATGCCGGAGGTACAGGCGCGCCGGTCATGATCTTGACGGCGTGGTCGGGCGGGATGGGATCGGAGCGAATATCACCGGCCGCGAGAGTCGCCACAACAGGGATTTCCTTCCCCTCGCCCGACGATGACGCGGCCAGCGTATAGCCGTCCATCATCGACTTGTCGAACGACGGAACATCCATGTCCGCTTGCACTGCCTCCACCAGGACATACCCACCGGCTTCTTCCAGCGGGACCATCACCGACGGAAGCGGCTGCACGGCTGACAGGACGATGTTGACTGCTTCATCAATAGAAATCATTTCGTTACCATTGCGGGCGCACGCCGTGCGCCCCTACACGAGATATCATTTCGCACCATTGCGGGCGCACGCCGTGCGCCCCTACCCGCCTTCGCCTAAGGCTTCGGCGGATGAACTATCATGAATATGGACCGCGGTTGATTTGAAATGCACCCACACTTCATCACCGACGCTAAGGCCGAAGTCTCGCACTGCTCGTTCGGTCAGCGTTGCGCGGATCGGGAAATCGGGCGGGCATTCGATCGTCACAAGCACAGCACGCGGCCCGGCGGTTTCGATACGTCTGATGGAGCCCCGAAAGCTGTTCCGGGCTGATGTCTCGATCGGCTCCATCGACACCAGAACCTCCCGCGGATTCAACGACACCGTATAGCGCCGTCCGCCATCCAAATCTCCAGGAAAATAAACAGCCAAGCCTCCGGCCGTCCTTAGTTCGGCGCCGTCCTCAACCTCAAACGCAGTCATCTGAAACAAGTTTTCCGGCGTCCAGGGCGCAAGTTTGCCGCCTTGCAGGGTAACCACAGTATCGGCAATTCTGTAGGCGTACGAGAGTTCGTGTGTCGAGAACATCACGGTCCGGTCGTCGGGCAAATTGCTTATGACCTCCTCCAACACTGATGCGCTCCCGCTGTCTATGTGAGTGAACGGCTCGTCCAATAGCAAGATCGATGTCTCCCTGCAAAGCGCCCGGGCGATCGCCGCGCGTTTTCTCTCCCCCGTGGAGAAAGTACCGGGAGACCTGTTCGCGAATTGACTGATCCCCAGCATCGAGAGGTACCTCCCGGCCCGCTCCGTGCGGGCGCTTCGGGAAAGATCCGAGCCAACAAGCGAGAAATCCATGTTGCTCATCAGCGATCCTCTGAAAAAATACGGCTCCTGTGCCATGAACGCGATACTTGAGCGATGCACTTCCGGAAAACGCCAGTTGACACGTTCCCCCTCGACAACCACATCCCCGCGATCGGGACGCATCAGCAGAGCGGCGATTGTCAGCAACGTGGTCTTGCCGCAGCCGTTTGGTCCCACCAGGGCAACTCGCTCACCCCGATCAACGGCAAGGGACGGTATATCAAGGGCCAACCGACCGTTGTATGCCCGCTCTATGTCCCGAAGCTCGATCGCAGTCATTGCCTGGACCTGTGTATTGTCTGATAAACCACGATGTTGATAGCGAACACAATTATCAGAAGCACCATGCCAAGTGCGGTCGCTCGTCCGAATTCCCCCTGGCTTGTCAGCAGCGCGATTCCGGTGGTTATCGTGCGCGTTTTGCCAAAAATATTGCCGCCAACCATCATGGAAACGCCCACTTCCGATATCACCCTCCCGAATGCGGCAACGACCGCAAGCAGCACCAACCCGCGTATCTCGCCCAACAGCGCGAGGTAGGCCCGGATCCGGCCAACCCCGAGCGCCAATGCAGTCGAGATAATGCGTGGATCGGCCACCCTGACCGCGTTGGAGACCATCGTCAGAATAATCGGCGTGGCCAGTATGACCTGCCCAATGACAATCGCCGTCCAGGTGAATAGCAGCCCATACTCACCGAGCGGTCCTTCCCTGGTCAGGAACATGTACACAAGATGCCCGACCACAACCGTCGGCAGAAACAGCAGCGTGTTCAGAATGATGTCAAACACCCGCCTCCCCCTGAACTCCGCAAGTCCGAACCACATCCCCAGGGGGAAGGCAATTGTCGCTGCAATCACAGTCGAGCTCAACGACACTCGAAACGATGTCCCGACAAGCTTGAGGACCTCCTCATCAAAGCTGAAAAGGAGGTCGAACGCGTCGATGATGGCTTGAAACAACGGGCTCATGTCTCATCAAATCCAATAACCAACTCCACGTTCTCCCCTACTGCTCAACACGAAATAATCTATGGCCGTTAACCTCGAAGCCATCGATCAACTCAACAGCCTCCGGGCCGGTAATCCACTCCACAAGCTCCATTGCCTCGGCGTGCTTGAGGCCGGGATGGAACTCAGGATTGAGCGGGATTATCGAGTAGATGTTTTCGAGTATCGGATCGCCCGAGTAGACAATCACAAGATCGAGGTTGTCCTCCATCGAGTAGAACGTGCCGGAGTCGGTGAGTGCGTAAGCTTCCATTTCATTCGACATAGTCAGCACGGCGCCCATGCCCTGTCCGGCCTCGATATACCACTCGCCCTCCGGATTCAATCCCGCCGCTTCCCAGACCTGTTTTTCACGCTTATGAGTCCCCGATTCATCCCCCCGCGACACGAACACCGCTCCGGAGTCCATGATTGCCTCAAACGCCTCTGTGGCGCCGGCGTCCGAGGCCAATTCGGCGGGATCATCATCCGGGCCGACAATCACGAACTCATTCTGCGCCACGTAGTAGCGTGCAACCCCGTGACCTTCCATGATGAATTCCTCCTCGGCATTAGGGGCATGGACCAGGATGATATCGACATCCCCTTTTCGACCAAGCTCGAGCGCGGCCCCTGTCCCGACCGCGATAACATCGACTTCGATGTTGGCTCGCTCGGTGAACACAGGCAGGATGTGCCTCAGAAGACCGGAATTGTCGGTGCTCGTGGTGGTGGCGAGCTTGATGTTGACCGTCTCTACCGTCTCGGTTTCAGACTGCCCTTCCGGTTGATCCGTTTCCGCAGGCTGCCCTGTTTGCTCGGGCGACTGCTCCGATTCGGGTGGAGGAGGAGTGCAACTCAGGATACTCCAAACCAGCGGCAGGGCCGCAACTATCGTCAAGATTACCGTGGCTTTCACAGCTTGCATCCTTCGCAAACCTTCCTTCAGGAAGAAAGTGAAAAAAAACGCAAGCGTTATGTAGCATACTGCATAACGTTTGTCAAGCCAGGGATACAGTTGGAAGGATAAAAATGAGTTATTTGGCGCCTACTCTGTCGAGAACCAGGGCAGTGTTGTGAAACTCTCAAACGACCAGCCGCGGGAGCAGATCCGCACCCAGGTGATCTTTGCCGGCTGGGGATCGAGAGTCATCAAGTCGATCGTTTTTTTCTCGTGCCATTGCTGAACAGCCACGATCTCCTGCTCGTGGTATACGACATAGGCCGGAAGGTTCCATGGTGGCGGCATATCAAGATCCCATTGCCAGGTGCCGTCAAATGTTGTGTCGTAGCCGTACCATACCTCCCAGGGTCCGCCCCCGCCGGCTTCCTCGTATCTGATCCGCACCTGCATGTCCGGATCGCCCCCCAGCCAACCATCACCATAGAGTGTGTCGAATTCAACATTGAGGAAGAAATTGAAATAGAGAGAGGCCAGTCCACTGACATCAAAGTCGAGATCCTGATCAATCCACGTACAATTGCCATCTGATGTAGGCCCCGAATAGAACCGCACTATGTTCTTGAATATCGGGTCAGAGATTATCTCTTCGACCAACGGGCCGGGTTTATTCCAGTGGCCATGCACCCAGGGAGGGAAGGTGCCGTCCCAGAAGTTGCCGTTCTCCAGGATTCCGTACGGTTCGATCATTCGCACCAGAGTACTGACCGAATCGCAGCCTTGACTCGTAACTCGAAGGATCGCATCGTAATCCCCCGGAAGATCATATGCATGAGTCGTGTCGCCGATCGTCGGGTGTTGGTAGTCCCAGATGCAGTCCCCTTCGAAGTCCCACTCATACAAGCCGATCGTCCCCATCGATCCTGACCCGTTGAAATCTCCGGCAAAATCGATGAAACCGATCGTCGGGATGATCTCGCTCACTGCCGTCGGCGGTGTCCAACTCCCGACATGCACGTGGAGCTGCTCGGATACATCAAGCGTGTCGGTCTTTCCTGCCGAGTCGGTGACCTTGAGGTCCACAAAGAAGTCGCCGGGGTTCGGGTAAGTGGCTGTCGGCGTCTCGGGCGGCCCGGCATGCGAATCGCCGAACGTTCCATCGCCGTCGAAATCCCACTCATACGATGCAATCGGCGGGTTGGGCGTCGTCGAGTCTGTCCCATCAAATGTGATCGACTCTCCCGGGGCGATCCAGAGGCAATCGCAGGTCTCTGCAACTGCTACCGGAAGGTCTCCGCCCTCAGGCAGAATCGGCGCATCGAACACCAAATACGCTGCCAGGACCGCGTCCTCCGGGTAATCGGAGCCGAATCCGAAATCATACGTGTCATGTATCGCCGATGTAACCCGGCAGAGAACTGTTTGACCGGTTAGGCCCGATGGCTCGACATTGAGAATGTCCAGGTGATACACGCTCGAAACTGTTGAGCCCGGATCGGATGGCGCTGTCAACGGATCAAAAGCCACAGGGCTGGGGATCAAAGAGCCAGGGCTTTCCAGCGTGATCGACCCGACCTCCCCTGCCAGTCCAACTCCGTGTTCCAATACGCCCCAGTCGTAAATCTCCACAGCAAGATGCAGATCTCCACCCTTTGATGACGGACTCTCGTAGTACGCCGTCGATCCCTCATCAGAAACAGTAATCAGAAACGCCTCCGGGCAGTTAGCGCTGATCGGGAAATCCTCTGGAATGCTCCCCGGCGGATTCGGGTCAGGATTTTCATAGCTTGCTATGACAGCGTACTGGAACTCTATGGAACCATCCGGCCACAGCATCTCGTAATGCCGGAAATTGGTGCTCCCGGGACGATAACAACCTCGGTCGGACAGACTGTCGGGATCGGCAAAGAAATCCGCCGGCGACTGGTCCTGGCCAAGCCCATCGCAGTAGTACTTGTATGGGTTCAGGGTCGCGTCCGGCGTGAAGCTCTGATCCCCTGCAGCCCCGGGCGTATAACCGAGAATCCCCGGGGTGGTGAATTCGGTTGCATTCATCCAGCGAGTGTACCCGTCAGCATTCATCAGTCGGGCGGACGCTTCCCCAGCGTATGTCAAGTCACTGTCCTCGGCGCTGGTCAACTCACCGTTGTGCATGAATACCCCGCGAACATCGAATCCAGTGTATTGGTCCAGACCGGGGAACGGGTGCGTAAGTCCCACATCACATTCCACTCCGATATAGCCGGGTGTGGTGATAAAATCGATCTCAACATTCTCTACCTTGAAGAACGATAAACTTCCGGCCGGCGGCTGAAGGAACATCGTGACATTAGCCATGAACTGCGCTTCCCTGAGCGGGATTATGGTCGCCTCGCCCGTCTCCCGGTCGATTGAGACATGCCAGAGCCCCCATAGAGTGATGGAAGCATGATCGGGCTGAGCTATCGTGTCCCGAGGAGTTTCCGTATCGACCTCAGGAGCTAGAGGATTGTCACCCGCTCCCGCGCAACTCAATGCAAGCGATGAAGCCAGCAGGCATACAAGCAGATTTGCACGCAACATGACAGGAGCCTCCTGCAAACAAATGTGCCTTCGGATGCTATCTAGGATACCATAATTCTACATAAAATATGGAGAAGCTTCGGATTGAGACTCTGCCCTTATTCTTCCACACCGATTCCACAGAGCTTGATATATGATTTTCCAGCGATGACACTCGGATCATCGCGGATGGGCTGCATCCAGATAACCCAGAGCATTCCACGAACAGAATCTGCAACCATTCTGGGGTGGAGATTGGTCCCCGCGTCGGCAATAACAATGGGTGCGCCAATCCGACCGTCCGACAGAATTTCACGAATATACAAAACCGTTTCCGACGATGCCGGGGACTCGGTTTCGGCACACTCAGGGTACGCTATGAACGTCCGGTTACCCAGGCAGACAATTGCGGACAGATCCGACCGGTGGCCCGGCGTCGTAATC
>CBDUXL010000179.1:0-7300 GCA_965371155.1 uncultured bacterium | reverse complement strand
CTTTCATTGAATTACGGCATCTCAGTAATCCGCACCACGCGCCTCTTACCTGCTCGCAAGAAGCCGTTGATCGGCGACTTCAGCACCATCAATTCTTCGCTCACCCTGTTTTCCTTGCCGCCTTCGGGTGTCCAGTAGACTCCGCCTCCCCGAATCAGCTTCCGGGCCTCACCCTTGGATTTGGTCAGTCCTGCCCCGAGCATCAGATCAACCACTCTGGCCCCACCGGCATCGGAATCAATCATGTCACCGGGGACAGGCCACTCATCAATCATATCCTCCGGGGGAAGCTCCCTCTCGCTGAAAACCCTCACGAAATGCGCCGGAGCGGATTCCGCGTCCTGCTCGGTGTAGAACCGTTTGACGATGTCAAACGCCAGGGCCTTTTTCGCTTCCATTGGATGCTCGCTGCCGTCCTTCAGGTCCGCTTCCAGTTTCTCCCGTTCGGAATGCGGCCACAGCGTAACAAGTTCGCGCCATTTGCCGATGAGTTCATCGGAGATTCGCATAACCTTTCCGTAAATGTCGTGCGGCTCGTCGGTGATTCCGACACAATTATCGAGACTCTTGGACATCTTCCTTACCCCATCGGTGCCCTCAAGAAGCGGCATCAGTACAAGGCACTGCGCCTCCTGTCCGTAGCGCTCCTGTATCACCCGACCCACCATCAGATTGAAACGTTGATCGGTCCCCCCGAGTTCGATATCCGCCTCTACTGCAACCGAGTCGTACGCCTGCGCGAGGGGGTAGAGGAACTCCATGATGCTGATGGGGATTCCCTCGCGATACCTGTGCTCGAAATCATCCCTTTCAAGCATGCGATGGACCGTGAAGCTCCGCGCAAGCCCAAGGACATCCTTGAAATTCATGCTTAGAAGCCACTCGGAGTTGTATCGGACCTCCGCCTTGTCGTAATCGATTATCTTCGATGCCTGGTTGAAATAGGTCTTCGCGTTTGCCTGGATCGTCTCCCAGTCCAACGCCGGACGCTCGGAATCCCTCCCGGATGGGTCTCCGATGTAGCCGGTGAAGTCTCCGACGATCAGTACTGCCTTGTGTCCGAGGTCCTGGAAGTCACGAAGTTTCTGAAGGACGACCGTGTGGCCGAGGTGGAGGTCGGGACGGCTGGGGTCAAGGCCGATTTTCACACGGAGCGGGGTGTTCGTCTCGATCGCGCGCTCGATCTTCTTTCGGAGCGCGTCCTCAGGGATTAGCTCCACGGTGTTTCGACGGATCAGTTCAAGCTGTTTTTCGACGGAGGGTTCCATCTTCCTCTCCAACTGGAGATGCACTCTTGGGTGTCCGGGGGGATTATAGCAGACTCAAGCTTCCAACTTGTGCCGTGCGCATCCTGCGCTCGGTCTTTCCGAGGTCCCTACTCCGTCATAAACCTGTACAGAAGGCCATTCGTCACATCCGCAACGAACAACGAACCATCCACGTCAAGTGCGGCATCCGTGCATCTTCCGGTGTTGACGCTCCAATTGAGCGAGCAATCCTGGTTGAAGCAATAGATGTGACCATCAACTCCGGCATAGATGAGCCCATCGTGACCGATCGCCAGACCGCTTCTGCATTCGAGTCCGTCCATCGGATCGCTCTGGTTCAGAATATCGCCGGTGTCCGGGTCGAGCCGGTAAAGGGTGTTGGGTCCCCACGCTGCCGTGGGATAACCGATCGCAGCGTAAATGCTTCCGTCCGGACCCTCGGCAAGCTGACTCCACGGCACGTGGTCGGCGGAGAAATCGACAGTCTCCCATTTCAGCGAGGCTGAGGTCCCGTTATCCGTTATTGCGAAGACTCTGCTCGTGATAACGCCGGGAGTCGCCTGAACCTTTGCGGCGCAAATGATGGTTCCATCGGTAGTGACGATTGGACCGGACTGCTGCTCCGGGAACCATCCAGGGAAGAAATCCCACTTGAAAACCGCGGAGTTGCTGTAGAGGTTGTAGGCCCGGAGGCGCGGTCCGGGAGTCGCGCCGCTGCAATCGATGTAAAGCGTGTTTCCATCAGGGCTGAGAACCGGATCCGGGGTCTGATGGCCGGGGGTTTCGATCTGCCATTTTTCCGTGCCGTCCGTGCGATCAAGGCAGGTCATGTAGTAATAGTACGGACTGTAAGTTGCATGGCAAAGGAGGAAATCCCCATTCTCGAGGACCAGGCCGAACCTTTCGAGATGCAGCCAGCTTCCGTTTTGCGGAGCAGTCCAGGTCCACAGGACGCTGCCATCATGCGCGCTGAGCGCGACCACCTGCTCCGGAGCAGCGTGATCTGGTGGATATGCCCAGACATAAACCGTGCCGATCTCGTCGTCAGGCCCGGGAACTCCCGGCGGGGCAACAGCCATGAGACGGTAGTAGTTGTACGGAGCAGGAGCGTTGACTGTCCATTTCGCGCTTCCATCGATTGCGCGATAAACGGTGAAGGCTTGTGGCGAGCTGGAAAAATAGCCGAAGTACACCAGGCGCTCGGCCGGATCATCAGGATCGGGCCCAATCACCAGAGTCTCAGGTGCATTCGCTGTTTCGCAAGGCTCCGAATATATGAGATCGGTATCAGACTGCGGGCCGGTTGCGTTGCTGAGGCAATTGCGGAGCCGGTTCTTTCCGAGCTGAGGCCACGATTCACCAACCCGGTAACCGTCCTCGAGTGTTCCCTCGAGCGTACCCGGACCGGCAAGGTTGTCCACGGTGACAGTTACATCATAGAAACCCAGTTCGGCGCCGTGCAGATCGAGATCCACCTGGATCTCAGTGTCCGAGATGAGGTTTACATTGGACACGGGAAGCATGTAGGTATCCGTTTCAAAATCGACAATCAATCCTTGCGTGATAAAGTTCGTGCCGATAACCTGAACTCCCTCAGGCGTTGTTTCCAGATAACCCCAATTGGGGATAACCTCGATAACGGTGGGCGCATTCTGCGGGACAAGGTCACTGACTGTTGCAGTTCCTTTCGCGTACGCCGCCAGGGGCCCATCCGCTACAGGAAATGAGTCCCCGCCCGGGGTCTGGGGGATGTAAGTATCGGGATCAGCCGAGAATACTTCGGCCCAGATGTCATAGTCCCCAAGCCCGGTGATTTCGAGGTCAGTCGAAGTAGTCGTAAGCACCCAGGTGGCCGATCCCGGCTCCTCGGAGACCAATGTCGCTCCGGATAAGAACATCTCGATTGAATCGGCTGAGAGAAGCGTGGAATGAAGGTTGATCCCGCTTACTTCATCGACGACGCTCCCGCCTGGAGCGGTCGCCTGCCAATCATGTACGGTGATATCGGTAACCAGCTCGCCGCCGGAGATGCTCGGACTGTAGTACATCGCGCTTTTGCTCGTATCGATCTCCACCCACCATGCCTCGTTGCAGTTGGCGGAAAGGGGGAAATCATCGACATCCCACGACACCGCGCCCGGCCCAAGCGGCACCCAGCTTGCGTCGATTGCATAGTTGTATTGGACAACCGGGCTTCCGGCATCCATCTCAAACTGGATTTCGTATCGCCTGGTATTGACGCCGTCCTCAACGCTGAACGTCCCGCGATCCTCCAGGGTGACATCAGCCAGTGCACTTTCTGCTCCCAGATCATCGCAGAAATACTTATATGGATTCAAAATCGCGGTGGGATAGACATCAGGCGCGAGACCGCCTGGCCAGAAGCCGAAAATGGATTGCTTGGTGAATTCGGTCGGATTCCACCATCGCGTGAATCCATCAGCGTTGAGAAGCTGCGTTCCTCCTTCGCCTGCGATTTCCAGGCTCGGATCGCCTGGAAGCGATGAGTCGGCGTTCACGAAGAGAATTCCGCGGACATCGAATCCCCTGAACGAAGGAAGACCCGGGAACGGATGCTCCAGAGTCACATCCAGAACGAACAAACCATTCTGGAAATCGCTCGCGCCGGAATCGAATGCAAGGCTTATCATGTGCGTCGGCGCGTCCGGTGGTTGCATGAACCGGGTGACGTTCACGCCGAACTGTGCCGTGCGGAGCGGCACGATCTCTGCGGTTTCACTGACGGGGTCGAGAGTGATGCTGTATATTCCCCAGAGGACACGACCGGGATGGCTGACCGACGCGTCGCGGAGCCCGGTGGAGTCAGCTACATCCGTTCCCGGCATAGGCGGTGCGATTGGAGAACCTCCGCCGCTGCAGGCAGGAAGAGCAAAGAAAAGAATAGAGATAAGCAGGATAAACGCCGGAGTGCGAATCATCGACTGAAAACCTCCTTAAGGCTATTTCACATTATAGCATGTTGCCCCGAGTTCGTAACCCCGGAATGCACTTCCCGGGATTCAATATTGATATGCTTCCCCCGGGAAATACATTCCCTGGCTACGACTCCTCCCGGCCTACCACATACTCATCCAAATCAAAGCCCTCGGGCAGCGGGAGGTTAAGTTCGAGGTGTACTTCTAGTGCCGCTTCATTTGTGGGGAGAAGGATTGAACTAATCTCATTACTAACGAACCCGTGTGACGCAGCCCAATCTTGCCACCAATTGTCAGTGGGTATGCCGCGTGCTCTCAGGTTTTCGAGAGATGATGATGTCATCGAATGAAGCTCCCAAATATATTCAACCCACGTCCCGCCAGGACTCTCCCGCGTGCGCCATCTAAGTGTCTGCGTTTCACGGTATTCGGACAATCGCCACCCTGGCGCCTTTGGACTCTCGACCTCCGTCCGGTAGCTCTCCCTTTCATAGAAATGGTCTACAACGATTTGGGCCTGATATAGATAATGGTGACGAGCAATCATGAATGCGTTGCCTCCGAGGAAGGCAACTAGAATCAAGACCAATAGAACAGGCCCGGCCCATAGACGCGCAGGCCTCAAGGAGCCACTTGGCGGGGACACCTGCTTTTCGGGGACGAAAAGAGGTGTCCCCTGGTTTTTCTGGTTATGTCTTGTTCTGTAGCTCGTGAATGCACTTCCCGGGATCCAATATCATATCCTTCACTCGTTGCTCGGAAAGGAACCAATCATCAGGGTATCGCAGTCTGCATCAGCGTCAACCCACAGAGAAATGTTGTTGTGTCTTACAATACTGTCAAACAAAGGCATGGTTTCAGCGTTCGCACTAGCACTCGTAAACAACATGAAGTTTGGGTCCGCGAGTACTCGATCGGACTTATACAGAAGCCAATCTCCTATGTAAAGGATATTGTACAGTTGTTTCGCGGTTACTCCTTCCGTTAGGAGCCAAGTGTGTTTCTCGGATGTTGGTTCAAAAGGCTCCTTCAGCGATGTATAATCGCAAAACAGGTACGACCCAGGGAATTCGCCGAGTATCTGCTCAAACAATGCGTCCAGCTTGAGCAAAGGGCCTGTCCATAATGTTCTAGCCTCGAAGATCCATAGATCATGATCAGGGCTTGGCCTGGAAACAAGACAGCCGCGCATTATCTCGGCGAGCAACTCAGCGTCGTTATCGAATAACCTGCGCATAGACTCTAGCCCGGCAATGCACTTCCGGGAATCCTGGCGCAGCATAAACAACCAGTAATCCCCGCGAGCGTCTCCCAACGTCGATTGGGATTTCAATGTCGAGTGCAGGGAGTTACGGCGTGCATGTCGAGTAATACAACTGCCAGTGATTCTCCTGACGATAGTCGCTCCATACGAGGTGCAGGGTGCCCTCAGGATCGACACACAGCCGGGTCTGGTTCTTCTGTTGCTCGAACGGAGCGTCGATTTCATCATCAGGGATCGCCTGTATCGCAGCTTCCGAGAGGAACGGATCGAACACTTTGCAGTATAACCCTCTGGTCAGGTCTCTTCGATCGGTCCAGATCACCGCAAGGCGTCCGTCCGGCAGCGGAGAGTTCTGATAGCGATTGTTGTAATGTTTGTAGCCGACCATGTCGATTTCGGGTGTCCATTCGCCTGTCAACGGATCCCGCATGGTGAACCATCCGCGCAGATCTCCGGTACGCCTGTCCTCGAACGTCGTGTAGATTCTGTCGTTCTCGTCGATTGACATGATGCCGATGTCGGATCTCTGCGGCCCAATAATAAGATCATCCGGCCCTGAAAGAACGCCATGGTCAAATTGAAGGTAATACAGGTTGATAGGATCGTCGCTGCAGTAGGTGATATGAAACACGCTCGAGGAATCAGCCACCGCTGAAGCGTCAAGCCAGCCGTCAGGAATGTAACAGGATGCGAAGGTCATCTCAGGCATCCAGCTAGAGCCGTTGAAGTATGCCGCGGCCAGGCGACGGTGCGGGCAGTTTGCCGTGTCCATCCAGAGCACCAGCATGTTACCATCAGGGGCAAGCGTGAGAGAAATCTCAAATTGCTGTTTCTGCGTGGTGCTGTTGAGTTTCACCGCGGGATCTATGTCTCCCGATGGGGAGATCCTGCGGTATACAATATCACCACCTCTGATGGAGGGATCATTTGCGTAGACCAGATGCACGGCTCCCTCGCTGTCGGGAACAGCGTTGATATTGAAACCCTTTTCGCCCGGGAGGATTATCTCATCGGACTCGACAACACCGTTGTAAACCAGGTGATGGATCTGGAAGGGAGGATCGAGATAGTAAAGATGGAACTTGCCCTCATTATCAACATAAGTGCAATGCGCGTTATTGAGATGAGATTCATAATTCTCGCTTGGGCTGTCCGACAATAACTCACCGGGCGACCAGCAGGTTTCTCCCTCATTAACTTGAATTTCAGTCAGCAGGAAAGACCTTTCCTTGAGTCCTTTGATCCCCGACTTCTGATCGTTGACAGCCATAAGGCATATGTGCGGTCCGGAAACATCAGGGACCGGAGCTTCCATGAATTCATATTCCACGTACTCACCGGTGGAGTCAGCCCCTTCTGTCCAGGTTACCGGCTGGATCGTATCCCATCCGGTCATCCCGTCAATCTCCCACTTGAATGACTCGATCGTCCCACCGTCCGAGATCAGGCGGGGATCCTGATGGTCGTAGACCTTCAGCCCGAATCGAATGTGACCTCCTCCTCCAACGCCGTTTTCCGCCCAGAGGGTGTTCTCAAGGATGTTGAATTCGACCTTGAATGGCTCGGGCGAGTTTGCGGTGATCGGGAAATCATCAGGAACTACAGGCGGATTTTCCAATGGAGGCGCCCAGTTAGCGTCAATCGCATACCCCAAACGCAACGGACCGCTCGACGGGAAACGAACGTGGTAGGGGCGTATTTCAGTCTGGGTGCACCCGAAAAAGCGCCTCGGCTTGTCCACGCCGAAGAGCATATAGGGATTGAGAGTCGAACCGGGGAAGTCCGGTGTCGCCAGCTTGCCCTGCTGATACTCCCATGCCGGCCAGGGTTCG
>CBDUXL010000178.1:0-7348 GCA_965371155.1 uncultured bacterium | reverse complement strand
CTTCTGGGGTGGGATCGATCAGTTGATCGAGAAGAAGACATTCGTTCAGAAGATGATCCTGGAATTCCAGAAGGCAGACCTGAAGCTCAGGTACAGCGAGTACGTCGGCATGTATTTCCTGTGTACCCTGGTTCCCGGACTGATTGGATTCCTTCTCACCAAGAATGTCGGTGGGTTCCTTATGCTTGCCTTGCCGGGATTGGTACTTCCGAGGTTCTATGTTAAGTACCGCCAATTCCAAAGGATAAGGAAAATAGATAGCCAGTTGGTCGATGCGCTCATTCTTATTTCCAACTCACTGAAATCCGGCTACAGTTTTCTGCAGGGCATGGAGCTTGTAGCTGACGAGGCTCCTCGTCCCATTTCAAGCGAGTTTCGCCGCATGCTCCGTGAGACCAACCTGGGTTACCCCATGGAGCAGGCGTTGGACGGCATGGCCGAGCGAGTTCCCTCCGAGGACCTCGACCTGGTGGTGACCGTAGTCAAAATCCAGAGGCAGATCGGCGGTAACCTCGCTGAAATCCTCGATAAAATCGTTCATACGATCCGAGAGAGAATTAGGATAAAGGGTGAGATCAGCACACTCACTGCCCAGGGCAAGCTGCAGGGGATAATCCTGACGCTGATGCCTCCGGCGATGTGCATGGGAATCTACATGATGAACCCCGAGTTTATGATGCCTCTTTTTACTACGCTAATGGGGAAAATGCTGCTCGGCGCGGCGTTTGTGTTGCAGATGATAGGCGGTTTCATGATCAAGAAGATCGTGGAGATCAAGGTCTGAGCGGGAGGTCGCTATGTTCTTTGTGGTTGCAGCAGTCATACTGATATTCGCGATGTCGCTGGCTTTCGCGTTCGCCAACCGCGGAGCTCAGTCGGAGTCGTTCGAGGAACGGCTCAGGCAGATGGCGGCAAGCCCGGGGAAGGTCGATCTCCATGAGCTTGAACTCTCAAAGCCATTCTCCGAGCGCGTGATCTTCCCAATAATCGAGCGCTTGGGAGGGTTGGTCACCAGGATCACGCCCAACGAAGTGCTCAGGGACACGACCAAGAGAATCCAGCAGGCCGGCTTGAAATTTAAGCCTGCGACCTTTGTCACAATCCAGATAGTTATGGCGATCGTCATTCCGGCGCTTCTGGGGGTAATGGGCGTCATGTCCATGGGCGGTGGTGGGCTGAAGGGGGTCGGAATCCTCGCTGTCAGCGGGCTTCTCGGGTACTTCATGCCCGATTTATGGCTGAGGGGCAAGATCTCCGGGCGCAAAGGTGAAATTGTCCGCAAGCTTCCCGATGCCCTGGATCTTCTCACCGTCTCCGTGGAGGCGGGCCTTGGCTTCGATATGGCGCTGAGCAAGGTTGTTGAGAAACTGCGTGGCCCGCTTGCAGAAGAGTTCATGAGAGTCCTTCACGAGGTCAGGATGGGCAAGCCAAGGCGTGAGGCGATGAGGGACATGGCTGACAGAGTCGATGCTCCCGACCTGACGCAGTTCATCTCCGCGCTTGTGCAGGCTGACAAGCTCGGTGTCAGCGTGGCCAACGTGCTGAGGGTACAGTCCGATCAAATGCGTCTCAGAAGGCGACAGCGCGCCGAGGAGACCGCAATGAAGGCGCCGTTGAAGATGAGTTTCGTGCTTGTTTTCTTCGTGCTGCCGGCCTTGATGATCGTGCTTCTGGGTCCCGCGGCGATTTCGGTCATCATTCAGTTGGGTGGCAGCGACGCCATTTAGGTGTTGTGAAGAATGACCGGTGAAGACCGCGGAAAATGGGTCGAGTTGTCATCGGAGGCCGGAGACGTTTTACGCTGTCGTCTTGCAGATACTTTCTGGTCACGCTTCAAGGGTTTGACTGGTCGTCCGCCCCTCCCGCCCGGTGAAGGGCTTCTGCTTCGTCCATGCAATTCAATACACATGTTCTTCATGCGTTTCGCCATAGACGCAGTATTTCTCGATCGCGATTTCAACATAGTCAAACTTGTCCGCAGTCTAGCCCCCGGGAGGCTTGTTGGCACCATTCCGGATGCGTGGCAGGTTGTAGAGGTGACCGCAGGGAGCCTTCCTGAGTCCTTCGCGCCGGGAAGCCGCTTGTCTGTTCAGGCGTTGTAGCTCAGTTCTCTTGAGTGCGATTATGGTACCATTTCAGCGTGCCCGGTTTGACACGGCTCGCTATTTTATGTCTCGGTCTCCTGACGATCTGGGGAGTTGCAGCGCGACCAGCGCAGGCGGATGGCATCCATCTTGTGGTAATACAGCCCCAGGACGAAGAGACATGGCTCGTTCATGAATTTATCGACAATTCGGTTGTTGGGAAGCTTATCCAGCAGAATGAGAATAGCGACTTGATACTTGAGCCGAGTGTCGGGTTGGAGGGGGCTGCCGAAGATGTTACTGTTCTTTCCGTCCAGACCCAACCGTCGATCGTTTATATCGCCAACTACGTGGAACCTCTGGAAAATCGCCTGGCTGCCGCGGGGCAGGCTCTTGAAGCCATAATCCTGGAGAGGCACTATCGTACACAGGTAATGGGTGGGCTGTTCGGCGTGCCTTTCTGGCCGTTTCTTGCGGCGAGTGAGGTCCCGGTCAGAGGAATAGACCTGGGCCGATCGCACCGTCTCCCCCATTGGCGGGAATCACTGTTCCCGGCAGCGGTCTATGTGGGGGAAGGGGATGTCCCAGACTGGGAGATTGTCGGTTTTGATGGAAAGCGTGCTTTGGTGCGGGAGACCGGGCAGGACGGCAGCGGCGCGGGGATCGTCTTTGATTACTTCATGGCAGGTTCCTTCGAGGGGGCCGGAGTCCGTTTGGCGACTAATGCCGAAGTTGCTGCCCTTTACGCTTCAAATACACATGAATGGGTAGTATCCAGGCAGGATGCGGTACACGTATCGCATGCAGAACTCATAAGCGCTCTTGACAAGACAGCATCCAATTCATCTGATGTTGTGAAGTGTACAGCTTTGGCGATTCATGACCAGGATGGTTCGCTGGGGCGATATCTGCTGGCCCGGGCTCCTGTCGGTGAACCCTGCAGAGTTGCCTGGGAGCTGACGAATGTGCCTGTGGAAGGGTCCGAACAGGTCGGACTCTACGGAATGGTTCTTCCGCTTGCAATTGTAGCTTGCTGGCTGCTTTTCGGCCTTGTCATCATAGCAGGAAACTGGCTTTATCGCTTTACTAGTCTCCCCACGATGGTACTCCTCACCCGATCCTTGGCGGCCTATCCGCTGTACCTTGCCGTGAGTTTCCTTCTGGCCGGGCTGTGGGGAATGGGTTTCGTTCCTGCGGGCATATTGGTCGCGAGGATAATCTCAGCGGAGGGCGGGAGGCTGCCAGCATTCGGCACCGTGCTTGCGTCGAGTTTCCTGGTCGCGATAGTCTCCCGGTTTATTGGGGGCTAGGGCGATATTTTAATCCTTAAACGGTATCTGGTATAATAAACCTGCCTGAATGAGGGACCGCAAGAGGATGTCAAGTGAACCGGTAGTTGATCAATGCCCCGAGGACTCCGGGGGCAGAACTAAGAAAAGAAAGAAAACCGAGGGAAAGGGAGCGCGCAGGTCAGGGAAAAGCGCGAAGGCCGGTGAATCGGTATTGGATTCGGATGCCGCTGCCAAGATGCTGTCTCAAGATGAAAGTCTTCAGGATCCCGGCTCGCCGCCGGAGGCAATTCTCAGCGTGAAGAGGCTGGAGAAATCGGTTGGGATGGGATTGCCCTCAAACAGGGTCAGGACCTTCCTCGGAAGCGGCACAATCCCGCCGGTTTCAGAGACGAAAAATTTCGTGGCTCGGCTGAAGAATGTCGACCGTGTCGAGATAACGGTGCTTGAGGGGGATGAGGATCAAGCTGATCGCTGCGAGTTTGTGGGCGAAATCGGGCTCGCCAATATCCAGCTACGGGAAGACAAGAAAGCCGAGCTGGAGGTCACATTCAACCTGGACCGGCATGGCATCCTTACGGTCAGCCTGATCGACCGAAATGGCAACAACGAGAGCACGGCTCGGTTTATGTTGCCGCAATTCAGGAGAGAACTCAAAACTGAAATCGATCTTAGCGACGTGCCGGTGGATGAACTGTCAAAGAAGATAGATCTACTGGAACAGCAAATGGACCTTTTGAAAGGAGAACTCACAGTCCGCAGGGAGAGGAAATAATCCTGCCCCAGGGAAGTGGTGCGAAGGAGGACTCTCTCGTGGCCCATGAGTTCCCCGTTGTTCCCTCAGACGGGAGCAAGGACGATGTATTCCCGCTGTCGCGAGAACCGGACGACTTGGAGATGGCCGATCGTGCACAGGCAGGCATCCGACGTCTGTCTGAGAGTCGCATCCGTTCTGAGTCCTCGATCAGTGAACTTCGTGAGCGGGTCAGTACGCTTGGGGACGCGATTGCCACAGTAATTGAGAACGACAAGAACCACCGAATAGAACGTGCCAGGTTTACCAGAGGGCGAGATCACTCGACTTGAGCGCAGGTTATGCGAACTTGAGGGTGATGTATCCGCATTTCAGAAGGCGCGAAGAATGCACCGGATTGACCGCGAGGAGGTGTTCCTGATGTTGGTCCATGCTCAGGCTCGTCTTCAGGATGTGCTGACCGAAAGGCTTCTCCAACGGATTCTTCTGGTGGAAAAGGAAACGGAAGGCGCTCCGGGAAGAAAGGGCTATTCGGGTATTGTGGCCGAACTGCTGGGCCATCTGCTTGCATTAGAGAAGGAGGAAGCATATTTGAATGGTGTCCTATGCAAGGAATCTTCAGTCAATCATCCATAGTCCACATTAATTTCCCCTGCATGATGCAATAGGCAAGGAAATGTGGTATATTGCGCCTTACGTAGCCAGTCGGAGGATGGCACATGAGTAATGATCGTGTTGCAGAGCTCGAAAAAGAGGTCCGTGAGCTTAATCTTAGGCTTGAGATTGAGCGTCAGAAGGTCCGCAAGCTCGAGCAGGAAAGCCAGAAGCTGAAGGACAAGCTGACGCGCCAGCTTCGAAGTGAACGGCCACTGAGAGTGGCTGCGGCACCTGTTGCCGCTGCTTCGGCGTCTGCCGGTTTGGGCGATGAGGACGTCTCGCTTGAAGGTGGCACGACTGAACAGGAAGTGGAAAGCCTGCGTGAGCGTTGCCGCGTTCTTACCGCTCAGAAGGATTCAAGTGAGCAGGAGAAATGGGACCAGTCCAAGGACGTAATCGAGCAGAAGGAGACATTGCAGCGCTTGAGGGTCAAGAAAATCAACATCAAGAAGGATATCGAAGAGCTTAACGAACGACTTGACCGCAAGGAGAACCAGAACTTCAAGAGCCGTCTCGAGATCACGGACCTGAAGAAAGAAGAGAATAAGACCAGATCTATTGCCGATGAAGTCGAAAGCGACAGGAAAGGCCTGGAGGCGGGGATCGAGCGGTTTGAGGAGGCTATCGAAAAGGAAAAGGTGAGGTTGAAGGATGAGAAGGTATCCCGGGACAAGATTCAATTTACGCTCAACAGGGCGCTGAAGATCAGGGCGGAGTACGAGTCTCATGTGCTCGCCAAGCTCTACAACAGGTAGCTTATGAAAAGGGATAGTGACCTATCAGGGTGATTCATCATGGATCAACGCCAGCTTGAAAAGGAAAATATACGTCTGACCCGCGAGATCGCCATGCTGGAAACGCAGCTTAGCGCGGCACAGCGCGGGAAAGAGGAGAAGATCGAGGAAAATAAGCATATCAAGGCCGAGATCGAGGTGCTCGAGAAAGAGAACCTGCAGCTCGAAGAGGAGACCCGTCGCCTTGATGAAGAAATTGCAGGACTTGATGAGGAATTCAAGCAGGCGCAGCTTGATGCCGGACGTTTACGACGCGAGATAAAGGTCAGTATCGAGAGGGCCGAAAACGAGAACAAGCAAGCCGCTGAGTTGAGAGCCAGGACAACAAAGTTTGAGAGGCAACTCGATACTCTCAAGCGTGAGGTGAAGCAGGAAATCGATGATCGAAGGAACCTGGAAGGTAAGCTCCGCAAGACAAACGCTCATATCGATGCAATGAAGAGCAACCGATGGTCTTCTTTCGTGACCAGGTCCCTCGAGAAGCAGGATTGGTATCAGCGCACCGAAGCGCCGTATCCTTCACCGGATGGAGAGGACCCCGGAGCTGCCGAATCCGTAAGTGCCGGGCCTGTTGTGGAACCTGCCAAGCCTGAAGGACCTGTTGCGTCTCCCGCGGACGTTGTTCCTGAAGCGAAAAAGGACAAAGGCGGAATCGATTTCAGCGCGGACTGATCGCACAAATGGATACTGGTTCCAAAGGCGCGACTGCGTCTTTTTTTTCATCGGGACCGGTCAATCCTTTTTTTCTTCCGCTACCGCCGTTGAGAGGACAATATCGGGCCCTTCCTTCAGGAAGATTGCCTTCTTCATCGGCTCGCGGATCGATCGCTTTGTATTCTTGATGTGTATCCGCACACCGGAATAGATAATTTTTCCGGCCTCGACACGGCCTTCTGCGCACTTCTGCAGGTCTTCCTCGAGGTTGGCAATCTCGGTTGATATCTGATCAATGTCCCCTCTTAGCTGCTTACTTACAGTGGCCAGTGTTTGATAGAGTTCCTCGCGTTCGGGAGGTAGGGCGGCTTTGATTCGCAGATTTGAGAGTGCAATGAGGTTTTTAGCGGCTTTTGTGTAGTCTTTGCTCTTTTTCTCGACGGACTCCTTGAGGTCAATCAGGCGGGAGCGCATGTGAGGAGCAGCGCCAACTTCGATCTCTGTTCTAATGGCCATTTCTGAACCGATGTAGTTGGCGCGGACAAGGCTACCCGCCGTGATATGCCCGCCGAATATGCTCCCCTTTGAGCCTAGCACCTCTACACGATCTCCCGCGGATGCCCGTGAGTGGATCAGTGCCTCGTCCACGATTATCGACCCGGTGGCTCTCACGGTACATGTCTCCATGAAGCGCGCGATCACATTGCCACCTGCCTCCACAACACTTTTTCCCTGACCCTTGATACCTCGCTTGAGGAAGATATTACCACCAGCGGTCAAGTTAGCGCCTTCCACAACGTCCCCGCAGGCGATGTCACCGCCGGCCGTTATGGTGAATCCCGCGTTGACAATGCCTTTGACTTGAATACTCCCGATGAAGTCGATATTCCCTGTTGAGTAGTCCACATCCCCAACCACAAGGACCTCGTCCACAGTGACCTTGCCCATGACCAGCTTTGGAACGCCGTCTATTGCCGCTATCAGGATGTTCTCATCCTCGTCGCTCACCTGGGTGTTCTTGCCCTTCGGCAAGGCAACATCCTGACCGGGTTTCGCTTTGAGTGGTTGCCCCGTGACATCGGTGCCATCCTCGCCGGGGGTAGCAGGGGTCTTCCG
>CBDUXL010000177.1:0-7387 GCA_965371155.1 uncultured bacterium | reverse complement strand
GAATAAATCCAATCTATCAGGAGACACGAGCTTGAGGGCGGCGCAGAATACCTGGAGAAATACCTCAAGAACGAGAAGAACACCGACAGGGTCGAGGCTGAGTTCCTTCTCGGACTCATGTACATAAAGCAGAAGAAGCCAAATCTCGGCCTTCACTACTGGGGGCACATCCTGGAGGAGGGTCACAAGGAGCTCAGCGGGCGGCAGAGAGTGGACGCCCTGATGTTGCTCGGGTATCACTTCCTCGAGCACGGCGAGCCGGAGAAGAGCCGAGAGGCATTCAATCTGGCAGGAGAAGCGGGCGCTGAAGAGGCGGAAATCCAGTGGGCGATTTCACTTTCACACCTGCAGGCAGGATATCTCGCGGCCAAATCCGACAACATGCAGGCTGCGATACGCGAGTGGGACAGAATAATAGAACGCAACCCGAGCGACTGGCGCGCGTTGCAGAACCTTGGACTTGGGCACTTCTGGATCGGGGCAGAGGACAAAGCGTTGTATTACTTCAACCAGTTGTTTGCTCTTTGTGAGAACAAGCCTGACGTTGTTGATCCCGAGAGCCTCTCATTCCTGCAGGAAGAAACGCGCAAGATGGTGAACCAGCTTGTCAGCATGCAGCAGACCGATCCAACGAGAGCCGAGATCAAGCGGGAGATGATTATGGACGAGGTCAAGGAAGCCAACAGCAACTACTGGACACTCTCGGTCAAGAAAGGAGTCACCACCGAGTACGCCCAGGCCAACTATTTTCGTCTAATCAAAATCTACAACCCGGAGAAATACCCGCAGGATTTCATGCTGCTTGAAAAGGCATACTCGTTTTTCAATAAGCCCGGTCTGTTAAAGAAAAACGAGCAGATGGTTTTCAATGCGTTCCATTTCAGGCAACTGAACCTTGAGGGAACCGAGGGCGTGGGAGATATACCCCCATCGCCGCAGGTCACCCGGTTCCTGAGAAAAGCCCTCGACCCAAATGCCCAGGTCAATTGTGAAGAGTTGCTGGAGGATTCCCTGCACCGCACCGACATACTTCCAGAATTGAACACGGCGCTGGACTTCGCGTGTCCGGATTATCTAGTAAGCTGGTAAACGAACCTGCCTGTCTCAAACCGGTTACAAACCGAACGTCTCGAGTATCTCTTCTCCTACCTTGGGGTTGTAACCCACAACGGTATCGATGACGATGCCGTCCTTGTCAATGAACACGAGGTAAGGAATATACTGGCTGGGATAGAGCCGTGATATAGCGCGGGAAGGGTCATGCATAACCGGGAAGGTCAGGTTTTTTTCATTCGCTACGTCGGCCACTCTGCCTGCGTTGTTGCGGGACTCGCTGGTTATCGCGATGATCTCAACCTCACCGGAATGGCCGGCGTACAACTGCTGCAACTTCGGCAGTTCCAGCAGACAAGGACCGCAAGTTGTCCCCCAGAAATCAAGCACTACAGGTTTCTCACCAATATAACCGGAAAGCCGGATCTCCCGGCCGTCGATCGTCGTATAGGTGAAATCAGGGGCGGTTTCGTTCATTTTCATCGGACTGCTGTCGGGAATCACAGGTCTGCTGCCCACTGACTGCGTTCCCTGACTGCCGCCACCTCCCCCACCCCACATCACATAGAGTACCGCCACAACAACAACAATGATTACTACAACAAGTGCTCCTCTGGATGAATCGCTCATGACATGTCCTCTTTCTTTTGTGTCGTAAGAAGCGTTACAGGCCAAGCCCGTCCAAACGTAGTATCCAAGCTCGAGCCCTCTTATTCCTGGTAGCCGGGTTCGTACACACTGCTGGTATCATGCACTTCGCCCTCACCGGTGACAATAACGCCACCGACAGAGCCACCGGACGTCCTGCTCCCCATAGCGACGGCAAGCGCGTCCTGCTCGGCTATTACTCGAATCTCCTCGTCGATAAGCTCGAGATACTCCTGATCTCCCAATCGCTCGAAGACTGCCTTCAGGATGAAAGCCAGATTCACATCCTGACGCCAGGTGTCGAAGCTTTCGTGGTACGCTTCAAGGGCCTCGTTGTTCCGGTCCAGTTCCTCAAGATACTGCCCTCGGTAAAAATGGTAGTACGGAATCAGCGCATCGCTGATTGTGCCCACCTCCGCGGCCAGTTGAAGCGATTCGACGGCCTCATCACGCCTGTCGAGTCCCCACAAAGCTCGAGACATCAAATAATGTGCAAGGTCATCCTCATCATCTCGCCGCACGGCAAGTTCTGCGTGAGTAAGGGCCAGATCGTTGTTCTCATCCATGAGCGCGCGAAGCGCATTGTACTTCGGATCCAGGTACTCAATCGCATGTCCGACAGCCAACCCGTCGATAATTGTGGCCCGAGCCCTGATCGTATCCGGTTTCAGATGGATCATGCTTATCTGGTACTGCGTTCCGGCGAGAGGGTCCTCGGTTATATTGTCAAGCCTGATGATACGCCACCCATCCCATGATTTGAAGGGCTCGCCTAAATCTCCAATCTCCATTGAATAGGTATGGTTCTGGTAAGGCTCGGGAGTTCGCACAATCCCAAACGGTTGCATCGCGCCGCCTTCCGTGGCAGTCACTCCTTCAGAGTACTCGAAAGCAATCACCTCGAAACTCACACCCTCTTCGGTGATTTGCCTGTGAAGCTCCCAGGCAAGCTCCTCGACCTGCTCGTTGGCGAGTTCGGTCACCTCCGAGTTCAAAATGCTGACCCCCGGCAGTCTCCCGATCTCCTTTCTGATCTGGCTGTCGATCGCCTCCTCCCGGGCGCGGAGAATATCGTCCGGTGTGAATCCCACGAAAGTCGAGATTCTGTTGCGTCTCGATTCGCGGAAAGTGGAAACGTACTCCGACACATTCGCTTCGTAGACATACTCCGTGTCAACCTTGGCGACCCTGACCGCCGATCCCCTTACCGGCACATTCTGGTGACCCGAGCAGCCGAAAGAGCCTATCAATGCTATAGGCAGCATGATCGCCGTTACAGCAACCAGACGTTTGAGATACCTGATCTGTTGCATGAACCTTGTGCTCATCATTTCACCTTGCCGAGCCAGCGGATTCTACCACTAATCCGGGATACAGCACACTCCCCCCTGTTTCAGGACACGTCTGCTGCGACCAGGTTCAACCCCGGGACAGCTTGGAAACAAGCCGTTTCAACAAAGAACCAAGATCGCCCGGACGCCCACGAGGAGCGGCATCCCCTACGGTCGCACGGAAGAACTCCATTCCCGTACCGTGGGTCTTTCGAGGGGTTTCAGCCCACTTGATTAGCGGTCCGGCCATCCTGCTCCAGGTCAATTCGGTGCGAGCTTCAACGAACCTTTCATCGTACGAGTGCTTTCCCGAATCCAATACCCGGACAACGGCATTTGCGAAAACGTCCGCCTCAGTGCTACGCACGACTTCACCCAGTCCACGCGCAGCAAGGAATTCCGAATATTCATCCCCCTCGGTGACCACCATCGGCAAGCCCATCCAGATTGCATCGAGGAAACGTGTTCTTGCAGCGTATCGTGCTTCCAGTCCGCGCGCGTGCGCACTGACTCCGCAGCCCGCATGCGCGAGCAGACCGATGTATTCTTTTCTTTCCAGCCATCGACCGAAACGCAGATGGTCGATTACTCCCAACTCCTTTGCCAGTTTTCTAACCCTCCCCACAGAAGCCATGACAGGAACGTGCGGATTCGGGTGCTCCGTTCCCGGGAAGACAAGCAGAGCGTCCGGACGCGCCTTGATTACATCCGGCCAGCTTCTCACCACAAGCTCAGGATTCAGCCAGTCCCACATTCCCCCGCCCCAGACAACGAGCGGACGATCGGGTTCGTAGCCATCAGGGAGAGGCGCCTGATCGGGCGACGGCGGAGATGAATCCGGAAGTCCGAACGGCACCAGACCGATCAATTGCTCGGGCCCTTCCCCGGGACGCCATGTGCCCGGATTCACTCGATTGAGTGCCATGAGCGCTCCGCAGAACAGATCGAGCTGCCTTTCACCCGCAACCAGGAAGAAATCCCCTCTGAAAAGAGCGGCAAGCAGGGCGGCAAGATGCCTCTCGTGCTGAAAAAACTGCTCCGGCTCGGGTTCATGGCGGTAGAGTTCGAGGTTCTCCCAAATGACCGGGTCGAAAAGGTCAATGGCGAGAGGGATGTCCGACTCCAAAAGCTCCGGGAGCGTCAGCGCAACAAGCGGAGGAGCGAGTGCGGCGCGGAATCTGCTGAAGAAATCCGGGAAGGCTTCGATGGACTCTCGCGGTGTGAACCTGACTGACGCCATTTCTCCTTCCGGTGGATCGCCCTCAAAAACAACCTCAACAGGGCCGATTTTCCCAAGCTCCCGGGCCAAGGCGAGCGTGCGTCTGGCGGGTCCAGCCTGCTTTCGGCCAAGATGATCGTAGGCGACAACAAGAAAGGGACGATCTCGGTTCACAGCGTCCATTATACCAGTACAGCGGGGGAATCACATTGGGGAAAAGTGGAGAAATCGCGACATTAGGACTTGACAGGCACGTACCTTTATGCTATTATTGTACTACTGTAGTATTACACTATCTATTTGAAGCCCTATACTTCTATAGGGGAGGAGCGTCGGATTATGAGCCACCAAATTCAAATCAACGGAAAAAGTTCGCAAAGCATGTGCCTGTCTCTTTCTCTGCTCAGCGATGCCGACTTGATCGCGCTGACGCTGGACGGAACGAACGGCGCATTCCAGGTGCTGGTAGATCGCTACCATGCCCTGATTCGATCTGTCGTCGCCAAGTATCTCGGGGGCGACCCCATGGCACTGGAAGATGCATGCCAGGAGGCTATTCTCCGTGCATTCGACCGGCTTGCGGACCTGAGGAACCCATCCCGGTTCAAGAGTTGGGTGTGCGCAATCGCGCGCAACCAGGCGCTTGATACTATCAGGCGGCGAAGCATCTTGATCTCCCGCGAGATCAGGGGAGAGGACGGCGCTGTGCCGGCCTGGGAAATCCCCGACAAGAAGGCGGGTCCATCGAAGTTGCACGATCGATCGGAGGTTGCCGGAATTATCCAGGACATCCTTCAGGAGATCCCTGATATGTATCGCAATCCGATCACATTGCGGTACGAGGAGGATCTCGAGTACAGGGAGATCGCGGAGTTGTTGGGGAAACCTCTCGGGACGGTGAAGAGCCTGATTCATCGCGGGAAGCTGCTGATAAAGAGGGAGCTGACGCGGCGGGCATGGGGGTCCGATGGCGCGCATGTGCTTGCAAGCCAGTGAGCGGGTTGACATTTTCGCGCCGGAGACGATAATGAGAATGTCGTTGCGATACAGTGAGTTACACTTCTATGTCGCCACGCCGATAATACACCGCGAAAGCGTGACTGTACAGGAGATACTGTGGTTGATATATGCCTAGACTTAAAGAGCAAGGTGCCGATCTACGTGCAGATCAGGGACCAGCTCAGATTGATGATTGCAACCGGCGAGCTTGCGGAAGGCGCACAAATGCCTGCAGTGCGCAACCTCGCGCATCAACTTCTTATTAATTCGAACACTGTGGCAAAGGCCTACCACGAGCTTGAGGCGGAAGGCTATATACACACGCAGCGGGGAATGGGCACGTTCGTGAGCAAGAACGCAAGCAGTCTTTCCGAAGCCCAGAAGGAAACGCACGCGGAGGAGGTTGTTGCAGAGCTGGTCACAAGATTGTCGAATCTGGGGCTCAAGCCCGACGACATCCGGTCCCTGGTCGACAGGATTTTGAAATCCTCGAAGGAGAGACAGGGGGAGTAATCGAATCATGTAGGGCAGCGGGGAGTCCGCAGGGAGAATCAAGTCTGGTCCCGCTCAATTACCCCTCCTGCGGTACTGAAAGAAGAAAATCGACATCGCGAATTCCCTGAGCGCCGCCGTACTTCTTCAACTGGTCATGATGGATCTCGAGCACCTCTTCAATCTCGAGAAAAGTCAGCTTCATGGTTTAGTCCGCGAGGTTTTTCAATGCACGGCCATACTTCCTGTTTGCTTTGGCCAGGGCCTTTTCGAATTCCTTCCGCCGCTTGGGATCTCTAACCGGGGAAACCAACAGAGCTTTTCCATCAGTTGATATCTCAAGCGGAGTGTCCGAATCGATTTTCAGGAGATCGAGGACTGCCTTGTCGATTACCAGAGCCAAGCTGTTCCCATGTCGGACTAGTTTCTTAACCACAATGAAAGCTCCTTTCACTCGCATTGCGAAGACCAAAGTCAAAGGATTGATGGTCGACCAATGTCATTACATTGTATCACCATCCCATCGTCAGCGCAAGTAAAAACCCCCCTCAGATGAGGGGGATTTGTAGGTTCTGTTACAGCAGGTTCGCCCTACCAATCCAAGGGTGTATCGAAGAATTCGAGCGTGTCGGTGTCGGGCATAATCAGATTTCTCACAGCCATGTCCGGGTCGTTGTTGATTGCGAAAGTCGGCCATGCCTCGGTGAAGTTCTGCGTATCGAGCACGAGGAGGGTGGTTGATTCCATCCTGATAAGCTCGCTCGTCATGTCCTCAAGCCGACCGTATAGAAGAATTCTGCATCGCTCCTCGCTCGAGTCGACATGATCGATATCGATATCCGCGTAGCCTGCGATGCCGATCGGTCCACCATCCTCGTAATCCAGCGGCAGGCTGAACCTGTTTTCAAGCGTCCCGCTGTACCCCGCCGGGAACCCGTCATACGCGCCATACATATGCATCGTGCCCCGGTCATTGGTGCCGGCTTCCAGGAGGTAAATTCTGTCCGCCTCATAGTTAATCGCGATATCGAAGATATCGCTGTCGATGCCGACCTGAGTCGTTATGTCCGTTGTGCCGGTGGGATCGAACTGGTAGAAGGGATCGCCGCCAAGAAAGGTGTAACGGACGAGCCTGTAAGTCACGCCGGAGGTTCCGTCGCGCTGGACAGCCCAGAAATCGCCGTCCTCCTCGACATCAACGGCCACCCAGGTGATAAGCGGGTCGCCCGAGTAAATGGTGCCGACGATACAGGGTCCCATGATGACATTGGAGGCGATGATCTTGATGAGGTGCGGGTCATCGGAAGTAACAACGAGCATTCGGCCGTCTATAGGTTCTGTATCCAGGCTCAGGACATTGTCTTTCTTCCCGAGGAAATACCTGAAGAGGACTGTTGATGGACTCGAGGAATCGGCATTGAAAATACCGAGCGTGCTGGGGCCGATCTGGACCACGCACTTGCCCACAATGTTGGGTAGACCACTATCCATGAAAGCGATATCCGCGCGCGGGAGGACGCTCATCGCGACCACGGAGTACGGTAACAGATTCAATGCCCCCCCATACGTGTGGGCATCGCCCACACAAGGATGCATCGTGACCGTAACGTCCAGCGGCGTGGCCTCCACCTGCTCTATACCGTCA
>CBDUXL010000176.1:0-7439 GCA_965371155.1 uncultured bacterium | reverse complement strand
TAAACAAGCAATCCCCCGGGACGCAGAAGAACTATCAATCTATCGAGCAGCTCCAGGTAATGTTCCTTGTCGCAATCCAGGAAAATGAAATCGAACGACCCGGGCAGGTCATGGACAATTTCCCTTGCATCTCCTTCCAGAATCGCGACCCAGTCCGAAACACCCGCGCGCCTGTAGCTTTCCGTCGCAAGAGCGATCTTGTCGGGGTCGTGATCCATCGTGGTCAGCCTGCCGCCTGTTGCACTTAGCGCAGATCCGAGCCAGACGCCGGAATACCCCCCGCTTGCGCCGACCTCGAGCACATTCCGAGCACCCATCGCACGTGCAAGTATCCACAGAAACCGACCGGTTTCCGGTGGTATTGCCCAAAGGCGGCTTCCGGGTTTGCGGTTCTCACCGGCGAGCTCATCGAGAACAACCGCCGCCCGATCCCCAACCAAGGCGGCATCGCGGTTTGGCTCAACCGGTTCCCGGCTGTCCCGGTCGAGTTTGTGCGCGAGAATCATCCCTTCCCCTGTCGGAATCCCCACCACCGCTGCTGCGCGTGTTTCGAAGAATTCCGAAAGAAAGTCATCCGCTGTCTCCGGGATTTGGAGCGTCTCCAGGAGGATGAGCAGACCGTCCGGTTCCATGAGTTCCCAACCCAACGAAATACGCCTCGCCCAATCCGCCTCTGTAAGCGACACCACCACGCAGTCAAAGCGCGAGTCAATCGAACGGGGATCCAACTCCCGGACACCTTCGTTCGGTTCCGGCGGCGCAATAACTCCTCCACTCCCTTCCCAAAGTGGATCGGTCGCACTCAATCCCACATGGGGTGAAAGCCGGGCCCGGGAAAGCTTGTTCTGCAATTTGAGAAGACGCCGGGGATTGCCCTCCCAGCCGATCACTTCCCCTTCGACCTCCGCAGCCGCGCCGGCAAGCCACACCAGCGAGCTCCCCACTCCGCCGGAACCATCCAACTGGGCGATTCGGAGCCGTCGAGTTGCGAATGCCAGAATATAGAGCAAAAGTCCCATCTCGTGGGAGATCACATGAAACCGCTCCCACTCGGGGATGCCCTCGACATCCTCCTCCGTGGCCCTGAGAGCGCACTCTTCTACGATGGCCTTGAATGAGGATGGTATCACGTGGTCGCCGTTCATTGGTTCAGTTCATTGCCGCCGCGGACTCCCGGTGCTAAACTTGCTTGGT
The DNA here is from genome assembly GCA_965371155.1 of uncultured bacterium. Taxonomy (GTDB): domain Bacteria; phylum JAJVIF01; class JAJVIF01; order JAPKYR01; family JAPKYR01; genus CBDUXL01. The sequence continues at coordinate 6,245 of CBDUXL010000176.1, read as the reverse complement.
AGACCCGCCATCATCCTTGAGGCGGAAGACTGCTATTTTACCCCAGTAGCAAGGCGAATCCACCCATGTTACGAACATTTTCCACCGCAATCTGCATTATCTTTCTTTTTTCCATCATCCTTGCAATGCATCAAGCCAATGCCCAGGACGAAACCGATAACCCAGGTGCTGATCCTGAGCGAATCGCCCGGGATGTGTATTTTCTCGCATCGGATGAGCTGGAAGGCCGTCTTGCAGGCACCCCCGGCTGCGAGCAGGCAGCGGAGTACATCGCTGCTGTGTTCGAATCGCTGGGCCTTGTGCCGGCCGATACCGATGAGAGCGACTATTTCCAGGAATTCGACATCACAACCGGCGTCAGTCTGGGCGACGGGAACCGCCTGGAAATATCAAGCCCGGACGGCTCATTTGAAATGGCTGTTGAGGATGACTACACCCCCTTGTTCTTCTCCTCGAACGGCGCCGCAAGCGGGGATGTGGTTTTCGCAGGCTACGGAATAACCGCGCCTCAGTATGATTGGGACGACTACGCGAACATCGATGTCGATGGCAGGATCGTTTTCTGCCTTCGAGGAGAGCCGAGGATGGATGACCCTGAGAGTCCATTTGATGGAAACCGCCCGACCATGTACTCGGGACTTCGCTGGAAAGCCTTCAACGCGCAATCACACGGCGCTTCAGCGCTGATTCTCGTCACCGGTCCTGCGAATCTTTCCGAGGATGAAGAGGACGAGCTAATGAGCCTGGATCAATACGGGTTCGGGGAGTCGGGCATTCCCGTGATCCAGGTCCGCCGGAATGCCGCCGAATGCCTCTGGAGCACGATGGAGGCGCCGCTGGGGATGTTTCAGGGTGAGATGGATCGCCACATGATGCCGTTCGGGACCGGGCTGGAAAACATCGAGGTGGAGCTAACCGTCGATCTTGTCAAGGAGCAAACCACCACCTGGAATGTCGCGGGCAAGCTCCCGACATCCAACTTCGGCCCGCATGGGGAATGGGTGATCATCGGCGCGCACTATGACCATATCGGATGGGGAACCGACGTCAGCCTTCACGAAGGCGATGAGCCGGCCATTCATAACGGAGCGGATGATAACGCTTCCGGAACCGCCGGCGTACTCGAACTCGCGAGAATGTTCTTCGAAAGGCAAACCCCGACACGCAGAAACATAATGTTCATCTGCTTTTCCGCGGAGGAACTTGGCATACTCGGATCGAGCGCCTACACCGATGACCCGCTCGTCCCAATCGAGGATACAATCGCCATGATCAACATGGACATGATCGGTAGGGTCCGTTCGGACGAGGACGGGACGCTGTTCTGCACCTTGCAGGGTTTGGGTAGCGCCGAGGAATGGGAAGAAATAGTACCCAAGTGGACGCCGGATGGGTCTGTTGCGCTGCGAGCGCAGTCGGATCCCCTGGGAGGAAGCGACTACACCACCTTTTACCTCGCGAGAGTGCCGGTCTTGAATTTTTTCTCCGGCCTGCACGATCAGTACAACCGGCCCACCGACGATGCCGAGCTGATTAACTACGAAGGCGAGGCGTCGGTATTGGAAGCAATTTACGAAATAGCAAGTTCAGTCGCGAACCTTCCCGACAAGCTGACATTCACCGAGTGGGAAATCGATTCCGGCGCAATGGCGCAGGATGTGGACACCGGCATGGGCTATGGAGTCTATCTCGGTACCGTGCCGGACTTTGTCCGTACTGAAGGCGGATTTTGGATTGAAGCGGTGACTGAAGGGAGTCCGGCTGATGAAGCGGGTTTGAAGGGGGGCGACCGGATTCTGAAGGTCGGGGACTACGAGGTCGGCAATATCTATGACTATACGTTCGCACTTGGACAGTACGAGCAGGGAGACACGGTGGATATAAGTGTGATGCGTGATTAGGAGGAGCTATCTCTTACGGTAACTTTCGGTGCGAGGTAGGGTCGCGGTGCACGCGCCCTCCGGCGGGCGCCCGACGCGCGCCCCTACTGGTTATCAATGCCCCCTGAAACCGGAATCTCCCGGTTCCATCACGGCAATCTGCCACTCACGGACGGTTCCACGGCTGCTGATAACCGTAAAGGTGATTCTGCCATCGCCCCATGTGCGGGCCACGTAGGTAACCTGATAGGGAATCGTTGCCTGATTGCCCGAGAGACTCCCTTGCGCAGGAACCGAGACAATTGCAGAATTGTCGATCCTGTAATGCTTCAGTTTTGATCCAAACGTCGTCACATGGAATTCGCATTCGATCAAGTCGCCGTCATGGACGAAGATCGGCATTTCTAGTGGATGCTCCTGTCCATTTACGGTGAGCCTGAGATCGATTCTCTCTCCCCTTAATGTAATCTCGCCGCTTGAATCTTCATCCGCGGGAGATTCGTCACCGTTTGAACCGGACGGTTGAGTCGGGGGATCGATTTCCTCCTCAGTGTCCTCCGATCCACCGTTCTCCTCACCGTCCCCGGCGGATTCCCAATCGACAGTAGGCACCACGATCCGACCTGTGCCGTCATCTGATGAAGCGTCGTCATCGGATTCACCATCCCCGCCGCAACCGATCGCGGCTGCCGATCCCACCAGGAACACTGCCATAATCGCCGTCAAGAAGACGTATCGAACTCTCATGGGGCACCTCCAAACATGATCTTAACAGAGGGAATTCTACCAGATGTGACACGCGTATAGCCAGAACGACTCAACTCCCCACGAATCCGACGCGCCATGTGCGCATTTTGTTCACACTGCCGTTGTCTGGTAGAATACCGCGACCGCATGGCACTCAATAAACCCCGCAATCCTCCGCCCAACCTGACAGTGGGTGACAGCGCAGTCGCAGCCCTTCGCGCATCGCAAACTGTCCTTCAGCAACGCCATTTCGACCCGTTCCCCCAATCTCCGGGTGTCCGCAATCTTGCGATGCTTCTGAACAGGCTGCCACCCGACATACGCATCGGCCTTGCCGACCTCGTCAGCATGTCGGTCGCGCGTTGTTTCGATACGTTTTCCAAAATCGATCCCAACGCTGCCGCCAAATGGGTCACTGATGGATACCCTGCCGAGCGATATCCAGGTTGCATTCTCGGGGCGCCCGGACTGGCGGCCGTTTTTCTATCGGGGCTTACAGGTTTCCCATTCCTGCCGCAGCCGCTTCTGTTCAATGCCCGGCGCGATATGAAGCTCGACGACGCGCAGGCTTATCTCGACGCGGGACTGGAACTCGCCGAGCCGCTGATCGAGAAACATCCGGACATCGAAGCAACCATCCACTACGATCCCGTGCACGATCGGTTCCTGATCAAGCGCATGGTTTTTGTCCGCCTGAAGTTCCTCACCCTGCCTCCTGCGTATAAGGATTTTGTTGAACGGCGACTCATACCCGGCGCCCCGGTCATTCTGCTTGATTGTGGTTTCCAGTGGCTGAGAGCTGAGGTTTCCAGGAGGATATTTTTTCAGCTTGGCGGATTGGGAGGATTTGCGCCGCAGGATTTTGTCGATGAAATTCAGGTGCTTCGCGAGTATCGCGTCGACTGGGGCGCATCGTCCGATTCAAGCTGGGGCATTGATAAGCCGTACTCGTTCGGACCTGAAAGCGAATGGGGATCGACAGGGGCGTTCATCGAGGATGCTGAAGAGTGGTGCCGAAAATCGGATCACAGACCTCTAAGGGTGAGCCACGACGATCCGGGCGACCTCTCCAGGCTCGTCTTCAACCTGTACCGAAAATGCCGGCAGGGATCAAAGCCCCCGACCGACGTCTATCTGGCGGTTTTCACGCACACCGAGCCCAGGTTTCCGCTTGTAACCGGATGCCTTCCACTTTGGCTGCCGTTCATCACGCACGACAGCCGCGACCTCGCCCAGGAGATTCTCTCTTCCTGGCGGGGCACGTCTTCCACCGGGCCGGAGGGAAGCGTTTACGTCACGCTCCATCCTTCGTTCTGCTCGCCTCCCGACCTCGTGTCCATTCAGGCCTGGCGGAACCTTCTGAGCGGCTTTTTCAAGGAGATCCATTTCCTGGGAGTTGATGAGGGCCGTTACCCATCGGATCTCGGGAGCTATGTCGCGATGTATCCTGCTGCGGTGGCGGCATCAAAGCGCGCCGCGTACCCGGGAACCCCGTTCAGACGTCCGACCGTTTCTGAACTGGAGGAGATTTTCGTGACCCGGAGCTGACTCCCCTTTCTTCTCGCAATATCTTGACCACGATTGAAACCGGGCGCAACGTCCTGACTCGTTCGGCATCGTGAGTTACGGCTTGATATGCTCTTTCAAAGACCGGGACCAGACAATTCCCCGATAGCATCGAACACTCGATCCCACTTCGACTCGATACTATTACGCATCGCTGCTACACAAGGTAGCCTGCTTAGAGAAGCGGTTGTGGGAAGCTAATGCAGAAGGAGCCGGAACCTGAAATGGGATCAATGGAGAAGGCCACCGCTGAGGGAACTCAACTTGAGAACATGCAGATGCTTGCGGAGCTGATAGGGCTTGCATCCGACCTCAACACATCCGGGTCAGTAGATTCCCTTCTTGATACATTCACACGCAGATTATCCGGGATGTGGCCCGGCGCGGGTGTGCGTCTCTGTGAGATAGATGAGTCCGCCCGCTCGCTGATACCAATCGAAAGGGAGCCTGCCGTCCCTATCCCGATCCGGGGAAGCCTGCTGGGCAATGTCGTGACGAATGGTCACTCCATCGCTGTGCCTGACCTGGATAAAGATCCCGCGTATATCCGTGGAAAGGAAGCCCCTCCCGGTACGACCTGGCGCAGCGCGATCGCGTGTCCGATTCCGCTCCAGGGCAACACGACTCACGTGATCGGCGTTTTCCTTCCGGAAGGAACACCACTAGGCCCGGATGACGGCACGCTTCTGGAAAAGGCAGTGATGTTGCTGGAGCCGTTGCTCGGGCGATGGGAAGCGCAGGACGTCAAGCTCAATGCCTTTCTCGCGATCGCTCGCGCGCTCGCCTCGGCGGTCGATGCCCGCGACCCTCACCTGGTCGGTCACGGAAGCCGCGTGAGCGACTTCGCTCAGGCGATCGCCGGCGTCCACGGCCTCGAAAAGGGTTTCATCGACAGGCTGGGTCTGGCGGGCCTCCTCCACGACATCGGACGCCTCGGTATCCCGGAATCGATCCTCGCCAAACCCGGACCCGTCACGATTGAGGAATTCAGAATTATCCGGGCGCATCCAGAGCTGTCGGTCAGCTTCCTGAAGGACGTTGATTATCTCTCGGATGTCTTCCCTGCGATCAGGCATCACCACGAACACTACGACGGCGGCGGTTATCCCGACGGTCTCGAAGGCGAGGATATCCCGCTCGGGGCCAGACTGCTGGCGGTCGCGGATGCTTTCGACGCGATGACATCCCCCAGGCCGTTCAGAAGCCCTCTGAGCGACAAGGAAGCGCTGGACGAACTCAAGCGCGAGGCGGGCAGCCAGTTCGATCCGATACTTGTTGAGGCTTTCTGTCGGGCACATGAGGAGCGATTGATAATGTCGCAGAACGTGCTCCAGGCCGACGATCCGCTGGCGCATCTTCGAATAATCAGTGAGTGACAGAAAACACTCTCGGTCTTTGTGTATTCACCTCGGCGCCCCGCCGGGATTTGTTTTATGTGCCGGGCACGTTTACCAAAAATTGAAAAAAAAACCTTGGTTTTAGAAATTGGTCCCTTGACAGGGCGGGGGCATGTGGTATTTAATTAGTGAAAGCTGAATATGCGGGTATGGTTACCGCGGTGGAGCGGAGGGCCCCATGTACAAAGCAATAATCCCGCTGTTAGTGTCGTTGGCGCTGCTGATGGGTTGCAGCGCGAGAGGGCCGACAGCACCCGAGATCAACGATTCCTCCACGGTACCATTACAGGAAGCTCAGGCAAGCTACGATGGTCCATACCGCCTTTGGGGTGAATGGACATTTTACATCGACGAGACGCATAGCAAAATCGATGTCGTCCCAAAACGCTACGGAAGATTCCACCTCAACGCGCTGAAGTTTCTCGAGGAGTACTGTTCCGACTGCCTGGAAATCATGGATATCAAGAACAACGGGGACGGGACGGTCGATTTAACGGTCAGACTCAGGCACCCCTTCAAAGGCTTCCCGGAATATACCGGATTCGATGTCAAGGGAATCATCATGTTCAACGGTTCATATGAGTTTCCCCTTTCAACCGACAAATACCTGCTGCCCACGCCCTTTTTCCGGATTTCCTGGCGCGAGATGGGTGAT
>CBDUXL010000175.1:0-7454 GCA_965371155.1 uncultured bacterium | reverse complement strand
ATGAAACTCGCATGTCTCTCTCTCCTAAACAGATCAGGTGTCGGGTAACCTCAGTGGGGGCATTGTAGCATGTCAGGTTGGCGGAGGGATGCCTAATCAGGGGGAACAATTCGAATTAGCGGTTCGGTAAGTTCGACCTCGTAGTGTTTGCCGGGCCCTTCGAGCATCTCAAGAACGTCCCGGTCGACGAAAATGGGTCTGCGACCCAGGTTCTGATCCACCAGGATTCGCAGCGCCTGGTCCCTTTCATGGCTTGGAGAGATGAAACGCAAGCGACCGTCGGCTCCCCACCGATCGCGGACGTTTTGCCTGAACCAGTCGTTCATGACCCAGTTCGCGACCACCACATCGACATCATGCCTGGGACCAAGCCGCTCCCCGGTGGATGGATCGACTATGCCGCAGGTGACGCCGTACATGAGGGCGAAACAGTTGCCATCACTAAATGTGATCGCAAGGGCATCCTCCGGGAGCGTTCTCAGCGCCCGCGACGCGAAAAGCGCAGCGGAGTTGCGCATGGGATTCGACGCGTCCATGTCGATCCGACGGTAGTTCGCGTCGTAGGCAATTGCACCCAGCACCAGAACTGCGAGAACCCACGGAAGCACCTTGTTGAATGCCCCAAGCCGCGTCGCTGAAATCCCAAGCCCCACCGCAATCGCCATGCAAACCGGAACGGCAAGCGGGTACAGGAATATCTCATAGTCCGTCACCCGGTACCCGCTCGCAAAGACGATGACCCAGGCGGTGTAAATGAGGACGGCGGTCCCGATCACCCTCCCCTGCCCGCTTCGGGACGAGACAAGAAGAATCAGCACTCCGAGAAGAGAAAGAATTGCCCCTGCGATACCCCAGTGATCGATCCAGGGAAGATTCACAATACGACCCAGAAATTCCCCCCATGATGTTCCGAAAACCAACGGGCCGTATTGGCCGGCGGTCACATGGCGGCAGAAGTTGGCCCAGTTTTCGGGGTTGCCCCAGTCGAGTGAGGGATTCTGCGCGCTGCGGACGGGAAGATACAGATACAGCATCAAGCCGGGAAGAACAGCCGGCAGGAACCGGAACAGTGCAGCAATCGGCGCTCGGGGTCGACGAGCTATGAAAATTACTGCTATCGGCAAAAGCACCCCGGCGCCCGCAATGTGATGTGCGAGGATCAATCCCACCACCAGCCCGAGCCAGACAATCGAACGGCTCTCCTGTAACCGATCCCCAATCTGCCGGGCGTTCAGGTATTTCAGGGCCAAAAGCCATGCCAGGGCTTGAAGCAGAATTGCCAGGGAGTAGACCTCGCACACAACTGATTGAGACCACATAAGAGGATTGACCACCGCGAAAAAACCAGCCGCTCCTCCCCACCAGGCCGACGCGCAAGGACTCAATGCCCATTTCGGTCCTAAAAGCCTGATGGCAAGCGCAGATACCCTTGCGATGATGCCCGCGCCGAAAGCACCGAAAACGCAGGAGAGAAGCACCATTGCCCGACCCGGGTCAATGCCGGCGATCTGCATAATACACCACCCGATCAGGGTGTAGAGCGGGTATCCGGTGGGATGTGTGATTCCCAGCGTGGCCGCGCAGGCTGCAAGCTCGCCGGAGTCCTGGCTTTCATGGATCCATGTGATTGTCGGAGCGCTTGTAAGGTAGTAAATCACACTCGCGGAGATGCCAACCAGGAGCGACGGCAGGATCGGAGGTGATTCCGTTTCTCCTTTTCCAGGGGCGACTCCGTTTGGGCCCGGGTCCAGTCTCTTTCTTTTTAGTCGAGTATTCAGAATTATCAAAGGAAATCGCTGTTAATTGAGGGAAGGCGGAAAAGCTCACGCTTGACGCCTGCAACGTGCTTATGATATTTTACCAGTCGCTGTCAATTCAATCCATATCGTGAGGTTGAGACAATGCGCACAATCAAGCGTCTTTTGGTGGCAATTCCTCTGATTGCCATTGCCACTCTGATATTCGGCTACACTCCGATTCGGGGAGATGCCTACACAATCTACTTCGAATCCGATCGGGACGGCGACACGGTTATCTACCAGGTCGATTACTCGGGAGCTGTGGCGGTAACCGGCGAAGGCTGCAAGCATCCATCCGTAACGGCTGACGGATCGATACTCGTTTACACCCGCATTACCGAAACCAATTGGGGTCGGTTCTGGAACGCCTACTACATAAGAGACGAAGAAGAGCACAGGGTTTCGAGAAACGAGATATATGACGAGCTTGAGCCGGTTATCAGCCGGGACGGAACTTTTGTCGCATATGCCACCATGAGGGCCGACAACCTTGAAATTGTCACGGTCCCGATGGACGCCGGCGATCTCCAGTTCAGAATCACCGAGAGCGAGAAACCCGACGACGAGCCTGCATTGGCGAGCGGGGATGAATGGGTCTACTGGACCGGCCGGACCGGGAATCACTCGTTTCTCTTCAAGGCGCCGGGCCGAGGCGGAGATGCCATCCGCATAAGCGCTGAAAGAGCCTGGGAAGAGCACCCGAGTGTCTCCGCCGATGGCCGCTACATAGCGTATGCGGCCACTATCGAGGAAAACACCGATATCTGGGTCCTCGACACCGAAACCGACGAGCAGACCAGGCTTACAACGGATGAAGCCTGGGATGGGCACCCCTGCATTTCCGCTGATGGCAAGAAAATCGTTTTCACTTCTGATAGGGATGAGAACTACGAGATCTACATCATCAACTGCGACGGCACCGGTCTCGATCGGATTACCGATAACGAGGCAATTGACGACTACGCGACAATCACCTGAGAATTCGAATAGCCAAATCCTGAATGCTCATGGGGCAGATCAGGGTCTGCCCTTTTTTTTCAAGACATTTTACACCCGCCTTAATCGATATTAATGTGTTGCGGAGAGCGCATATTCTCCCTTATGCCGCCTGACCGCGGTATACTTAAGTGCCATGACTCCAAGAATAGTAGGAAAACGAAAGGCCGCTGTATTGATGGTCGGACTCGGGAAGGAAGCGGCTGCCGAGATTTACAAGAATCTGACCGAAACCGAGGTCGAAGACATCACTATGGAGCTTGCCAATATCGGCAAGGTGGACACCGAGGCTGTCGACGATGTTTATCAGGAGTTCTACGAGATCGGCGTAGCACAGCAATACATCAGCGTGGGCGGCGTCGATTATGCTCGATCCATATTGGAGGAAGCGCTTGGAGCCGACCGGGCGGAGGAGGTGGTCGCTAAGCTGTCCACTTTCCTTCAGGTCAGCCCGTTCGACTTCATACGCCGCGCTGATCCCAAGGCGATATCCAACTTCATTGTCAACGAGCATCCGCAGACCATCGCCCTGGTGATGGCATACCTGAACCCCGAGCAGGCATCCACGCTGCTCCAATCACTCGATCCCGAGAAACAGGCCGAGGTGGCAAAGCGACTTGCGACCCTGGATCACACAAGCCCGGAGGTTATCCGCGAGATCGAGCGCGTGATGGAGAAAAACCTCGCGGCTATTCTATCGCAGGAGTTCAGCACAGCAGGTGGAGTCAGCGCGCTGGTCGAGGTCCTGAACAGGGTCGACCGCGCGACCGAGAAGGCGATTCTGGAATCCCTTGGCGACCGAGACCCCGAGTTGGCCGAGCAGATCAAGAACATGATGTTCATCTTCGAGGATATCGTGCATCTCGATGATCGTGCAGTTCAGCAAGTACTCAGAGAGGTCGACACGAAGGAGCTTTCACTCGCCCTGAAGGGCGTAAACGAGGAAGTCGCGCAGAAGGTGTACCACAACATGTCGAAACGCGCCGCGAGCATGCTCCAGGAGGAGATGGAGTTCATGGGCCCGGTCCGTCTGAAGGACGTGGAGTCGTCCCAGCAGCGCATTGTCAATATCATTAGACAACTGGAGGATCAGGGAGAAATAATTATTGCCCGCGGCAGCGAGGAGGAGCTCATTGTCTGACTCAGCTCCCGACGGTTCCCCTGCCCCGGAAAAACCCAAACCCGTAATCATTAAGGACGCGGTTATCGGCTCGCAGGCTGAACGCCTGGTGAAAGTGCATCGCGAAATCACTAAAGCCGACCAAATGACCCGCATGGAGCAGATTGAGTCCGAAGCAAGAGCAAAGGCCAATGCCATTTCGGCTCAAATCAAGGCGCAAGCCGACGAGATGCTTGCCAACGCACGGAATGAAAGCGAGACGATCAGGCGAAACGCTCGCGAGGAAGGGGACCTGAACGCCAAGCGCGAGGCTCTCGAGCGAGTTGCAGAGTTGATTCAGTCGCTGGAGAATGAGATTCACGGGCTGAGAGAGATTCGAGCGGATTTCATGAAAGAGAACCTCCACGGTATTCTCGATTTCGCCTGCTCCCTCGCCGAAAAGATAATCGTCTGCGAGCTGAGGACCCGACCCGAGCTGGTCGCACAGCGAGCGCAGGCAATCCTGAATAAGATGCCGCCCGGTGCCCCGGTGACAATGACCGTTTCACCGGATGATCTGGATGTTATCGAGCGCTACATTCAGGAGGCCGGTGGACCCGCCGATACATTACGGCCTGCTCTGAGCAGCGATCCGGCCATTCCCAAGGGCGCCGTCCGCGTGGAGAGCGACCTGGGCACCATCGAGGCTCGCCTCCTGGACGAGCTTCGCAAGTTCGGCGATATACTTGGCAGCCAGGCCGAGCAGGAGACCGGGACGCATCCCGAAACCGGGGAGGCGTCCGATGTCTCCTGACGCTCAGGCTCCTGAGAAACTCGACCTCACCCCTTTCAGGCACACAATTGAAGTAACTCCGGCTTTCCATGTCGAAGGAACGGTGACCCGGCTGGTCGGGATCGGACTTGAAGCGGCATTGCCGTCGCCCGTGCAGGGACAGGTTGTCGAAGTCGAGCGAACACACAGGGAACCTCTCATCGGCGAGGTCATAGGCTTCGACATCAACCGCGTCATTCTTCTGCCGTTTGGTGAACTTGAGGGTGTAAGACCCGGCGCCAGGGTTCGCACAATCGCGGGCGGATTGAGAATCAATGCCGGCGAATTCCTGATCGGACGTATCGTTGATGGTCTTGGGCGACCGTTCGATGAAGGCCCGGATTTCCCCCGTGGGCGCTCTATGCCCATTCAGAGAGCCGGTCCCAATCCCGTTACCCGTCCCCTCATCGACGAACCCCTATTAACCGGTGTCCGGACGGTCGATACGATCATGACTCTGGGCAAGGGCCAGAGGGTCGGCATTTTCTCGGGAAGCGGAATCGGGAAAAGCATCCTTCTCGGAATGATGGCCCGGTACACCCAAGCCGACATAAATGTTATCGCTCTAATCGGGGAGCGCGGAAGAGAGGTCAGGGAGTTCATCGAGCGCGATCTCGGCGAGGAAGGTCTGAAGCGGAGTGTCGTTGTGATCGCAACGTCAAATCAGCCCGCCCTTCTTCGTCTCCGGGGCGCAATGACAGCCAAGGCAATCGCCGAGTACTTTCGCGACACCGGTCGCGATGTGCTTTTCATGATGGACTCACTCACCCGGTTTGCGCTGGCCGGTCGTGAGGTCGGCCTGGCGGCGGGCGAACCCCCGGCAACCCGCGGGTACCCTCCAAGCGTTTTCGGGATTATCCCGCGTCTTCTTGAGCGCGCCGGAAGGAGCAGAGAGGGAAGCATCACCGGTCTGTACACTGTGCTGGTCGAGGGAGACGACCTTGCCGAGCCTGTCAGCGACATATCTCGCGCGACGCTCGACGGGCATATCGTGCTCTTGAGGGAGCTTGCCGACCGTGGCCATTACCCTGCTATCGATGTCCTGACGAGCATTTCCAGGGTCATGCGCCAGGTCGTGGACCGGGAACACATAAGACTCTCTCAGAAACTCCGCGAGCATATCGCCGCCTACCGTGAGATGGAGGACTTGATCAACATAGGCGCTTATCAGAAAGGATCGAATCCCAGAGTAGACGCCGCGATCGATCGCATGGACGGGATCATCGATTTTCTCAAGCAGGACATGGACGAGGGGTCGGTTTTCGAGGAGGCTATGGGCGCTCTTCGGACCGTCCTGATCGAGCCCGCACAGACTGGAGGGCAGCCTCCCGCCCAGGAGCCGCCTCCACCTCAGCCGACACCGCAAGCTGCAACGCCACCCGAGGGAACTCCTCCGATGGTTCTCCCTCCGGGGGCATATGATATCTGATTCAGGATGAAAACCACGTGAGACGCTTCAGATTCCGACTTGAACGCTTGCTTTCCTACCGTCGATCTCTCACATCGAGAGAACGGCTGATTTTCGGCACTAAAGTGGGGGCCCTTGTTGGAGCGGAGGAACACGCGAGCCGGATGAGAGGAGTGCGGAACGCGACACTTCTCGCGCGTCTGAGAGCGCTGGACCGCGGACTGACATCGCTGGAGATGAGAAACCTCCACGAACACGTTCTCCGAATAGATGAAGCGATCGTCAATGCCGATGTCGGCATTATTAAGGCGAAGGACGCTGTTAACAAGGCTCGCGGCGAACTCACGAACCGAATGAAAGATGAAAAAGTGATTGAGAATTTCCGGCTTCGTCGTTGGAAAGCATGGCTCGTGGATTACTACCGTGACGAGGGAAGGATACTGGATGACATCGCGACGACGCGTCACGTTCGTCAGGCTGCTGAACCTGGATGAACCTTGCATCTTTGGCGGTTATCAGGTATTAGGGAAGTGTTCAGTGAATCACGTAGAGGCATGTCATGTACAAGGGGAAAAGACTCAATAACGAGCGTGGAAGTGTTTTGGCCATTATCTTCTGGCTGATTTTCATTGTGATCCTTGCTGCCGCAGGTTTCCTCTTCGTGATCAGCCAGGGATTCATTGAAGCGCCGGAGCAGATCGCGAGCCTTCCGTTCATGGATCAGATCATCCCGGAAAAAGAAGATGAGGACGGGGACGAAATTGTGGAGATCAGCGCGGAATCGACCCTCCGGACTCAACTGGTCGACCTGCGCAACATGTACCTCGAATCGCAGACGATTATCGAGTCATTGACGCTGCAACTGGCCGAGAAAGACCGTCTTATACAAGAGAGGGAAGACGAGATCGCACGAATCAGGGATTCCCTCAACCTGGCAAGGGATCAGAACATACAGGCAACGGCCCTGATATACGAGAACATGGACCCGGAGGAGGCTTCCGTTATCCTGTCCAAGCTGGGGGCCGATCGCGCCAGCCTGATCCTCGGCGCGATGCGTGAGAGCAAGGCCGCGGATGTCATGGCGCTTATGGATGAAGACCTTGCCACCGAGATAACGGAGCTTCTGGCAGGCTTCACCGGCGAGCTAGCCGAAACACCACTCCCTCTGACCCCCGGCTCAGACGCCATCCCCCCGACATCGAATTAGTGCATCACCTGTGTCCACTCCCTGAAACTTCAGACCCCATGAACCGAACCGCGCGCGTCAGCAAGCGGACCTTCAGCTGTCGTAGCCCGGAAATGCATTTTCCGGGAATTGGA
>CBDUXL010000174.1:0-7471 GCA_965371155.1 uncultured bacterium | reverse complement strand
CGTTCTTATCGGCTGCATAGCACCAGATCTCGATTTCCTGGAGTTGCTGAATCGCTCGGGTGAGGTTGGTCACGCGGCATATCGGGACTTTGGCGGCGTTGCCCGCGGAGGTTTTCTCGACGGTTGGGGTTACTCCGCACGCGCGTCGTGATGGGATTATGACGCCGTCCGCTGCAAACCCGGCAGCCTGGCGGAGAATATGGCCGAGGTTGCCGGGGTCCTGCACGCCGTCGAGAACGACCACGAGGCAGGTCGCCGGGGGAGCGTGCGAATCGAGCCAGGTACCGAAGTCGGTGTAGGGAAATGGTGAGACCGTGGCGATGATCCCCTGATGATTGGCGCGCCCCATGCGGGAGTCGAGGTAGGTTCGGGGGACCATATCGACTCTCAGGCCTGCGGAAAGCGCTTGATCGGCCAGTTTCCTGCGGGCTTGAGCGGCTTTGCCCTTGTCGCTGGTGTCGAGGACCCATAGACGGTGGGCGCGTCCGGTGTCGAGGGCGTCCGCGACAGAGTGGGGGCCGTATACGAGGTCGTCTGACGGCATCGGGAGGATTATGGCATGGAGCGGGATAGGGGGCAAGCGGGGGGGACCCAGATCAGATAGACCTGGGGCACCCAGGGGATTGAGGACCCACGTTAGGGTTGTTCGTCGTCGGTATCAAGGATGGCGGAGCCGGCGGGGAGATTCATAGTGGTCTCGCCGGAAGCCCAGGGAATCAGGTCACCATTGAACTCAACATCCAGTTTCTCCGGTCTTCCCGCATGCACAACGAAACCGATGACGTCGGTGTAAGTAAGACTGTCGCCAATGTGCATGTTACCACTGAACAGGGTTCCGTCCCTGGTGTAAACATTTACCCAGCATTCCCCGCGGGCGGTCAGCCTCAGCCTGTGTTCCATAGCGGCAAGGTGCTCAGCCGGGTCGAGAATCTCGCCCGGTTCGGGGAAACGCCATCGCGGTTTGGATGTTTCAGTGACGACATCGAGCGACCGGGTGGAGTTGACCTGATCGGGACCCTCATCGATCTCCTCATCCTGGCCGACCCGCGCTTTGACGCCGACAACGATCAGGGCGATTATCAGGATGATCCCGCCGATCTTGGCGATCACGCGGAACCATCGCGCAGAATCCCAAGGCCCCCCAAAAACCTCCTCGATCGCGGATTTGTCCTCTTCCGGGGCGGGATTTCGGGTTTGAGTGAGGGTCTCAATATAGTCGCTGAGGCCAAGGTATTCCGAATAAGCCCTGAAGAAGGCGCGCTGGTAGGCTTCACCGGGAATGAGTTCGTAGTTCCCTTCCTCAAGCGCCTGAAGGTATTTTTCCTGGATGAGAAGCTCCTGGGAGACCTGGCTTAGAGACAGGCCACGCTCTTTGCGGGCTTCTTTGAGCAATCGACCGATTTGCATTGGAGACTCCCCGGCAGGGCGGCTACACCTGCATGCAAACAGGACTCCGATGATTTTCCCGGAGTCCCTCTTTCTTAGAGACTAATTATAGCAGTTTTTGGTTTGATTGGGCGAGTCCAGCCCAATGCGATAGGCGTGATTAGATGAAAGCCACCACGAAACCCTTTACGAGGCTCCAGGCGCGGAGCATCTCATCTAAGGAATCATGCCTACGCACGCTGAATTCACCAAGGGAATTGATGAAGACGCTGAGGAAGAAGATACCGATTACGAGGGTGAATGATGAGAACACCCAGGCGGGAAGACGCAGTTTGCCTTTCACGAGGCATTCGGTTGTGATGAACAGGAAGACAATACCCAACAAGCAACAACCTGCGGCCAACTTCCAGTAGAAGAAGTCGACTAAGCCCATAGTGACACTCCCTAGCATCCCGAGGCGTGTCAACGCCCGGTGATGTTGACCTGCATATTATATCACATTATGGCACATTATGCAACCCCCTGGGGTGGCGCGAGGGGGTTTGGGGAAACGGGGGATGCGGGATTGCCGATGTGGCGGGGAGTCGTGGGAACCATCCTGAATCTCCCCCAATGCCGACTTATGTAATCGAACCTATCTTACCCCCGCCGCGTCGCGCTTGACCGCATCGGTTCATTCGGGTAGCTTTGTCACCCGCCTTCGTTTGTCTCGAGAGAAGAAGCAACGGATAGTCTTCCTACTTGGAGGAGACTCATATGGAATATAGACAACTGGGTGAAGGCGATGTAAGGGTATCGGCGGTGACGCTCGGCACGTGGGCGATCGGCGGTTTCATGTGGGGCGGCACGGATGAGGACGCCGCAATCGAGGCAATTCACAAGTCGATCGATCTCGGCGTGACATCAATCGATACCGCGCCGGCCTATGGTTTCGGGCTCAGCGAGGAGATTGTAGGCCGCGCGATAATCGGGAAACGCGACAAGGTTCAGATCCTTACCAAATTCGGCCTCGGATGGACCGACCCAGGCGAGAGAGTATATTGGGAGATGAAGGACGTCGACGGGACCCCGGTTAGAATCTACCGCGATGCAAGCCGGGAAGCTGTAATCCGGGAATGCGAAAACAGCCTCCGCAGGCTCGAGGTCGACCACCTGGACCTCTACCAGCAGCACTGGCCCGACCTTGACACGCCAATCGACGAAACAATGGAAGCAGTTGATAAGCTAATCAAAGATGGAAAGATCCGCGCCGTCGGTGTCAGCAATTTCTCGGTCGAGCAGATGGAGGAAGCCCGGAAGACTGTCCCGATCGCATCGAACCAGCCCCCGTACAGCATGCTGAACCGGGATATCGAGAAGGATGTTCTCCCCTACTGCATCGAGAACAACATCGGAGTGCTTGCATACAGTCCCCTTCAGCGCGGGCTTCTGACCGGAAAGGTCGATCCCGATCGGGAGTTCCCGGAAACCGACCATCGCGCGGGTCTCCCCGGCTTCAGGAAAGAGAATCGAAAGCGGGTCCTGGATTTCCTGGAGAAAATCAAGCCGATTGCCGACTCCCACAACGCGACATTGACGCAGTTGGTCATCAATTGGACCGTTCATCGCCCGGGCGTAACCGCCGCGCTGGTCGGAGCCAGAAACGCGTCTCAGGCGGAGGAGAATGCAGGAGCGATGTCGTTCAAATTAACCGACAAAGAGACCGAACAGATAAACATATTACTGGAGTAAACCAACAGCGTAGGGGCGCACGGCTGTGCGCCCGTCTCCGCACGGCTGTGCGCCCTCGCCCAAAGGAGAAACATAACCATGCCGAAAATCGATCTTGGCGCCGTACACTACCTCTTCCCGCAACCCGCAGTGATTGTCGGCGCGAATGTAGACGGAAAACCGAATTACCTCACTATCGCCTGGTGCGGGATCATGCAAGGCAGCCCGCCGATTATCGAGGTGGCGCTCAACAAGGTGAGGTACACATCTCCCGGCATCAAGGAAAACAAGACCTTCAGCGTGAACGTGCCGTCGACCGACCTTGTCGCAGCCACAGACTATGTCGGTATTGTGTCGGGTCGAAAGGCCGACAAAGGCAGCGTTTTCAACACGTTTTACGGTGAGCTTGAGACCGCTCCCATGATCGAGGAATGCCCGATCAACATGGAGTGCAAGCTGATAAAGGTCCTTGACTTCGAGGGCACACATGAGACCTTCGTCGGCGAGATCGTCAGGACATACGCCAGCGAGGAATGTCTTACCGACGGCGTGCCGGATGTGAAGAAAGTCGATCCGATTATCTTCTCAACCGGGATTCCTAATTATTGGCGCCTTGGGGGAATTGTGGCTAAAGCGTTTTCGGTCGGGAAGGGATACAAGCCGCAAACCTAATCTGCGGGCGCGCAGCCGGCGGGCGCGCGCCGCGCGCCCCTACGGGTCGGCCGATTTCCGCCATTCATCGGGGTTTTTGCCATTCATCGAGGTTTCTGCCATTCATCGAGGTTTCTGCCATTCATCGAGCATGGCCTCGATGTTCTCGTACGGGTCGGTCTTTCCCCACTCACATTGCGCGATAACCCCACCCTTACCCCGATCCAGCGTCCTTCGCACCCGCCGCACCGCCTCGCGCACCTCGTCAGTCGTTCCGAAGGGCAGCACCTGCTGGCGGTCGATCTCCCCCCAGAATGTCACCTTCCCACGGTGCTTTTCACCAAGCTCCTCCATGTCCATGCAAAAAAGCTGCGAGTTGATCGCGTCGATGCCGACCTCAATCAGGTCTTCAAAGATCAGTGAGATGTTCCCATCAGTATGGAAAAAGGCGTACTTGCCTTTTTCGTGGAGGATCTCGCAGTAGTCTTTGTAGAGCGGTTTGAAAATGTCCCTCCACATCTCGGGAGCGATCAGAAGAGAGGTCTGCGAGCCCCAATCGTCCATAAATGCGACCCCGTCGACATCCGTGTCAGCCCACATCCTCATTTCCCTGATAAAGAAATCATGCAGCATTTCCAGAAGTCTGAGCAATTCCTTCGTTCCATATGCCAGGTCGACAAAAACCGCTTCAGTACCCCGAATGAATTGAATTCTCTCGAATGGCCTGGTCTGCGTGCCGGGAAGTACGAAACGGTCGGTCTCGGAGCAGCTACGATTGACCCGACTGAAATCGGCATTATCCAGAAGCTCGTAAGGCGGTTTGTAGGAAGCAAGTTTGGACCAGTCGCCGATAGGTGGATGTTTCACTTCCCCAATCACACCAACCTCAGCAACATGCCAGGTGCAACCCCAGGCGTCCGTGTACTCTCCGACCTCGTACTTGGTTCCTCTCTCCCGCTCGCCTATTCCATAGGTGAAGTCGGGAGTTGTGATATCGTTCGGGAACCGCGCTTGTAGTTTGGCAACCTCATCCTTTCGAGTCATCATGGTGCCCGGAAGCACCCACAGGTCCCTGGGCGTGCGATCGATATACTCGTGGTTCAGCGACCTGATTACGCGCTCTCTCGAAAGCAAGGTGATCCTCTTTTATCCAGGAGAAAAATCACTCGAAGACGCAACGCTGCAATGAATGCAGGCATCATGCGCTACTTGGGGCACAGACCGTCGATGATGATTTGGGCGGCTGTTTCACTGGCATGCGCATCCCAGGTCGATACCCCGTCCTCGTCAACCATGCGTTGCATCGCAGACCATTCGGCAATCTGGTACATCATCCGAGCGGCTATGCCGGGATAGGCGATCTTGCGGAACTGCTTCTGTTTGATCCTGCTCTCCAGATACTTCTCCAGCCGATCGCTGGTCCTATGCCGAAGCTTGTTGTAGAAATCAGCCAACTGAGGCCAATCCAGCGACGATCGCTCGATCAAGGCAATCCCATCCCGTACCCGCCTGATTGTCGAGAACAACTCCCGAAGGATCTCATCCAGTTCTTCCCTCGGGCTGCGAGCCTTCTTTTTCGAGAGAGCTTCGTCGAGTTTCGGCAGGTCATAAGCACTCAAAATGCGCTTCCACAATCGTTTGACCAGCCCACCGGATTCCGGCTTTGGAACAGGAATTTCCCCAATCAGCTTCTCCCCCTCAAAAAGAAACGGTTTCCGAAGGACGAGATCGAACAGCGCTTCCTTGCCTTTCACGTAGAGGTAGATAGAGCCGGGGGCAACGCCCGCCTCTTTCGCGATTTCCGCCATCTGGGTACGACCGTACCCTTGCTCAGCGAAAACCTTGGTGGCGGCATCGATGATCCGCTGCAGCCTTTTTTCCGGTCCCACTTTAGCCATACGGGTATTATAGCTGAATGACCTATTCAGTCTAGTCTTATGGGAAGATAAGCAATATACCCAACATTGGATGTCCCGCATTCCGCACGCCCATTTTTTACGCTACACTTGCTCGACGCAAGAAAAAAGCCCGCGAAACTCGCGGACCCGAGAGGGACTCCTTCACGAAAAAAACTATCCTGCTTCCTCATATGCTTCAGGTGATTCGGACTCCTTTGACTCCGAGGGTGCCAAAGGCTCAATATCCATCTTCACGTGCCCGCTCAGGATGTCCTTATCATCCACGAGCAAGCGACCCTTTTCGCTTCTACTTGGTATCTCGTACATCACGTCAAGCATCAGCCGCTCGATAATGCTCCTCAAGCCCCTCGCGCCCGTCTTTCGCTTCTCCGCCTCTTTGGCGATCGCGACCAGCGCCTTGTCGGAGAACTCAAGTTGTATCCCATCGAGTGATAAAAGCTCGCTGAATTGCCTTGTGATCGCGTTTTTCGGCTCGGTGAGAATCCTGACAAGCTCGGGTTCCTCCAGATCATCGATCGTGGTCATTACCGGGAATCTCCCCACGAACTCCGGCAGAAAACCGAACTTGACCAAATCCTGAGGCAGAACATCCTTCACTACCTCGCTCGCCTGCCTGCCCTTGCGAGGTTTCACATCGGTGCGGAAGCCCATCGTCTGATGTTCTTTCCGCGCGCGGATGATCTCATCCAATCCCTCGAATGTCCCGCCACCTACGAACAAGATATTTGTCGTCTCGATGGGGATATACGCCTGGTCGGGATGCTTGCGTCCCCCCTGCGGAGGTACGTTCGCGACCGTGCCTTCAAGGATCTTCAGCAATGCCTGCTGGACGCCCTCGCCGGAGACATCGCGCGTGATCGATGGGTTGTCCTGGTTTTTCCTGCCGACCTTGTCGATCTCGTCGATGTAGATAATCCCGATCTGCGTCCGCTCGATGTCCTCTTCCGCAGCGATATAGAGCTTCAGAATGATGTTTTCCACATCCTCGCCCACGTACCCCGCCTCCGTGATGCTCGTTGCATCGGCGATGGCGAACGGCACGTCCAGTATGTTCGCCAGGGTCTGGGCGAGTAGGGTCTTGCCGCAGCCGGTGGGTCCGATCAGAAGTATATTCGACTTGCTGAGCTCCACCCCGCTATGAGGCTGGTAGAACGATTTGATCCTCTTGTAATGGTTGTATACCGCGACCGACAACGTCCGCTTGGCTTCCTCCTGCCCCACTACGTATTCATCGAGTTGCGATTTGATCCCTTTCGGAGTCCGGACCGCAAGCCGGTCGACCGGATTGCGATCCCCGCGCGATGTGAGTCTGCAAGAGGTGTCCTCGTTGATCACCTGCACGCACAACTCTACGCAACGATCACATATGTAGATCCCGTTGGGAGCGACCACGAGCTTGCTCACACGGTTCTTGGGTCGGCCGCAGAAACTGCAGCGAAGGTCATCAGAGTCGAAATCAGGCATATTCTTGATCCGAAAACGAGGCTTCTTATACACTCTACCTCATGCTTGGGATTAAGGCAATAAAAAACCGGCACCGCTCAATCGGTTGCAGGCTCGTGTCCACCGCCGCCGCTGCCTCCACCTCCGGACATATCCAGAGTCCCGGTGTCTTCCGATGCTCTGCCGCCCCTGGGACCACGACGTTTGGTGATTATTTCGTCGATAAGCCCGTACTCCAGAGCTTCCTCCGGTGTCATAAACTTATCCCGCTCCGTATCCTGCTGCACTTTCTCCAGATCCTGGCCGGTGTGCGTTGCAAGAATCGAATTAAGCCGGTGGCGTGTCTTGAGGATGTTCTCGGC
>CBDUXL010000173.1:0-7471 GCA_965371155.1 uncultured bacterium | reverse complement strand
AACTACCAGCCTGCCGTCCTTGTGTAGATTGGTGTTTTCCAGGAAATCAATGTTGCTTCTTGTCGCAACGATATCCTCAAATATCGCTTTTACGCGTTCGGCCTCGTCGGGGGGCATAAGGTCGAACGGTGTCTTTCCCAGAATTTCCTCGGGTTCGTAACCCAGGGTGTCTCTAACCTTGGGATTGACGTAGGTGTAGACTCCGTTCATGTCCACCTCCCAGCCCCAGTGGCTGGTGGTATCGACCATGCTCCGGAATCTCTCTTCACTTTCTCTAAGCGCTTTCTCCGCCACATCACGTCGGTGGAGAATGGTTGCCAAGATCACGCCAAAAAGGACGAAAGTCAGCAGGCTGATGGAACGAATGAACAATTCGTGAGATGGGACACTAAGTGCTAGTTGGTCGAGGAAGGGGCCACGGGAGAAGACCAGGCTGTCCACTAGCGCATGTGCCACCCATACGAGGAGACCGACGATGACCGAACCGGCGAGTATCATGTGTGTCGGTTTCATCATTGTAGATCGTGCACGGAACGATGCATCCGGATGGGCTGCGCGATTCCCCTTTGCTCATCGCAAGGATGACAATATTACCGACTCAGGAGAAAAGCAAAGCACGCAGACCAAACCTCTAGATGCCCCTTTAATATGAGGAATATTTTATCATTTCTTCAAGCTATTTGAAATCAAACGTAGGATGCGTATGGCGGCTATTCGGGAATTACAATCCAGCCTGCCGAGCCCTCGTTGTAACCGGCGGTATTGCTGATGTTAACCGGATCCGATCCGTCCGGTTTCATTACCCAGATGTCCTCATGATCGAACTGAGGATCCTGTCTGAAAAAGAACATGAGGGAGAAATCGGGAGACAGAGGGGGGATATTTGTCGGTGGCGGGAGGAGGTAGCATCGAGCGGAAGTGTCGGTCAGGTACCCGAAATCACCGCCGTCCAGATTCGAAAGAGCGATTCTGCTCATTGGGGTATCCTCGCCCTCGATCTCCTCCTGCCGTCTTAACAGAAGTCTTACGTCGCCGTCGGCGTCAGGGAAAATCTGGTAGATATAAGTGACCGTAGTCGCTCCGAGCAGGTTTGTCTCTTCGCCGGATGCCAAATCGATGGAAAGGGCTTCCCGCGATCGAATGCCCCCGAACAGGCTTCCCGCGGGGTCGAAGGGTTTAATGTCGCAGTAGATAGTGCTTGCATCCGAGTCAAAATGGGCGGGGCCGACCTTGGTGACGTTTTCGAAGCGATGAAGGACTGTGGCCTCACCGGTGGAAATATCCAGGGAGATGTACTCGGAGCAGCCGGGATCGAGGGGATCACGCCGGACAGCCACACAATGCTCTCCGTCCGGCATCATGGCGAGCGGGACCTCCTCAACCGGGTCGGTATACAGTCCGCTGATCGCGCCTGTCTCAACATCGCCCGAAAAGACCATGAACTCGGGGTATTCCCAGGATCGCTTCGACAAGAACAACACACTCGAGCCATCCGGTGTGAAGATCGGGGCGGTGTAAACGATCCTGGAGTATCGCCCTGCCTGTGAAATGTCCACGTAGTTGTTGTCTGCAAGGCTGTACAGGTACAGGTGCCTTTCCTCCTGGGTGGGGAAGTCACGACTGGTTGCCACGAATGCGACATCTTTACCTGAAGGTGAGGGAACAATGTGGAAAATATGACCCGGGTACTCGAACAGAACTTCCCGGCGGGTGCCGTCGGGACAGGCGATCAGCACCCGCGCGATCTCAGGCGCGTTCATTACCGCCGCGCGCGGGTCGTTGACTGTGTACAGAAGATAAAGGCCAGATGTTTCTCTCAGTGGGGCGATGATTTCAGGTTCTTCATCGTCCGTGGTATCCGGTGGTTTGTCGGTTTGATTTCGGGGGCAGGCAACCAGGAGGCAACAGAGGATGCCAAAGCCGGGAAGAACGAGAGCCTCGATCCAACGGTGAAGTGGGCTTTTCGAACGCAGTATCACCTACAACGACAATTGTAACACGGTCTGGGTGGGAACCCAGGTCGAAGACCTGGGGTACCGATTAATCGGAACCGGCTAATCAGATGGCTCAGATGATTCTTCGGTGTCTGAATCATCCACTGTGGCGCCGCCGCGCATGAGGGACTCGAAATAGAACCGGACCAGATCGGAATAGGTTCTCGGGATGTCCTGGTCCTCGACGGCATCCATCACTGCGGAAATATCGGTGGGCTCCATCTCGAAGTAGGGCACCCAGCTTGTGTCGCCGGATTCAGGATCGACAATTTCAGTGAAAACGTAGGAGCCGCCTTCTTCGGTCAGCTTACCCTCGATTCGAGTTTCGTAACTTCCGCCCTGGCTGAAGCGGGGGTCGTAAATGTCCTGGTAGTCTCTAACACCCTCGCTTTGAGCTTTCGGGTCCTGGGAGCCTTCGTCCCAGTGCTGCGCATCGGCCCTTCCGCCTCTGCCTTCGAAAGGAGTGGAGCCGACTCCCCAACTGGAGCCTGATCGACCGGGCTGGTTGGACATTCCGCCGCTGCATCGTCCCCCGCCCGAGCATGAGCTGCGGGACCGTCGCAGGCGTTGCTGAATCTTGTTGAAGCAACTGCCTGAGTTGAGTCTGTTTCTGTACCGCTGAAGGCTTTGTCCGGCGCGACGGAGTCCCTGACCCGCTCCCTGGCAGGCGCCGCTCTGGCCGGACCTGTTGCCCATGCCCTGGTTGCCCTGCATTCCGCGATTTCCCTGCTGGCCCATGCCAAACAGACCCTGAAGTCCGGAGCTTTGGGAACCGCCCTGCCTTCCCTGTTGTCCACCTTGTTGTCCACCTTGCTGTCCGCTCTGCTGTCCGCCCTGTTGTCCACCTTGCTGCCCGCCCTGGCTGCCGCAACTGCCGCCGCTGCATTGCGTTCTCTGTCCGAGCTGTTGTTGCGACGCACCTTTTTCCTCAAGCTGCTGACGGACCTCATCAAGTCTGCGTCTAGCATCGGAGTTCGATTCCGCGGAACAGGAGCCGGACGAGATTCGGTTCTGAAGATCGCTCTTCACGCTCCGGCATGTGCTTTGGCACTGGGAACGGGTGGATGGGTCGAGGTCCTGCATGGACTGGGAAAGCTGTTCGAGGCGCTCGGCCTCTTCCATAAGCTGCTGGGCGATCTCATCAGCCAGGGCTTCCTCAAGCTGTTGAGAAATGTCATCGAGACCGCGTCGAGCCTCATTGTTCGCCCCCGAGGAGCATGTGTCCCGGTCCAATTGTTCCTGGAGTTTTTCAGCTATGTCCTCGGCGGCTTGCTGAAGCTGGTCCCGAAGCTGGGGATCCAGCCCATCCATTCCGCCTACTTCGTTTGCCAGACGCTCCGCTTCCTGCATGAGTTGCTCGGCTACTTCCTCTGCGGTGGGCTGATTGTCGCCCTGACCGGTGTCCACCCCGGAATCTTCGAGCATCTGCTGGACTTCTCTCAGCCGCTCCTGTGCGCGCTGGATGTCCTGCTGAGTGATATTACCGCTGTCAAGCGCCCGCTGAAGATCCTCCCTGACCTCCTCCATGATCTGCCGGGCGCGTTCTCTGACATCGTCGGGGATATCCAGAGAGTCGAGTTCCGGCAGGGCGTTGCTGATCGCATCGATCATCGCCTGCGCCATTGCTGCCGGGTCCATCTCGCTGCCTATGCCGCCGGAGTTGGCCCCGGCGGATGCGAGGGCATCGCGGGCGGCCTGCAAACCGGCCATCGCATCGGCCATGTCCGGGTTACCGGACATGGATTGGATGGCCTGGTCGAGCGCATTGGCCAAATCGCTCAGGTTTTCAATAGGAATTCTGCCGGATTCAAGATCACCGGCGAGTTGTTCAAGTGCCTGCTGGGCGGCAGCGGCATCGCCCTGTGCGAGAGCCTCGGCGGTGGGGCTGAATTCCTCGCTCTGAGCCAGGGCCTGGGCCATCTCGGCAAGTTGCTGTCTTAGTTCGCTGTATCCGGACTCGTCCTGGCTTTGCTCGATTGCCTCCTCGATCGCGCTCAACCTCTCGAGAGCCTCGCGACGGGTCAGGGTGCCGAGGTCCATGTCTTCGGCGAGTTCCTGAAGCTGCTCGGCGATGTCCTCGGCAAATTCGGAGCGTTCGGGCGGCATATTGAGGGTGATCTCGCGGGCGATATCGCGGACCTGCTCCGCGTGCGCCTGCACCTCGGCGAGTTCCTCCTTTTTTTCCTCCGAGGCCATCACGATCTGCCAGGGTGGAACGAAATAGAGACCGGCGGTTACAGCAACGAAGATCAGGGCATAGATAATCTCTCGGGGAAAACGGAGAGGGAAGTCCCTCCTTGGACGAATGCGCCTGGCGTGGCGATCGGCATCGGCAATCAGCGCGGGCACAAGAGGATTGACGTCGGCTTGATCGGAGAATTCCATAGCGGAGGTAATGCGCTCCTTGAGCCCAAGGTGGACATCACAAGCAAACGCGGCATCGAACATGGAAAGCGGTTTGAGGAGGCCGACGATCATTCCACCGGCAAGACCCACGACCAGGAGAGAAACGGCTCCGTGGATTATGTCGAAGTCGAGGTGCACGAATTTGCTGACGATCATGAGCAGGGCGGCGGCGATAGCGCCGATCACGAGCCCTCGGGTCAGGTAAAGAAAAAACACCTGTGAGCGGAGTCTTCCTCGAACCCTCTTGACGGTTTTCCTGATCGCCTGGGTCATATGCATCCCCTTATCGGCAAGTGAGCCGGTAGATAACAGTACATAGATTCTACCACTGATTATGACGACAAAAGAGGTTTGGGGTTCAGATAGAGGGAAAAATGTGGGGATAGGGATTTCATACCAATTTTAGAAAGTAACAAGCGTTTTCTTATCAGGTTCTTCTCGGGGACACCTCATTTCGTCCCCGAAATGCAGGTGTCCCCTTGATTTGAATCTCTGCCTTATTCCTGCAATTGGTCTCAGCACCGCGGGGACATTGCCATACGTTTTTTTTCTGTCGCAGTCGTGTCGTTGTTTTGGTGTGGAATTGTCCGAGTAGATACTGCAAAGGCACGAATGCCTGACGAATTGTTTGGAGAACTCCATGGGCCTGAAAGAAATCGTAGATTCTCTTGTTCCCTCGTTTCTGAGAAAGATTCATGAAGCCGTAACCGAACGGCGAGTTAGAGAGGCTTATGCGCCGGTTGAGGGGTCGGAATGGCCCAGGGGATTTGAGACACCGAGTCGGTGGGAGTGGCGACGGATATCCGGCGATGTCGCTGCGGGCGATGACCTGGATGCGGAAGGGCATCGCGCGATCCTGAGACGAGCATACGCGGCGTGGTGCCGCAGCCCTCTTGCCGGACAGATCGTCAACCTGACGACATGGTTCGTAATGGGAAAAGGACTGGGTTTCCAGGCGAAAGATTCTCGTGTTCAGGAAGCCCTGATGGGGTTCTGGAAGGACCCTGTTAACGACTTGCACTCCCTGCAGCACTGGATGTCGAACGAGCTGCAGATCTACGGAGAACTTTTCATTCGGTTTTTCATCAATCCGCTGGATGGACGAGTTCGTGTCAGATTGGTGGATCCCGTGGAAATCCGGGAGGTGGTCACCGACCCGGAAGATATGCGAACGCCGGTAGCGTATTTGAGGGAGTACCGTCGCAAGGCGCTTCCCAGTGAATGGATAGAGGCTTTCGAAGACCACGGCATGGGTCTGCCTCCCATGATGGATGAGACCGTCAAGGAGGTTATCGGGGCCGAGGATATCCTGCACGTTAAAGTGAACAATGTCTCAAACCGCAAACGCGGTCTGAGTGAGCTTTACCGGGTTCTCCCCTGGCTGGACGCTTACGAACGCTGGCTTGAGGACCGTTTGACAATCAACCGCGCGAGAGGAGCTTTCGTATTCCTGAGGAAGGTTCCGGCGGCGGCGGACAGGGTCGGTGGTCCGTTCAATGTGGATTCGAGCGGCAAGTACCAGGTTCCCAAACCCGGAAGCATCCTCGTGGTGCACGAAGCCGAGGATTGGGAGGTGCTGTCGCCGAATATCGGGGCGGACGACGCCAAAGAGGACGGCAGGGCGCTCAAGCTGATGATCGCTGCCGGAAGTGGGATTTTCGAGCATTATTTCGGTGATCCTTCGACCGGCAACCTCGCCACCACCAGGAGCATGGAGCTTCCGATGGTGAAGAAATTCGAGGATCGGCAGCGGCAGTTCGAGGGCGTGTTCAGGGACATTTACCAGCGGGTTGTCGACGCTGGGATTGCGGCAGGGACACTGCCTCCGGATGTGGATAAAACGATCGACGTGAGTTTTCCGCCGATAGTGCCGGAGGATGTGGCTCTACTGACGAAGACGCTGATCGAGCAGGTGGTTGCGGGGTTGCTGTCAAAGGATAGCGCGCGGAGGATGATCCCGTGGATTGATGACCCGTCGAGGGAAGCGGAAACAGTGGGAAGCGAAAGCTGATGGCAAGGCCAGGATGGCCGTGGCACAGGTAATCATGGCCAGGATGGCCATGGCACTGGCAATCGTGGCCAGGATGGTCGTGGCACTTGGAGCAGAGGAAAACATGAACATACCAATTATCACGAAACTCCAGGAAGCGCGTGTGGACAGGGATGCCTGCCTGGTTGAGGGGATTATTCTGACATCAGGCGTTTCCGAGAACGGCACGTACTATTCGCCCGAGGTGGTGGAGGAGTCCGCGCCGATATTCAAGGGCGTGCAGTGTTACGCCGACCATCCCCGTCCGAGCGAGACCGAACGCAGCGTGCGCGATGTAGTCGGCGTGATTGAGGAAGCCTGGCACGACGATGGTCGGATCCGGGCGACAATGCGCCTGAGTCGCGCGCATGACTGGCTTCTCACAATGATCGGGGAGGATCTCGTTGGAGACCTTTCGATCAACGCACTCGGTCGGACGAAGGTCACGAGGCGCGATGGTCGGGTTGTGCGCGAGGTGGTTGCGATCACCAAGGCGCACTCGGTTGATTTTGTCGCTCACGCAGCCGCGGGCGGCAGGATCGAACGGGTTGTCCGCGAGAGCGCAGGCTATGCCGAGGGGCTGAGGCTTCTCGAACGCCTGACGATCGATGAGCTGAGGGACGCCAGACCCGATCTGGCTGAGAATCTCGTGGAACAAGTTCGGGAGGAGCTACTCTCGGAGGACGAAGAGGGCCGGAACGAGGTTGAACGGCTCCAGGAAGAGATTGAACGCAGGCGGATCGCACTCAAACGTGAGCAGATCGCATCGCGGTTGATTGACACGAGTAACCTCCCGTCGAGAGTGAAGGTCTTTGTACTCGCCGAAGCGCTGGCGCTTCAGGTTGAGGCAGAGGATTCATACGAGGAGCAGCTCGAGACGGAGGATTCATGCAAGAAGCAGGTTAAGGCGGAGGATTCACACAAGGGGCAGGTTGAGTCGGAGGACTCGTACCGGGAAGCGGTCGAGAGTTTGATCAGGCGGCATCGGAAGTATCTTGCCGATTTGACCGTACAAGGAGTCATCCAGGGGATGGGTTCTGAG
>CBDUXL010000172.1:0-7489 GCA_965371155.1 uncultured bacterium | reverse complement strand
CACCGGATGGATTCTCGGCTCCCTGGTGATCGAAAACACGAACTCTGAGAGCCATCGTCCCGCCACCGCCGGTTCCTGAGTAGTACATCTCCGACTCATCCACCACCGAAACGCAATAAGACTCCTGGCAGTTTGCCGACAGCGAGAAATCGTCGGGAATTACTCCCGGAGGATTGGGATCAGGCGGATCCCAACTGGCAACCACCGCATACTGGAAGTAGAACTGCGGCGAGCCTCCCACCATCGGGAACTGTATCTCGTATCGCCTAATCCGAGTGTTCCCCGCTGAAAAATAGCCTCGCGGATTGTGGCACAATGGATCACCGAAGAATTCCGCAACATCATCTTCAGCGTCAAGACCATCGCAGAAGTATTTGTATCCGTTCAAGGTCGCGCTGAAAGCCGTTCCGGGAACCCCGGCCTTTCCGGTAGTGAACCCGAAGATGGTGTCGTACGAGGTGAACTCGCTCGGATTGTACCAGCGTGTCAACCCGTCGGCGTTGAGAATCCTGAGCTCGTCATCCCCGCCGTACAGAATAGACGGATCAGCGATCCCCGTCTGTGTGCCGTTTCCGATACAAACGCCACGAACATCGAACCCGGTGAACTGATCAAGGCCGGGGAAAGGATGCGTGAAGCTGACATCGCATATTATCAATCCCGTGTCCCAGTCGCTCGATGGATCAATAGCCACGGTCATCAGGTTCTTGGGAGCGCTCGGCGGCTGCATGAACTGAGTTACATTGCAGGTGAATTCGGCCCCCCTGACTGGGGCAATCTCCGCCGTCTGAGTCGCAGGATTGAGTGTGACATCCCACACCCCCCACAACAGAGCATTGCCGGAAGCCGCCGTATGGTTGGTTTCCGGAGTCTGCAGGTCCATCGCTACAGGACTCTTACTCCCGCTGGAACAGCCGATTGCTGCTGCAAGGAGGAGCGTAGCTAAAAGAAAGATTGTGCTCTTATGCATTCTTCTTACCTCATTCACTGTTTGCTGATCTATTTCCACTGAGGCACCGATTTCGATTCCTCAAGTCGTGAAATCAACCACACGCAGCTAATGGTAGACACTGAGATAGCTCCATCCGACAATCACAACGTAATCGCCAACAAGCGTCGCGCCGGCAATGTGAGCCTGCCCGTCGTTTATTGCCCGGATCAGATTACCATTGGTCGCATCAACGAAGTTGATCGGCCCGTAACGTTCGGGCGCGATCACAACACCGTTCGGATAGCTGGGCGTTGTGGTAACGGTTATGCAAGCGTCATAGTAACCTCCGTCCCCGGTCCAATCAAGGCTTCCCGAGCTTCCGTTGTCGACGACACCATAAACATGGCTGGACGAGAACGCGCAGGCGCAGAACAACTGGTTGCCCAGCTTTGCAGTCCCGCCGTTCATGGGGTTGCCCGACGGAACCTTGTAGGTCCAGATAAGGTCACCCGGGGAGTAGGTGCCGTCGTCCTCAGTTGCATAGACCTGGACGTAGCCTGCGTAACTCCCGAAATAGATGCGACCATCTGCAATGCAAGGCGGTCCATAATGGCTCACTCCTAGCCCCGTCGGGACCTGGGTACTCCAGTCGACCGTTCCGGTCTCGATGTCGATACACTCCACCCAGACTGAACCATTCGAATAGATCTTGCCGTTGTCCGCGCTAACGCCCGATTCATAGCCGCCCACGATGCTGTCGATTCTGTGGATGACCGACCCGTCCGTCACGTCATGGATGTAGATCACCCCGTATTCCCGACCTCTCGAAATGAGCATGTCCTCGTACACGCAAAAAACGGTTCCCAGCCAGTTCTGGTTGCCGCCTGTCGTGTCATCATAGGTCCATAACGGCGACGGGTTAGTGCCGTTGGAGTCGGCATCGAAACAGTAAAGCTGATCCCCACCTGCAAGCACGCGTTCGACCCCGTCGTCACCCTTGTAGAAAGCGTAGCTGGGCATGTAACGCTCGTAGGTTCCCGATGGGTTGATCTGCGCGTTCCAGAGCTGGTCGCCGGTTTCGAGATCGTGAACGTAGACTCTTACACTACTGTTGGCATAGTAAGTCGTGTGACTCGTGTAGATTATCTTGTTCTCGGCAACGACCGGGGTGCCGTACTTGTAGTACTGAGGCGCGGGCACAGAGTAGAGAAGCGTTAAATCCTCAGGATCGGCGGTTGTCGCGGTCGGGTTGTATCCGCCCCGAGAGGATGCATACATGATATTCTTCCACCAGTACGAATAAGCTTCCTCAACCTCGAAACCATCATCCAGTTGACCAAACAGCCCCCCTGGATTCGTGACCTTCACGTGATACGTGCCCACCTCGACACCTGCGCCGCTGTCAAGATCGAGATCGCAGGTGATAAGTGTCCCGCCTCCGGATACGACCTCGTTCCCGGCATCAACTACCACTCCCGGATCATCATTCTTGATTAGCGTAACCTCCGCGCCGGCCAGGAAATCAGTTCCGGACACCTCTACATCCTCCAGCAATTCGTCAAGGTCGCCGGAGTCCGGATCGATGGCGGTAACCGTGGGAGGCGCGGCTGATCCGACAGCGACGATTGTCATGAAGTAGGCTGCAAGAGTTCCGTCCGGATAGTCAAAGCCCGGGAAGCCCTGGTCGTAAGAGTTCGGATCGGCGCTCTCCACGACGATCATCACGGGAAATATGCCCTCGCCCGGCGGATCGACATCTGCAACTTCAAGGAGATACGTCGCGCTGATTTCATCCTCTCCGACAAGCGCTGCACCGAGAGCCATGGAGTTGAAACTCGCAATGTTCCCGGTTGAGATAAGGCCGTTTTGTGTTTCAAGGTGAATTGCCCCTATCTCGGCGCTGACGCCGAATGGATTCTCGGCTCCCTGGTGATCGAAAACCCGAACTCTGAGAGCCATCGTCCCGCCACCGCCGGTACCCGAGTAATACATCTCCGATTCATCCACCACCGAAATGCAGTACGACTCCTGGCAGTTTGCCGACAGCGAGAAATCGTCGGGAATGACTCCCGGAGGATTCGGCTCCGGTGGCTCCCAGCTCGCAACAACCGCATACTGGAAGTAGAACTGCGGTGAGCCCCCCACCATCGGGAACTGTATCTCGTATCGCCTTATCCGTGTGTTCCCTGCTGAAAAATAGCCTCGCGGGTTATGGCACGACGGATCGCCGAAGAACTCAGCAATATCATCTTCAGCGCCAAGACCGTCGCAGAAGCATTTGTATCCGTTCAATGTCGCGCTGAAAGCCGTTCCGGGAACCCCGGCCTTTCCGGAAGTGAACCCGAAGATGGTGTCGTACGAGGTGAACTCGCTCGGATTGAACCATCTGGTCAGACCGTCGGCGTTAAGAATCCTGAGCTCGTCATCCCCGCCGTACAGGATAGACGGATCAGCAATCCCCGGCTGTGTGCCGTTTCCGATACAAACGCCACGAACATCGAACCCGGTGAACTGGTCAAGGCCGGGAAAAGGATGGGTAAAGCTGACATCGCAGATTATCAGTCCCGTGTCCCAGTCGCTCGATGGATCAATAGCCACGGTCATCAGGTTCTTGGGGGCACTCGGCGGCTGCATGAACTGAGTTACATTGCAGGTGAATGCGGCCCCCCTGACTGGGGCAATCTCCGCCGTCTGAGTCGCGGGATTGAGTGTGACATCCCACACTCCCCATAAATGAGTGCTGTTTATTGCGTCCGAATGTCCGGTTTGGACATTTTGCAAATCGAGAGTCACCGGAGCGCCCGAACCTCCGGCGCACCCTAGTGCAAGCACAATAGCTGTGAATGCAATAACCAAGGTCGACCTTGGCGACATAGCGACCTCCACATTTTCTTATTCACACGCGCCGCCTGCGACGCAATTGCTTACCAATCCAGTGGATCTGAGCCGCCGTAGCAGCCCATGTCCTCGCCGTCCATGCCTGCGCCGATGCACGGGGAACCGGAGGCAAGAGTATAGTCGAAGTTGGCGGAATCCTGATACAAGGGATCGGCGCTTATGGAACCCGTACCGGCATACGCGCCGCCGCCATACAGACCACCACCGGCCCCACCATTAACGCTCCAGACGCAGCCGTAATCACTCGCCTGGCTGGCAGTGGTGTAGATCCCATAGGCCAATGCCAGGGAGGTTGCCTGAATGTTCGTCACGATATTCGAATGGATCGTCTGGCTGTTGCTGTTGGTCACGCCGATACCGTAGGTCCAGCCGGTGCCGCCGTAGGTTGATGGCGGGCCGACCCGATCGATCGTGTTGTGGAAGACCTCGATGTTCGACGCGCTGCCGTCCACCAGGATGCCCCAGTTTTGAGAGGAGCCGCTCGTGTTTCGGAAGTATGTGTCATAGATCAGGTTATTCCGAATCTCTATGTCCGAACCGTTGGAAATCTTCACCGCATATGACTGAACGTAATTCGTGGAAGAACATGAACGATGGTGGTCCCCCCCCAATTTATTCTTGGAAATCTCGCCCCCACTCACATTGTAGAACCACACATATCCTTCGCCGGTCTGGTGCAAATTGTGTCCCACCCAGTTGTTCAGTTTGTACACGTCGTTTTCGGTGATCGTAATATTGCTCCCGCCGCTGATCACAAACACGCTCATGAAGGTGCTCGCCGAATTGAAAGTGTCCATCTCATTGTTGCTGACAGTCACATTGTTTGTGCTTCGAGTGCGCACGAACTCCAGGAAACCGTAGCTCGCGCTAGGGGGTTCCAGCGAGCAGTTCTTGACCTCGAAATCGCTCCCCCCTTCAGCCCATATCGCGGACTGGTATGCATAGGTCGGATCGATGATGAAGTTGTCAATGACGATATTCTGGCAATTGGCCCTCAACCGAATTGCCGCCTTCTGAAAAGTGAGGTTAAAGGGCGGATCGATAGTAGCTCCGTCTTCGCCCTGAAGAGTCACATTCTGCAAGCCGGACAGGAACGCCACACCACCGGGAGAGTTCTGCGGATCACCCGGGTTTTCCAGAGTCAAAGGGTCATCGTACAGACCCTCGTGCACGTAAACCATCCAGCCGGTATCGTCCGGAACCGCATCGAGGCCATCCTGTATGGTCTCGTAAGGATGCGCCTCGGTGCCGTCCCAGGGTCCGGCCGTATTGTCATCATCTACGTGGATGACCTTGTCGAGCACGGTTATCTCGATCGGATCATCAAGTGTGTCCCATGCGCCCTCGTTGTCGGTTACCTTCAGATCGACAAAGAAAACGCCCGCTTCATCGAAAGTTATGTCCGGATTCGGACCGCTCGCATCATCGTAAAGGTCGTCACCATCGGCTTCCCATTCGTAGCTCACAATCGTCCCGTCCGGATCGTATGAATCCGAGCCATCAAACGCAACCGGCACGGACATATACGCCTGATATGTGCCGCTGACCGTATCTGCAATTGCCACTGGCGGCTCGTTCGGATTGATGTCACCGACATGCACCGATGTGATGCGATAACCGGCCAGTGCTCCATCGGGGAACTCGAAACCGGGGAAGTCCTGGTCGTAGCTGTCCGGTGCAGCCGACTCGACAACCACCATCACGTCTACGTCCCCGGAAATTTTTGGCTCCACGCCCGACTCAGGGACGACAAGGCGATATCTCGCCAGCAGCTCGTTGCTTTCGATCAGCGCTGACGTGAGATCTGCCGCTTCGAAAGTCGCCAGATTGCCGACGATCAGCCCAGTTTGTGTTTCAAGGTGAATTCTCGCGATCTCCTCGTGGACACCCGCGCTGTTCTGCACTCCCTGGTGATCGAATACGGCCACTTCGAGAATCAACTCTCCGCCATTGGTGGAGGGGTCTACATAGTAAAGCGTCGATTGATCGTTCGTGGAAACAGCGTATGCCTCATGGCAGTTCGCGGAAAGGCAGAAATCGTCGGGAACATTTTCCGGAGGATTCGGATCGGGAGGCTCCCAGCTTGCCACGACTGCATACTGGAAGACGAACTTCGGAGCGCCGCCGACAAGGGGGAATTGAAGCTCAAATCGCCTGATGATGGTGTTACCTGCCGAGAAGAGTCCACGAGGATTCGGGCAGGATGGGTCCGCGAAGAACTCGACTACATCGTCCTCCTTATCCAGGTCGTCGCAGTAGTATTTGTAGCCGTTCAGTGTCGCCGTGCAATCGTAGGTCGGCACTCCGAGGGCTCCGATGGTGAACCCGAAGATGGTCCCATATGTTGTGAACTCGCTCGGATTGAACCACCGTGTAAGCCCGTCAGCGTTGAGAACCCTCATGTCATCCGCTCCGGCGTAGAGAATGCCCGGATCGGCGGTCCCTTGCACTGAGCCGTCGCCGATGCACACGCCGCGAACATCGAAGCCCGTGAACTGATCGAGGCCGAGGAACGGATGGGTGAAACCTATGTCAACAACCACGTAGCCTGTAGACATATCTGAGAGGCCCGAATCGATGCTGACCGACATCTTGTGATTCGGGCTGGATGGCGGTTGCATGAACTGGACCACGTTTGCGGTGAATTCCACCATGCGCAGCGGGACAATATCGGCTGAGCCGGTGTCGGGATCGAGAACGATCTCCCAGTACCCCAATAGCGATGTTGAGTTCATGGGTTTGGCTGAGACCGATTTGGAGCCGGTCAAACCAGGCGCTGTGGGAGACGATGATCCGGATGAACATCCGAGCGCAGCCGCAAGCACGCCCACGGTGAGAACCGCAAAAAAACGAGTGGACATAAGAAGACCTCCAAGGCCTGAATACCTGTTCATTAACTAAGATGTTACCGGCAGATGAAATGATACGATATACGATGCTGAATGACAAGAAAACCGGCGCGGGGAGGGTTCCGCGCCGGTTAGGGGGTAGGTTCGTGAGATTGGTGAATGAAAGCCGGTGGATTGACTCAATACCGCCCTAGGACCCGTCCTCGATAATCCATTCGAGCTTCGCCAAAATGAAAACCTTCGCCATTACAGAACTCAGTCCGCTGACTCGCACACTTATGCCATCGCGAGCAAGAGACGCGTGCCACTCAAGAAGGTGTCTCATGCCCGCTACACTTAGGTACTTGCACTGCGTCATATCCAGCGTGATTCGTCTCGCGCCCAACCGCACTATGCTCTTTCTTAGCCGCGCGAAACCGCTCGCCGTCCGATCGGTGCATTCATCCCATTCCCATGCGACCAATACAGGCTTCCTTTCAGGCCTGGCGAGTGAGGAGGAACTGTATGCTTTCCTGGTCGCGCTCATGGTTTGAATATCGGCACTTCCCGATGAAACTTTAGTTGTAGACACTTTAAGTTGGTACTAAGTTCATTGAATCTAATTGTATTATGTTAACATGCCCAAAGCAGAAGAAGGCAACCACGAGGGTTACCCCTACACCCGATGATTGGCGGAACCCGTAGGGGCAACCCTCGTGGTTGCCCAGGTTCCTCCCTTGACCAACCGGGGAACAGGTGGTAATCTCAAACATTGAGGCGGTGTAGCTCAGGTGGTTAGAGCACGCGGCTCATACCCGCGGTGTCACTGGTT
>CBDUXL010000171.1:0-7496 GCA_965371155.1 uncultured bacterium | reverse complement strand
GGTGCAGTGTTGGGAAAGATGCGAGCGGGGACGCTCGCGGTCCCGGTTAAGATGCTTCCCGCATAGTCAAATCACGGATGCACCCATAATCGAGGAGTTCTCGTAGCGTTTTCTGGTATCCTGTCGACCTGCAATCTGCGTTGCCGTTGAAAGTGGTCAAGAAACACAAAAAAGCAGTCAAAGCTACGCCAGCATCAAGCCTTCCGCCTGAACCACCGGGGCTTCGGAGGCAATGCCGGCTGATATTCATAATCACTCTCCTGCTCTTTCTCGTACCGCTTCCGCATCAGACGGGGCCGGACGGCGAGCTTACACCGATTCTGGGCGGCCATTTTCTTCTGACCAAATCCGGTGCGGGAAGCTGGAACGATCAGGCGCGCATTGCCACGGTGGAGAGCCTTGCCGAGCGCGGCACCCTGGCGATCGAACACTCCAAATGGGGATGGATTACAGGCGACAAGGCGCTTCTGAGGGAGCATTTCTACTCAACCAAACCTCCTCTCCTAAGCGCGGTCGGGGCGGCCGGTTACATCATCCTGCGCGAGTCATTCCGTCTCGCGACCGGCCATGAACTCACCTATCGCAGCAACGAGGACGTCATCTACCCGTGGGTGACGCTCACGACTTCCGGGCTTGCGTTCGCACTTCTTCTTGTGTTTTTCTACCGCGCCCTTCACCTGGTGGAAATCTCCCCGCGCGCGAGATGGTGGGTCTTCTGGGCGCTTGCCATCGGCAGTTTGTATCCCGCCTATTCGACCATCTTCAACAACCACACGGTCGCTGGCAGTGGGGTTTTCATCGCTTTCTACTACGTTCTTCGCCACAGACTCGGCGGGACGGTCAAATGGTGGGAATGGATTATCGGTGGATTGTTCGTCGCGTTTGCGGGAGTAAACGATTTCACCGGAGCACTACCGTTTGTTGGCCTGTTTTTTGTGGTTCTGGCGCTGCACGACGCTGTCGAAAGCGGTCTGTGGCCTGCGAAAGCAAACCAGCGCGGCTTGGCGACGATCTGGGTTATTGCCGCCTCGGCGATTGCTCTCGGTATGGTTCTGAAAATCGGCCCGAGAGGCACCGCGATTCTGCTGTTCAGTCCGATTGTAATCGCGCTCCTGGTTTCAATTGCGCTCGCATTCCGTCGACGCCCCGCATCATTCCTGTTCCTCATCGGGATTCTCCTTCCTGTTGTCGCCCACCTTTTCCTCAACTCCAGGGTCACAGGAAACTGGCTCCCGACCTACATACAGTCGGATGTCTACATCGCCGTTCCACCCGGATACTTCGGTGAGGTTGTCTCTCCGGAGGAGGCCGGGGTTCTGTTCTGGGCGCGATGGAAATACATCGGCACCGCCCTTTTCGGCATTCGCGGGATTTTCATTTACACCCCGACCCTGTTGATCGGCCTATGGTTCGCTGTGCGGGCGATTTTCACGCGCGGAGATCCTCTGAGAAGCGAGGCAGTGGCAACGATACTCGCGGTCCTTGCAGGATGGGGAGGAGTGCTTTTGTTTGCATCGCCGAACTTCGGCGGCACCAGCTTTGGTTTCCGGTACGCTCTGACCGCAACACCGCTTCTGATCTTCTTCTGTCATCGAGTCTTCGCGGAGGGAGTTCCGGAGATAGTCGGCAGTCTGTTCCGGAACTGCGTCGCATGGGGCGCTCTGGTGGGATTAATTGCGCTTCCGTATCCGTGGGGAATATTCGGCTACCTTCCCGCAACCCAGTGCAGCATCGTGGGGAACATCGAATACATCGCACTGAACTTCATTTTCGCATTCCAGTGAGAGAAATCGCGGGAGAACGGCGGGACATCCGACCTCTGCGCAAGTGAAAAAAATCCTATTTCCACACCGGGTTGTACAACTCTACGATTACCTGCTCGCTCTGGTTATCAAACGTTACATCGGCGATCTTGAAGTTGCCGACCCTTCCGTCAACCTCCGTTCGAACTCGCAGTTCTACAAGATATTGGTGTTCGTATTGCCCGGCTTCGCGACACGCCAGTCCGAACACGCGAGCCAACTTCTTGCCGACGGGACGCCAGAATGGTTGCTCGGTATCGTCAACGAGCTGGACCTTGATAATGTTGCGGTATATCTGGAAACCCTGGATGACTGCGTGCTCCTCAGCAGTGAGCAAATTTTCGCCAGCGGGGTCCGGCGGCGTATCCAGATATGCCTGGACAGCGTCAATGATGGCTTCGTCGGTTAGAGTCTTCCGAAGGCACCCGCATGTGCACAGAATCAGTCCAAGCAGAAGCAGGACAATGGCTTGATGGTACCTGAGCATCTTTGCTGATCCTCCAAGTATGATAGTGCGATTGTAGCAAAGGCGCCGATTATGGGCAACACGCCTTGTCCGATAGCCTGCCTGGGGAAAATGGGAAAGGGGTCTTGAGTGGGGTTATGTCTGCATAAGACGATCGACGAGCCGTATGAGTCTTTCCGGCTGGACCGGCTTGGCAACGAACTCAGAGGCGCCGCTCTTGATCGCCTGGAGGATCATGTCTTTTTCGATGACCTGGCTTACAATTATGACCTTCGCGTCCGGATCGATCTCCCTGATCTGACGAGTCGCCTCATATCCGTCCAGGACCGGCATCTTGAGGTCCATTGTGACAACTAATGGGCGTTTGTCGCGATAGAGCGCGACGGCTTCCGCGCCGTTTGCCGCCGACGCCACGACCTCGAACCCGTGAGCCATGAAAAGCCCGACCAACTGACGGCGCATGACGTCGCTGTCCTCAACTACCATGATTCCTTGACGATCGGTGGTTTCCTGGTCGGGTTCGGCCTTCCTCGGCTTTCTTTCTACCTTCGTACCTGCATCGACCTTGGCCTCCACAAGTAGTTTCCTCAACCTTTCAATTTCCCCGGTGAGCTCTAAAATATGCTTCTCGCGCTCCGCGCAGAGGTTGAGAAGGCCTTCGACTATATCCAGGACCTCGGGGTCGTGAACCTTGGCGAGGAATTCATTCATCCCTTCACGATCCTACACAATTCCGGATTGTTGCCAATCCCAATATCTGATAGGTTCAACATCATAGCTGCATGCTTAGTATCTTGGGAATGAGCTTACTCGATGCCTTCACTTAGTGCAACTTAATCTAACCTTAACCGTCTTGAGCCATAATATAGACACATGAGGATCAGACTGGCAGATGCTCTATAAGCTGGAGAAGTCGAGAAGGTCGTACAGGCTTGACCAGATAATCGGTTGCTCCGCACTTGATCGCTTCCATGATCATCTTGCGCTCCAGGACATGGCTGATAATAACTACCCTCGCCCCCGGATCGATCTGCTTGATTTTCCGGGTGGCCTCGTACCCATTCATTACCGGCATATCGGTATCCATTGTCACGAGCGCCGGGCGGTATTTCTCATAAAGCTCGACGGCTTCCCGACCATTGACCGCCGCTCCGACCACTTTGTAGCCATTTGAGCGAAAAAACTGGACGAGCTGAATGCGCATCATCTCCGTGTCATCCACAACCAGTACTCCCTCCCGTTCCAGCTCTGTCGATCTTGGGTGATATCCAGCCTCCTCCAGTGGGAGGCCCTCGTCGTCCTCCTGTGCCTGAAGGTTTTTCTTTATCCACGCCCTCTCGCGCTCCATGATTAACTCCGCAATCTGCGCCTCTCGCTGCATGCAGAGATCAAGGAGGCCTTCTATTACCTCCAGAACGTCGGATTCGGCGGCTGTATCAAGGAATTCATTCATAACACCACTCTCCACGAGGCGTCCCGCTTAATCCAGGCTTAAATCAAGGCGAGTCTATCCCATAATATTGTCGAAGGCGGCTAACCCCCTTTTCTAATTGAACTTGATATTCCGAAAGCCCATTGGCCTCGGCTGACTGATTGATGCGGGATGGAAGTCGCAGCGGAAGCTACCGTCTGCTACTGAACGGGCGCTTCTTCGTCGGGAATCGCTTCGAGCAAATTCCTGACAACTTTCAGCAGGCGTTCGGTGTCGACAGGCTTGGCGATGTACTCGGTAGCTCCGCAATGCATAGCTCTCATGACCTGGTTCCGCCTGAGTACGTGGCTGATGAAAACAACATTCGCGTAGGGATCGATCCGCTTGATCCGGAGTGTTGCCTCAAAGCCGTTCATCACCGGCATTTCCATATCCATGGTGACTGCCGCGGGACGGTGCAGGTTGTACAAATCGACCGCCTCAGCGCCATTCTTGGCGGTTGCAAACACCTCGATCCCGTTCAACCTGAATAGGTCCTCAAGCTGACGTCGCATGAGGGCGTTTGGGTCGACAATCAGAACCCCTTTGTGTTGCCCTGTATCCAGCCTGCGCCCGGTCGGCTCCCTGAGGATATCCCTCGCCCGGCCGCAAGCATTCCGCAGTGTCTTTACCTCCTCAGATAAGACAGCGATATGCCATTCCCTGACTGAGTCCAAATCCAGGCACCCCTCAACGACCTCAAGTAAGCCGACCAGTCCGACCTTGCCTAACCTCTCATTCATAGACGATTACCTCAACTCAATCCTTGTCAACAAATGAAGTGACTCATATTAATATCCAATACCCCGGAACCCCTTTTGCGTCCATGTATGTGTATGAAAACGGTCCGGCATCGCCGGACCGCTCGATTTCATGCAGCACTGCAATTCGTTGAGCCGGATTATGATTTCCCCGTAAACACACGCTCCATCATGTCCAGTGCACAATCCAAAGCGGGAACGTCAGTAACTATCGGCGGGGTGAACCTGAGCACCCACTTGTGTGTGTCCTTGATAATCATGCCTTCCTCGTAGAGACGCTCGGCGAATTCGTGCCCGTCCGGACCGTCCTTCTTCAGCTCGATCCCTATCATCATGCCCTTGCCCCGGACCTCTTCGATATGCTCACTCGCCCCGGCGATTTTCAAGAGCCGCTTCATCACATACGCGCCCTTTTCCCTGGACTGACGGGGAAGGTCCTCCATCTCGATCGCCGTCAGCGCCGCAAGCCCGATAGCCGAGCTGATCGGGCATCCCCCGTAAGTGCTGCCGTGCGACCCGGGCTCAAACAGCTCCATGAGTTCCTTATCCGCGAGAATCCCCGACACCGGCGCGAAGCCCCCCGACAGAGATTTGCCCACGCAGAGAATATCCGGTCTGCAATCCTCTCCGTCGTGCTCCCATGCAAACATCTTGCCTGTCCGACCCCATCCGGTCTGGACCTCATCGTATATGACAAGCACCTTGCTCTTTCTCGCGAACTTGTGCAGCTCGGGCAGGTAGCCTTCAGGCGGAATGTTGACACCGCCCTCGCCTTGCACGGGCTCGATCAGTATCGCGATTGTGTTCTTATTGATCGCATTCCTAAGCTCCGCGATATCCCCGAACGGAACCCGGATGAATCCCTCAATAAAAGGCCCGAACCCGTCCACGCAGATCTCCTCTTCGAAAAACTGCGTGACGGTCAGTGTGCGCCCGTGGAAGCATTCGGTGAAATAGATTATCTCGGGTGTGCCGTGGACCTTCTTCACTCGATGACCCCATCTGCGGGCAAGCTTGATCGCGGCCTCCGGCGCTTCCACGCCGCCGTTTGCGGGAAGAAATGACTCATAGCCGGTCATCTTCGTGATCTTTGCTCCGAGCAAACCGAGGAACGGATCGGGAAGGAAACGTCCGAGCACGGGCGGCGACTGGTGCGAGAGAAAATGACCGATCATGCTCGATACGAGCGGATGATTGTGCCCGAGATTCGCCGCTGAGTAAGCCGAAACCCCGTCGAATATCCGTCGCCCGGTTTTCGTATGAAGCCACGGACCCTCCGCCCGCACAATCGGATCGCTCGTGAGCAGCGAGTAGTTGTGCGCGACATGCGCGTCGATCAGCGCAATTCCTTCATCGGCGGAAAGCGCCAATCCCTCGAGATATAGCTTCTCCGCAGTCGCCTGCGCGGTGATTGGGTCCATTCTGGTCATTTCGTTTGCTCCTTCTCTTGTTTCGCTGACAGTCGAATTATCCAACTGTGTCGGTGTATCAGTCATAGTTGCGATTTTTCCGGTTGAAGTCATGAGATGTTACTCCTTTCTTGTTGTCGTGTCGAGATGGCTCCAAACCCACGAAGTTTACTACCGAATTTTACAATCTGATGCGCCCATCAAACTTGTTTGTGGGTGCTTGCGGGCGCATAAACAGGGACCCGCCCCTGCCTGCGTCAATCTACATGTGGGGGGATTAACTACGGCACAAAACCATCGCACCGCCACCAGCCCTTGTATGGCTTCGGGTGGACGACTGCTGTGCATTTCATGGAGGCACTTTTACTCGATCCGGGACTCATCTCGACTCCGATTTCGCCCGATCCCCTTTGACCGGGACTCTGTAAGAATATATCATTGCCCAACCAACCAGGCAATCTAATCAATGGAGAACCCATGCGAGCACTAATTACAGGAATAACCGGTTTTGTGGGAAGTCACCTGGCAGAATACCTGCTGGAAAAAAACTACGAGGTGTTTGGCTCGGTCCGTTGGCGGAGCAAGCGCGACAATATCGCACATCTCGAGGCCGCGAAATCAATCACCCTAATCGAGACCGACATCAAGGACCCACTCAGCGTGCGGCAGACTATCTCCGAGGCCAGGCCCGACGAGGTCTACCATCTGGCTGCGCAGAGTTTTGTCCCCGCGAGCTGGGCCGCCCCAGCGGAAACCCTCGACACAAACATACAGGGTCAGCTCAACGTGCTTGAAGCGGTGAGAGAGGTCGTGCCGGACGCGACGGTTCATGTCGTCGGGTCGAGCGAGGAATACGGCCTGGTCTTCCCGGACGAGGTGCCGATCGACGAGGATCAGCCGCTGCGTCCGCTGAGCCCATACGGTGTGAGCAAGGTCGCGCAGGACCTTCTCGGGTGGCAATATTTCCGGTCGTTCGGCATGAATGTCGTCCGTACGCGCGCGTTCAACCATACAGGCCCGCGTCGGGGCGAGGTGTTCGTCACCTCGAACTTCGCCAAGCAGCTTGCCGACATCGCGAAGGGCAACCGAAAGCCGATCATGAAGGTCGGGAACCTCGAGGCGTCTCGCGATTTCTCCGACGTTCGCGACACCGTGAAAGCGTACTATCTCGTCGTGACCAGGGGCGAGCCCGGCAAGGTGTACAACATTGCTTCCGGCAAGGGCCGAACCATTCAATCCATGCTGGACATACTGCTGGAGATCAGCGGACTCGACGTTGAGGTCGTCCAGGATCCGTCTCGAATGAGACCATCGGACGTGATGGTGCTCGAGGGAAGCTACCAGCGAGTCAAGGAAGAACTCGGCTGGGAACCGAGAATCCCATTCGAGCAGACAATGAAGGACTTGTACGAATTCTGGCTGGAGCGGGTTTGAGGATTGAGGCCCATCCTAATCTCGGTGGCCCACGTCTTCGACGGGGCGCGTCCGCGGATTGATTCTGCCGGGTTCCTTCCAGCCGGGACCGCGAGCGTCCCCGCTCGCATGTTTCCCAATACTGCACCCGTGCGAGCGGGACGCTCGCGGTCC
>CBDUXL010000170.1:0-7533 GCA_965371155.1 uncultured bacterium | reverse complement strand
CCATGTCATGACCTTCCCGACGATCGGCCCGGCGGCGGCATCGCATGGTCGGACGCCGAAAAGCAAAATCGGATGCGCGATTTCCTCCTCCGGCGGATCGGCGATCTGCACTTCCCCCTCGTCGTTTCGGCCGTAAGTGAGAATCGTCTCGTGCTCCGCCAGGAAATACTCCTTCGGGCTCTTGGTAGGGAGAATTTCATCAAGCACGATCTGCTCCGCTCGCTCCACCGGTCGGAAAAGCGTCACTCCCTCGTCGCGCACGGGCGCGACGCAGCGATAACCTGCGTCTCGGGCCGAGTCGAGCAGCTTCTGGAAGTCGTCAGTATGTATCGAAAGCGCCAATATCGACCTCGTTTACTCGATAAAATCCTGTGTCTCCCCTTCTTTGTATGTTGCAAGCGGCGGAGGATCATCCGCGTTCATTCCAGCGATAAAACCGTACTCGTCATGCACCGCTTTAGTCAGTTTCAAGTTGATGAGGGACAACGGGATATCCATCGGGCACGCCCGTTCGCACTCATTGCATCCGACGCATCGACCGGCAAGATGGAACGCGCGGGTCAGGTTCCAATGGAAATTCCCCAACG
Organism: uncultured bacterium; assembly: GCA_965371155.1. GTDB lineage: Bacteria > JAJVIF01 > JAJVIF01 > JAPKYR01 > JAPKYR01 > CBDUXL01. The sequence continues at coordinate 6,946 of CBDUXL010000170.1, read as the reverse complement.
AATGCGGGCTGGTCGGAACCCATTGCGGCTGGTTCTTGTCGGTTATGCAGCGAGTGCAAGTGCAGATCGGGCACGCCTCTCGACACGCGTAGCATCTGATGCAGCGATCGAAGTGGCCGGTCCAGAAGTCCCAACGCTCCGATTGGGTAATTGCATTGAGTTCTTCCACGCGAGCGAATGTGCTTTCACTCCAGCCTCGGGCCTCAACCGGCTCGCCGAAGAGATCATCATATAGGGGCGGCGTATTGACAAGGCAGGATTCGCATTTCTCCTCGATCGGGTCGCCCACGCCCTCGCAAACCATGCCGAGGATCAAAATATCCTCACGGTTGAGCTGGTTTTCCAGCAAAAGGACATTGATCGCGCGGGCATCGCAGCCCTTTACTACGATTGCGACCTTCCCCATCGAGACTATCTCAGGCTTCTTGAGGTAGGTTACCAGGTTGTAGACGCAACGATGGTCGAAAATCAGCCGGTCGGTTTCATCAGCATCGGTCAGAAACACGGGCGCGACCCGACCGGATGTATAGCCCGCGCCATAGCCGATGACGAGTTTCACCTCGCCCGATGCAAGGAGTTCACGCGCGCGGTCGCGGAGCGCCTTAATTGCGCTTACCGTCTCGGTCACAGCGCCGGTTTCGGGCCCTGGATTGCATTCCATCACGCGCATGTCAGGTTCCGCCTCCCGCTGCAATTATCTGCGGGTGTTTATCAGAGAGAATCCTGCGGAACGCATCGTACGGCCCCAGTTCCTTAATCTCCTTCACGAACCTGCCGGCCTCATCGGCGAATTTCTTCCCCTCCGCGGCGGAGATCCAGGTGAACTTCAGGCGCCTCAGATCGATCCCCAGACAATCGAGTTCATGGCGGAAAATAGTCCATCGCCGCTGAGCGAAATAGTTGCCGGTGTTGTAGTGGCAATCGCCGATATGACAGCCGGAAACCCAAACGCCGTCCGCGCCCTGCTCGAACGCCTTGATGATGAACTCAGGGTCGATTCTGCCGGTGCAGGGGACCTTTATGGTCCGGAAATCGGCCGGATACAGCATCCGGCTGGTGCCCGCCAGGTCGGCTCCTGCATAAGTGCACCAGTTGCAGAGAAAAGCGAATATTTTCGGATGAAACTCAGCCATGTGTTGTCTCTTCGGCGTCAAAGCACGACAATCTGCGCATGGATCTGCTCTTCGCTGATACCATCAACATCGATTGATTTCGAAGGGCAAATCGCCGCGCACGGGCCGCAGCCCTGGCACAGGCTCTCATTCACCCAGGCTGTAATTCGAACCAGGTTTCCTTTGTTGTCCCGAATCTCCTGGCGCTCGATTGCGCTGTATGGGCATACCTTCTCGCACGAGAAGCACCCGATGCAGGTAAGCTCGTTTACGTGCGCGATTGTGGGATCGCGTGTGAGTTCATCAGCGGAGAACAGCCCGAGCACTTTCGATGCCGCCGCGCTCCCTTGCGCGACCGATTCGGGGATATCCTTCGGACCCTGCGCGCATCCCGCGAGGTAGAAGCCCTGGGTGACGCTTTCAACCGGACGCAGCTTGGGATGCACTTCCCGCGCCCAACCCTCCGGTGTGGTGTTCAGTTTAAGATTTGTAAGCAGCTTATCGGCATCCTGCGACGGCTCCATTGCGGTTGCAAGCACGACCAGGTCTGCCTTGAGCTCGATGGGCGTCCCGGCGATAGTGTCGGCGCCGCGAACTATGATCTTGCCGTCCTCCTGGAACACGCGGCTCACCTTGCCGCGAACGTACATGACGCCCTCATCGAGGGCCCGATGATAGAACTCCTCGTAGTCGCGACCCCCCGCGCGAACGTCAATGTAGAACACGTACGCCTGTCCGTTGGGGACCTTGTGCTGGTACAGCATCGCCTGCTTGGCGGTGTACATGCAACAGATTTTTGAGCAATAAGCTTTGTGACGTTCCGGCTCCCGACTTCCCGCGCACTGGATGAATACTACTTCTTCGGGGATCTTGTGGTCGGACGGACGTCGGACCTCGCCCATGGTGGGACCCGACGCTGAAAGCAGGCGCTCGAAGAACAGCCCGTCAATCACATCAACGTATTGATCGTAGCCATATTCACCGAGGTTGTCCATGGTGTAGAGGTCAAACCCGATGGCCACAACCACAGCCCCGACTTCTTCGGTGACATACTCAGGCTTCATGTCGTAGTCGATCGCCTTTGGCTCGCACGCCTGACGACATTTATCGCAGGCAAGCGGGAAAAGGCCGAGACATGTGTCGGGATCGAGTGTATATACCGCAGGAACGGCTTGCGGGAATGGGATGTCGATCGCCTTACGGCTCTTCATGCCCATGTCGAACTCGTTCGGAACCGAAACGGGGCATGCCGTGGCACAATCACCGCAAGCGGTGCAGAGATCGGGGTCGACATAGCGCGGCTTTCTCTTGATGCGGACTTGGAAATTACCGACCGTTCCGCTGATCTCCTCGACCTCGGAGTAGGTATAGAGTTTGATGTTCGGATGATCAGCAACCTCGACCATTTTCGGCGTAAGAATGCACTGCGAACAGTCGAGTGTGGGAAAAGTCTCCGATAGCTGAGCCATGTGGCCGCCGACGGAGGGCGATCGTTCGACAAGAAGCACCTCGCGGCCGCCGTCGGCGATATCGAGCGCCGCCTGAATACCGGCGATACCTGCACCGATCACCAACGCACGCTTGGTGACCGGGACGCGGATCGGTTCGAGTGGATGATTGAATTTGACTTTCTCAACCATCATCCGGGTCAGGTCGAGCGCCTTGGGTGTGGCGACCTCTTTATCCTCGTGGACCCACGAGCACTGCTCCCGGATGTTGGCGCATTCGCATAAGTAGGGGTTCAGTCCGACGGAAGCCACCGCTCGACGGAAGGTGGTCTCATGCATCTTGGGCGAGCAGGCTGCGATCACGACCCCGGTGAGGCCGTGCTCCTCGATGGCTTCCTTGATGAGATTCTGTCCGGGGTCCGAGCAGAGGTAACGGTAGTCTTCAGCGTGAACGACACCGGGCCATTTCGCGGCTTCCTGCGACAGCTTTGGACAGTCAACCGCCCTGGCGATATTCTCACCACAGTGACAAACAAAAACGCCTATACGGGCCAAAACTCTCTCCTGACCGCCCGATGGCCCTCCCGTAACAAATGAGCGGCGCACCATTATACACCTGCGACGGCTGGTTGAGAAGTGCTGACTTGCTCGTGGGTGAGTATTTTGGTCGAACGCCGGATTCGTCCTCAAAGGAACCCACAGCCGGGGTCCACGCTCCGTCTGGAGTCCTGCGCCGGGAAATGCGGGGTTAATCAAAAAGGGGCTCAGAATAATGGAACCCGGTCGGCCGGCATCTAATGTGGTAGAATCAGAAAAGCATTCTTCCCTGCAATCGAGAAAAATGTTATCCTTAATTAAGCTTACAACCCATCTCGGAGGTCTACAAACAATGGTTTCCCGCCTGTTTACCACTTGTGTAGTTGTGTGCGGACTTGCACTGCTTGTCGTTGCATGCGGCCACAATTCAGATGTGACAACGCCCGACCTCACCGCTGATTCACACAGTGTCGGCATCACTCAGCACTATAACTGGGGTATGTATGACGTGGCGATCAATAGTGAGACGGGAGAGGTCGAAGTGCTGCCTCTCCGAACCGCCGAGCTCAACGCCAACGTGGTCCGCTTTCTGCAACCCCCGATCGCACCGATTAACCTGGTGATCATTCTGATCAACATCGGTGAGTCCGATTTCCCCGACGGCCTTGTGACAATGGATATCGTCCTCCGGCATCCCTTCCCCGGAATGACGTTCTTCAGGGGCTTCGATGTGCGGGGAATCATCCTGGCCGATGGTGAAGTCAGCTCGCAATACGACCCGAACCTGGTTTTCCACGGTCCGGAGGGAACCAGGCTTCTGAATCCTGACGGATACACTCGCTGGTGGAACCAGGTCGAGTTCACAACCTTTGAGACGATATTCGGTTACACAGAGGGTGTCCGCGCCAAACACGAATATGATTCGACCAGCACCCTGAATCCATACAAGCTGTTCGCCGAGGGTCTCGAGCCCGCGCAGCCGGCGTACCAGCTCGATCCGGATACTCGTTTCACGTTCCCCGCGATCGATGGCGCGTTCGCCAGAAAATACAGGATGCAGTTCGACGCGACCCAGATTCCCATTTTCCGATTCAAGTACTCGATCGATGCAAGCTGGGCGCCGCCGGATCCTGCTGGGCATCCCAAGTATCCGGTGGAATCGTTCCCGCCGAATGCGAACTGCCGTGAGCCGTACACGGTCATGGTCAAGGAATACGAGGAGATTCCGTATTACGTTGACGAGTGGGTCTCCGGTGGCGACCTCATCTTCCTGCTGACTGTCGGCTTCCATCAGGCCACGGGCGGTAATGTGCTGGATCTCATCGAACACGTCTGGCTCGAGTCGCCGACGCTGTTTGACACTCCTGTTGACGTCAGGGACACAATGGAGTTTGTGGAGAGCCTGCATGATACCCAGGGCACGTTCCGTATCTCTCTTGAGGACATGATGCCGGACGCCATTGATGGCCAGCAGCTCATGATCTGTGTAGCCACCCCGTACACCTATGAACCGAACATCCCCGGCGATACGAGCGGGTTTGTCTGGCCGGATGGGGCTCTTTCGGCTCACAGGGTGGTTAACGTTCCGATAACCAACCTGACCCCGGAAGGCGACTACGCGTACGTCTATTTCATCCCCGACTGGTGCGCCACCATGCGTACTCAGTGCGCCAACGATGCCGACAACCAGAGGCTCCTGGCGAATATCATGAGCCAGAACATTGATGGCTATTACAACGATTTCACCCATGTTCAGGTCTGGGAAGGCAAGACCAACACTTCGGGCCAGAGCACCGCGGCGTTGCAGACCACTTGCTCCTCGCTCGGCTACACATTTGGTCGAACCACAAACGACTATTTCGACGCTGCCGGCAGCCGCGTCATAATTGCCGTGCTGTTCTCGATGGGCGCTATGCCGCCCAACCCGCCTTTCACACAGGAAGAGGCACAGGATATTCAGGAGTTTATTGAAAACGGCGGAATCCTGTTCTTCATGTGCGAGGCGAGCATGTATTTCAACGATGAAGGGCTTGAGGAGTTGTTCGGATGGCTCGGCATGTTGATGGAATACGGCGGCGGCGCCACGCCTGAGATGGAAAACGGCTACACCACCAACATCACGTGGCACTGGCTCACCGAGGATGTCGAGCTGTACCACTACTACACCTGCGGTCAGTGGATTACCGAGGATCCGCACGTGCTTACGCTTATCGCGACCGAGATCGATGAGAAGCTGATCCTGATGTACCCGCTGCCACTTGAGTAATGAGGTTCAGTATCTGATTACGAAGCCAACCCGGGCTCCAGTCCCGGGCTTTTTTTGCTCGGGACCGCGAGCGTCCCGCTCGCACCGGTGCAATATTGGGAAAGATGCGAGCGGGGACGCTCGCGGTCCCGGTTAAGATGCGTCCAGCATAATCACCCCGCGGATGCGCCCAATTTCATCCCCCTAATTGGCCATTTTCGGATTTGCATGGTATCCTTTTAGCAGTATCTCCATCATCTACTCGGAGGAATCCACAATGTTATCTCGATTTGCCACTATGTGTTTGGTCGTGGGCGGTTTCGTGTTTCTGCTCGGAGCATGCTCCGGCAACTCCGACATCACCGCACCCACGACCACACAGCAATCGAATGTCTACTCCGCCACTCAGCATCACAACTGGGGGATATACGATGTCACGATCGACCCGGTGACCGGAGAGGTCGAAGTGCTGCCTCTCCGAACCGCCGAGATCAACGTCAACGTGGTCCGCTTCCTGCAACCCCCGGTCGCACCGATTAACCTGGTGATCATCGCCATCAACATCGGTGAATCCGATATCCCCAACGGGCTTGTAACGATGGACATCGTCCTTCGGCATCCCTTCCCCGGAATGACCTTCTTCAGGGGCTTCGATGTGAGGGGAATCGTTTTGGCCAACGGTGAAGTCAGCTCCCAGTATGATCCGTCCCTGACCTTCCACGGACCGGAGGGGACCCGACTTCTGAACGCGGACGGGTACACCCGCTGGTGGAATCAGGTCGAGTTTACCAGCTTTGGGACAATCTTCGGCTATACTGAGGGTAATCGCGCCAAGCACGAATACGATTCGACCGCTACCCTGAATCCATACAAGCTGTTCGCCGAGGGCCTTGCGCCTGCCCAGCCGGCGTACCAACTCGACCCCGATTCCCGTTTTACGTTCCCGGCAATCGATGGGGCTTTTGCCAGGAAGTACCGGATGCAGTTCGACATAACCCAGGATCCCCCGTTCGGATTCAAATACTCGATCGATGCAAGTTGGGCGCCACCTGATCCCTCAGGCCACCCCAAATATCCTGTCGAATCGTTCCCGACGAACGCCAACTGCCGGGAGCCGTATCTGGTTAAGGTCGAAGAGTACGAGGAGATTCCATTCTACGTGGACGAATGGGTCTCCGGCGGCGATATTATCTTCCTGCTGACTATCGGCTTCCATCAGGCTACGGGAGGCAATGTGCTGGACTATGTCGAGCATGTGTGGCTTGAGTCACCCACCCTGTTCGAGACACCGGTCGATGTCAAGCCCACGATGGAGTTTGTCGAGAGCCTGCATGATACCCAGGCAACATATCGAATCTCCCTTGAGGATATGATGCCGGACGGCCTTGATGGCCAGCAGCTCCTGATATCGGTTGAGACCCCGTTCACCTACGAGCCCGACATTCCCGGCGATACGAGCGGGTTTGTCTGGCCCGACGGTTCGCTGTGCGCTCACAGGCTGGTCGAGGTGCCGATCACCAACCTGACCCCGGAGGGTGATTACGCGTACTGTTACTTCATCCCCGACTGGTGTGCGACCATGCGCTATCAGTGTGCCAACGACG
>CBDUXL010000169.1:0-7734 GCA_965371155.1 uncultured bacterium | reverse complement strand
GAGGCAAACTTGAAGGGATGCTAAAGGAAATGGGCTTCAGGAAGAGCCGGAAGCAGGCCGGAGAATTGACGAGTTTCAGGCAGTCAGTTGAGAGACCTGACAGGGTTTATCCAATGCCCCCATTTAGAGTCGATCTCAAGGACGCGAGGCCGGGTCCGGTGGCTTGTGCAGTTTGATGTCAGATGGTTCGCCGAAAGAAACCCCACGGCGGCAGGAAAATCGCGCCTGAAAAGGCCGAGAGGCTCATCGCGGTTTTCAGGAAGGTTGGCTACGAGGTAATTCGCCAGAGGGGTTCGCATCTGATCATGGCGCACCCGGATAGGAATCTGACTTTGGCAATACCGGTGCATCGCGGTCGCATGGTTCAACCTGAGATCATACGAGAGTTGCTCAAAAACGCTGAGTTGAGTCGGAAGGAGTACTTCGATCTTCTGTAACACTCAATCAGGAAAACCGCGAAATCCAACACCTCATCCCGGAGCAAGTCGCTCCGGTTTTTTTGTGGCCGAATCGGAGGACCGATGCCGAACATAACATACAGCCTAGGCGAGACAAGCTTCGACGCTGTCCCGGAGATCCTTACCGACACCCAGTCTCTTCCCGTCAAGTCGGAAGCGACGCTGGGTCGTGCAACAGTGCATACAGTCGGAGTTGCGGGGGAGATTGTCGTTCTTGTCGGACGGTACATGACCACGGCGGTAAGGAGCGCGATCCAGACGCTCTTCGAGGCGTGCGAGGCGACCGGCGCGACAACTGTCCTGGACGATGGGTACGTTCAGAAGGACGTGCTGATACGGTCATTCGAGACGACGCCGATTGTCGGGAAGACCGAAGGGTATGGGTTCAGGATTGAGTTGGTGGTGGTTTAGGAAACAGGTCAAGAGATCGGGCAGGGACGGTGCCCTGCCCCTACAAGTTGATTAATAAACGGTACCCCGTCTCTTTGAGGCGGGTTCGTTCTTGAAGGAGAATGAAATGGCAGCAGAACTGAAAGTATACGAAAACTCAGGGTGCACGATCGAGACGCTGATCCGGTACTCGAACACGTCCGGTGCACCGCTGACCGGGGTGGCGGTTATCGAGCCGCCCAACCAGGGAGGGGGCAATGCGCCGCCGGATGAGCTGACGCTGAGTTTCACGTACGATTCCGGGAACTCCCATTGGGACTGCGATGTTGAGAGGGCCAACGAAAGCACGTATCACGTGGATGACATCACGACGAACGGTGATGATGTAAACAATATCATCCCAGGTGTAACGCTTTCGATTGCGGATCTCGACACCGGGCAGTCATACCAGGGGAAGGTGTTTATCGGTTGGAATCCCGGGATCATCGTTGCAGGGAACTCATCGGGTGAGAAGCATCTCTGGGTGAAAAACGTCGGGGATGCCGACGGGTACGACGCGCGGATCCGGATTCTTCCGGATGGGGATTTCAGCAATGCCGAGAACACCCCGATCAGGGCTCTTGCGGAAACCAAATACCTTCAGACCACGGCGATCGGCACATACAACGTGATCGTGAAGTCCGACACATCGAAGGTGGATGTCTCGTACGAGGGCAACCCACCCGTTGAGAAGAGCATTGTTGCGGACGGGAGCACGGAGAACGAACTGGCCACCGGTCTGTGGGTGATTTTCAACAGCGGCGTGCAGGAGGACGATGAGGCGAACATTTACATCTCCGACGGCAAGACGCGCGTGGAGATCGCTGAGGACGACAGCGGGACGCCGGGAACTTTCGGCACCGCGGATGTTGTGTTCGGCAGCATGGCGCAGAATGACACCGACAGCTTCTGGGTGAAGATAGTCACGCAGTACGACGACTCGCCGAGCGGCAATCCTCGCCACGCGAATCTCCAGGCCCGAATCACGACGATTTAATGCACAGACCAACGAGTCTGTCCGTTGCACGCGACTGAGTGGAGAGCAAGGTTATGACTGACGGATTCCAGATAACGGTGGAAGGCGATACGATCACGGTTGCGACCGATGCGTTCAGCCTCGTGTTCGACCTGGACAAAATCGGCATCGTCTCTTTCAAGTACGATACGTCGGGCACCTGGCACGAAGGAGTGGAGTCGGGAACGACTCCACCGATCCTTTTCGGGCCGTATTACAGCGTACAGAACCTGGAGGGCAATCTGCTCTATCCCATGGGCGGCGAGAGCCAGACGGTGGAAGATGAATTTCCCTGGTTTGTGAGGATATCGCAGAATGGTTATCTCCGAAACAGCTCTATCCCAAACTGCACAGACTTCAAGTACGAAGTTCTATGGACCTTGTGGCCGTCGGGCAGGTTGTATTGCAGGATTCAGTGCACCAACGAGTCTGACGACACCCAGAGGCTTCTTGAGGAGGCGTACCGGCTCAATCCCGCAGATGACCAGGATATTCAGCTTGGTCGCGATGATCCTCCGAACCTGAAATGGTTCGGCTTCTTTTCCAATAATACGGGCAGTGGAGAGAACGACCTTTCGCATGATGCCGTTGTCGTGCCGTTCACCTCTGCGCTGGACCAGTACGGAACCAGCGGGAACACGAACCGGATCTATCGAGCAGGGATAATCGACTGGCTCGAGGACGAGACAATCACGAGGGAGTTTCTTTTGGCGCTGTCGGTGAATGGGAGCTGGGGCGACTGCACGGATGCGCTGAGCTTCCAGATGCGCGGCGACGATCTTTCCGCTGACATCACGAATCCCGACCCGCTGGACGGCAGCGCGAACGCGGGGGATGTCCTGACCGGGACGCTGGTCGGTGACGGGTTTGATGAGACCGGGGACTGTTACACGGTGGAATCCGTCTGAGGGCAATTCCGAAAACGTTGAGTTAAGCCGGGGAACCGTAGAGGCAGGTCTTGAGCCTGTCCTGATTATTAGGCTCGATCCTGGGGATATCACTCATGCAAAACCGAATCCGGATAAAGCTGGATCCCAGGCGGGGCGGGGTGCTGAATATCGATTTCCTTCGCCCTTGCTTTACCTTGTCCGAGTGGCCCTCGGAGGAGGTCGAGATATGGTCCAGCGACGACGGCGGCACTTCCTGGGCCAAGCTTTCATCGATTGATTACCGGGCGAGTCACGATCCGGGGGACAACGTTCTCCATGTTTCGCTTCTTTCCGACATCACGGGCATAACTCAACTTGCGTTTTTCGGTATCGAGGGCGGTACGATCGGCGTCGGCTGGACGCACGAATGCGCCGGTAGCATCCAGATTGGATGGAGTGTTGAAGGTCTGACCCGGAGAGACACGCAGGTCGGATGGAGCCTTGGCACGCTCGATGGGAGACTCGCGGGGTCAGGATACACGATTCAGGGAGTACTTCCCCGTAACGTACCAATTAGCTACAAGATCAAGTGTCCGACGGTAACAACGGCGCTGATTGGTTTTTCGATCTCCAATCCGATAGACGTGCATATCGGAGTGGGAACGTCAATCGGAACAGTCTGCGCTCTGTCGGTCCAGGCGGGAGAAACGATCCTCGGCATGAGGGAGTTCCCGTCGAGCTTCTTCAGCCTGGATGAAGCCACTATCGCGGCTTTGGCGGGAGAGGCGGCGCATCGCAAGCAGAAGCTGGTGACTTTGAATGGAACTACGCCCGAGGAGTTGGACTGATGAGCCTTTGGGACAAGATAAATGTATGCTCGCCCGACGGTGGAACCGAGTACGAGGAAGGCGTGGATTACGAGATCGACTATGAAAACGACACGATCTCGCGCATTCCAGGCGGGAACATAGGAGATGGGGAATCTGTTGTGGTCCGGTACGCGAAGGGCGTGCCGGGGGATATTCTCGATGATCTGAAGTTCAACGGCGCGGCGGTCCTCAGGCCGGTAAAAGCGCTTGTGAAGATCCTTGGTTCGCCGGAAGCCGACCTTTTTGAAACCGGGACCGACTTGAGCGACGTCGCGGTCCGAATCGAGCTTCGACAGACGCTTGCCGGAAAGCCTGACGAGCTTGAAGTGGTGCTGGCGGATGTCGATGCGTACGCGACCTGCGACCCGGAGGATGATGTAATCATGTCGGCGGCCTATGGCGAGGTCACCGGGGAGGGCGAAACAAAATACACGGAGTGTTTTCGAGGGCTGGTTGTCGAGCGGGAGTTTATCGCGGCATCGGACGGCGCTCACCATGTCAGGATCAAGGCTCGGGATTTTTCGATTTCACTGGAAGCCCCGAGGCAGGCGGCAATGGGGCGAACCTGGCATCCGAGGCTCAGGCGCGAGGTGTTCAGGAACGGCGCGTTGATTGCCGATGATTACCGGGAGCTTAGGTCATCGACCCTGTACGACGGCCTGGATTTCGATGACATAATCGAGCTTCATTTCGCGAAGGAGCACCCACGCGCTCATCAGATCATCCGAGATTGTTTTTCAGCCGCGGCAAGCTCATTTCTGGACCGGCTCGTCATCGACTGCCTCGATTTCCCTGTCCGGTTTCTTGATGCCCGTCACAAGACACCGGGTGAGGTCATTCGGGAGATTGCGGACATGGCGGGGGCGAGCGTTCGGGCCGAAGGATGCACGCTGCTGGTCAGTGAAAGGGGCTTCCCGGGCGATTTTCGAACCGCCTGGGTCTACGACGCGGTTGCGGTTCTGGATGAGAGCGAGTCCACCCGGGATGATGCGGAATTCACGGCGGTTCAGATCTTCGGGCATTCCGAAACCAGCAGGATTCCAACCCGCTCGGTGTATCTGCCTCCGACCGATTTCACGCAGGCGGGCTGGTGCAGGGTGGTTGATGAGGAGGGCACGCTGGAGCCGTCGGAGCCGCTGAGGACCGACGAACTCCCTCAGCCTGCAGAATTGAATTTTCAGCTTGATGGTGAGCTTTTCAATCCGTCCGCGGTGAGAGTGCTCGGTGGAGAGCTTGCGTCAAGGCCGACAGTATCGATTGTTGACGGGAAGCCGGTGATCAATGTCAGGGTGTTAGTCGATTGGATGGTCGAGGACAAGGCCGGCGAGTGTCCGTACGTAGAGGATGAGAACGGGAACAAGCTTTTCAGGATTCATGGCCGAGTGTTCGACGCGGTGCCCACCCCGGACGGCCAAAACCTTCCGATCCCGCATGCGTCCGTGACAAGAGAAAAGCTGGACGGAGATGACGCAGGCGATACTTTCGAACTTGCCTCGGATGATGAAGGGTATTACACGTTCGAGACAGTTCCGCAGGGCAGGTACAAAATCATCGCTATCGCGCCGGGGTATCTCGACAACTACTCCGATGATGATCCCGACAACGACGAGGTTCGCGACCTTCATGAGGAGCTTCTCGAGTATGAGAACGAGATCGAGCAGGGTCGCTACGAGAAACAGCCCACCGACTATCACGTGATTGTATGGGCTCGTCCGAAGGTGAGTTTCGGACCGCTGGCGGACCTGGTGGTCAGCCGGGTCCTGTTGGAAGTGCGCGATCAGTCCACTCTAACGGGTGCAGAACTGGTCTACGGACCGACCGTTCGGGATGATCGGATTACTACGGAAATTCTCGCCAGGCGGATCGGAAAAATTCTGCTTGCCTCGGCGTCTCAGGCGACTCCGGCGATCACACTGCGCCTTCCGATCAATCGCTGGCTCAAAGCGGGCGACGGCATTCTGGTGACGGGGGACGAGCTCGATCTTGAGTTGCCGGAGGGGAAGCCTTTCCAGGCGACCGAGGTCCGAAAGGTGTTCGAGCCGGAATCAGGCAAGGCGTACGACATCGTTTCAAGCTCCGCTCGGGAGATTGCACGAGCGTTTGCCCGGAGACTGGGGGATGATCCGTTCGATACCCGGGTGGGAACCATTATCGCAACCTACCGCAGCGAGCTTGGACAGCGGGTTTACGATGTCTCGACGGAGGGACGGATTGTCTACGGGCTCGGAGCGTGGCCGGTCCTCAGTGAGCTTGGGGTGGGCGAAAATGTGCAGGTCGCGCGTGCGAGCAAGGGCGCGTTGACCTACATGATTGTCGCAAGGACCAGCGACCTTTTCGGCGAGGAGCGGATTTGCTATGTCTGACCCTTCGCAAGGTGATATTCCGCTGTATGACCCCACTGCGCTCGGGCTGTGGCTCGACACCGGAAGAATCGGGTTATACCCGTATGCCAACTACGGCTGGATGGTTGGGGTGCATTTCATGGGCACGTTCTGGGGCTCCCGTCAGAAGGAAGCCACGAGCGGATTTATGACGCTCCAGGAAGCGGAGTTCCGGATTCCGGGTCCGGGCTTTGGTGAGAGGTACAAGGGCAGGATTGCGGGATGGGAGCACTACAAGACGTTCGGGAGCATCGTCTACAAGAAGGCGAAGATATGCAGTTTCCTGCCTGATCATGAGGAATACACGACATTCGCGATGCTCGATGCATTCAAGGAGAAAGATCCGTATTTCTACTACGGCTGGGGCAGCCAGAGGGAGAAGTTAACGAATCCGGGCACGCACCATCGTGTTTCCTTGGCTCGTTTTGGCGTGAACTATCCGGTGAAAGACGACGGCAGACCGGGCTGGCATGAGATTCCGGACCAGGAGACGCTCCGAACAATGCTCAAAGCGTCCGCTCCCGCCGGAGACTGGGAGTTTGAGGGTAAAGTTTCGGGTTTCACAGTTGATCCGGATGTCAGCATGGACACGTACATCGATGTCGTGGTCTGGCAGGGCCAGCAGCGGTATCACAGGGGCGTTCTGGACTGCGTCCCTCACAATCAATATGCGGTGGGGGAGCGCGACGCCGACTGGGAAGGCATCAACTGGGGCACCTGGTCGAAACCAGGGACGCTGAAGATGCTTTCCGGCCAGGGGAAAGACAGGATTTTCGCTGTTGGAGGAACGGAATGGATCGGCTCGGACCCTCCGTCCGGATGGCCCTCGCATATCTGGGCGATCAAAGTCGGAGGTCCGCCCTTTGCGCCGAGCTGGTACGGGATCAAAGCGGGCGATGAGTTCCTGCTGACCGGTTCCTTTTATCCCAATGCGATCCAGCTCTACAAGATCGACAAGACTTTCGGACCGGGCGTTTACCCGCCGGAGACCTACGAATTCACATTTCAGCCTATTTTGTGAGGATGCCATGAAGAAGGGACCGCACCTGGTGCTTTACGATCGGACCAATTCCGAGCGTCTGACCGGACTTGATTTCGGGACGCTCAAGCCCGACGAGACAGGTTGGGAATTCATAGTCTGGTTGTGGAACAAGAAGGACTTCAGCGATACCCCGACAGCGGTCGATGTGCGTGTGAGCGCGGTCGCGGGAAATGTCTGGGCGGAAGGCATAATCGAAGCGAGGGACCTCGAGGTGAAAAGCAGTGGTGTAATGGATCCCGACGGGGCGGGTATTGTTGATGATGCCGCGACCGAGTTCACCGCGATCGGCGGACCGTTGACCGATACCGACAATTATCACTCGATCGGGGACATCCCCACCAATTGCGCACGTCGGTTGTTTTTCCGGATCAATCTTCCGGAGGGGTTCACGGTGAACGGATCGCCACGAGTAATCGTGCAGGTGGGATATCAGTCGGAGCCTGTCAGGTGGTTGTTTGTCGCGGATGAATCGTAACGGGTGCCGAAATTTCGGTTATGGATTCATTAGGGCGCACGCCTTGCGCCCCTACAAGAATCATGCTGGTTATTCAAGACACCCACAAGCTCGAAGACTCGCTTGAGGGTGGCACACAGAAATTTCGGTTATGGAATCACTACGGGTGCCGAAATTTCGGTTATGGATTCATTAGGGCGCACGCCTTGCGCCCCTA
>CBDUXL010000168.1:0-7763 GCA_965371155.1 uncultured bacterium | reverse complement strand
TCCAGTATGCGATCGTAGCCGGCTGGGAGGCCCCCGACGGCAATCCGCCTTACGAGCCACCCGATTGCTTCTCGCTGTCGGCGAATCGTCAGGAGGGGATACAACTCTCCGTGCTGGATGTAGGGAGCGATCTCTGGTACGAGGACGGAGAGGGCGGCGGAACAATCAGTGTCCGCGGTGAGTTCTGGGACTGGGGCGCAATGAACAATCCGGGAGGGGTGCTGGGCGAGATTGAAAAGATCATTGTCGAAACTGTTGATGTCGAAATGCCCGGTCCGTTCATGGTCATTCTGCCTGACGAATTCCAGCCATATGTCATTGAGGGAACTGTTGCTTCCAGTGTTGCCTACCTGGAGTACCTCGGCGTGGAACCTTTGCACGACGGTGAAGTGACATTCTTCGTCACTATCGAGAGCAAGCTCCCGACCGGGTACGACCAGGGATTTGGTGTTCCAATCCCGGATGGAACGCTCGCGAGTTATTTCTTCGTCACGTTTCCCGTGGGAGAAAAAACGCCCTGCACGCCGCCGAATTTGTTCCTGGATGCGCCTGACACGGGTATGGCCGGAGAGGAGATACTTTTCGATGCATCCGGGTCCACCGGAACCCCGCCGTTGATTTTCAATTTTGACTGGGAAAATGACGGCACGTGGGATGAAACGAACTTCACAGGAATCGCATATCACGCATTTCCATCCGGTGTCTGGGAGATTTGCGTGAGTGCTGCAAACGACTGCGGAGAGGTCGTTCTCATCCCGCCGCACGTGATAACAATCTCCTGCCCGGATGAGGTGTACTCAACTGAACTTGGGGTGATCCAGTGCGAGGGTGATTTCACCAGCATCAGGCAGGACGGGATCGCGTTTCTGCCGGACGGACGAGCGATACTCAAGAGCGGAGATCAACTATTGGCTTATGATGTCACGACCCCGGGAACGGTGGCCGGTGAGGTCATAATCGACGATCTCGCGAATGCCGTAGGCGAATGGTGCTACCTCGCGAACCTCGATTATGACGATACGTGGAATCGGATTCTATATTCGACCATTCCCGACAACGACGAGCTTGTAACGGTGTACAGCTCAGACTGGTATTACTTCACTGAGTTCACTGTGCCCGGCTCGGGCGGCGTTCTTGCAGGGATGGACACCGATGAAGAGGGCGGAGTCTGGTGCCTCTATCACACGCCCGGCGGAGCGACTGGCACAAACACGCTCTACCATTTTGCCTATTTCCCTGCGATCGCGCAGTACGAACTACAAGCGCAGGACACGTTTGACTGCACGTTCGTAAATGGCGGGAAGCGGGGAATATTCGATATCGCCGTAATGCACGAAGCCGACAGGCTTTACATCATACATTCGGACTTCCCCAACGGCGGCGCGGTGTATGCGGTCGATATTTCCACTTCGCCACCCACACATCTGAGCGATCTCAAGAAAACCGACATCTTCGCAAACGATGTTACCGCCTCGATCAGCGACTACAACAAGTGGGAAGGGGGCACGGTCGAGGTGGACCACGGCGATGCGTTGGCTGAGACCTGCCGCTTGATCGTGCATTTCTGCTTCCAGTCAAACGGAAATGGCATCGGGATTGTCAAGTACGACGCTGATCTGAATGAACTTGATCGGTACCGCATTGCCGGCACGCGTCTCAACGGCGGCGCGATACGCCCCGGTACCGAAACTGATGATAGGTATTTCGTCGCACCGACGTGGTCAGTTGGAAGCTGCAATCTCCACGTATACACGCCGCCCTCGGGATGGTAACTCCCGGTTGAATCCGGGCGATATCGCGGCCAACCAGGAGTCGGTGGCAAGGCTTTCAGCGCAACTCCGGATGGTAACTTCCGGTTGAATCCGGGCGATATCGTAGGGGCGCACGGTTGTGCGCCATCGGCCCGGATCACTGCTCCACCGCAGGGAAAAGCTTACTGATTTGCGGATATAGTCCAGGCACAATCCTGATGACTTCACCCGGTCGGGTCTTGAAATGCTCCCAGGCGGCTCTAAGATTCACACCGGCTACGTAACATGCAAGCACCGCATTCAATGACTGATGCGCAACCACCAGAATCCCTTCATCGCCCGACCCAGGTTTCTTCTCTATCTCATCCCACCACTCGCCGGCGCGAGCCTGGGCATCCAGGGCACTTTCGCCGCCCTTGGGGTGGAAGCGCGACATGTCGTTGCGATAGTTCATATAGTCATCCATGTAGCGCGCCTTCACTTCCTGTTCCGGAGTCCCCTCCCAGACTCCGAAATTTATTTCCATCAACCTCGATTCAACCTTTACGTTGATCTCGCGGTCTTCTAGAATGATGCTCACGGTTACCTGCGCCCTTTCCAGGGGTGAAACGTAGGCGCGAGACAGCGGGACAGGCGCGAGTAACCGCTTCAAAGCACGGGCTTGCTCGATTCCGTGCTCGTTGAGGGGTATATCGCTGCGACCCTGAAAAATCTTGTTGCGGTTGTAGTCCGTCTCGCCGTGACGGGCAAGATAAAGAGTCGGGCCGACGGACTTGGGTTTATCGGGATTTGGTGATAGCATGAGATGATTCTACCCGGCATTCATTCTGGGGTCAAAAGGACTGATTCTTGAAAAAATCCTGAGAATGGTTCAAAAAATGGGTGCCTGGCGTGATATTATTCGTTGGCCGGGAACCTATCCTTATTTTAGCAGTACAGTAATTGCCAGCCAAGGAGTGCCTTCGATGACTCGCTCTGCCGCCGCATGGTGGCGCATGTTTTTCATCTGCGTCAGTTTCATCTTGGTCAGTATATCCGGAACGGCCATCGCGCAGGATGAAGCCGCGAGGGACATGGAGTTTGTCCCCTTATATAACCTGGGCCAGGAGGAAGCGATACTTCAGCTTTATTCGAATCTCGAACTGATTGGAGTAAGCCGTAGCGATATTGTCATAACAACGCTTTCATCGGTTCCCGACAGACTGGTCCTGCAGGGTCCCCGTGATCTCATAGATATCGCAAAGGAAATCCTCGCGACCATAGATCCGCCACCCCAGCCTCCTGCCCCTCCTCCGGCGGAGGTGATTGAAAAGGTTACCATCCGCAACCTCTCGCCGAGCGAATTTGCTTCCAAGCTCGATGAGGTGATGAATAACTTCATCGGAATGGTGCGGCTCGATCCTGAAGCGGACAATTTCATTGTTTATGCGCGCGATGCATCAGGCACAGGGCAAATTACTTTCTATAATCCAAATCTCGATTCGGCGACCGAGGCGTTCCTGGTGCAACCCCAGGGATACCAGGGCTACGAGATTTTCATCCGGGCAACAGCGAACGAGCAAGGCCTGATTGACTCGATCAAGCAAGTGCTGTCGACGATAGACCATCCTGCCGAGGCACGTACGTACCGGGTTCTCGAACTCTACTACGTGGAGATCGGCGAGGCGATCAACAGCCTGCAGGCTGCGGGCTATCATGCGGTCAACACCACGACCGGAACCAACGAGGAGGCCCTCGCGGCTCTTACGGAAGGAGCTGGCCCAATCATCTACGCCGCCCCCCAGGTAGTCGATACATCCAGCGAGCTTTCTACAGGTTTCACCGAGGGCGGCGGAACGGGCATTCGGGGAAGGCAGTTCACGGTCCTTTCATTCGATAATCCCGTTGCGACAACGGACATACACAAGCTGATTGTCTTCGGCACTTCAGCCGAGATCGCCTCTGTGGAGCGCTACCTCGCACTTATTGATGTTCCCGCGCGGCAGGTGCTTATCGAAGCCCAGATTATCGAGCTGAACATCGATGACCTGACTGACCTCGGTCTCAGACAAGTGACCGGGATCGACGACCTCCTTTCAGGCGCCGTGAACCCGATTTTCCCCGGCGAGGGTGGCTCATCCGGCGTGGGCGGGAATTTCTTCATGTATGACGACACCAGGGAATCCGCCGGAAGCTTCAGCGCGGCTCTGGCTGCCCTCATCCTGGACGGCAAGGCAACGGTTCGAGCACGTCCGAAAGTTGTCACGGTCGATGGAAGGCAGGCCATAATAACAATCGGCCGCCAGGTTCCGGTTGTACAGGAGACCCTGTCCGGAGATAATCGCATTACTTACGACATCACCTTCGTCCCTGTCGGTATAACCCTCAACATAAAGCCCAGGATAGGGCGCGGCGGGGAGGAAGTGCAGATGATGGTGAACGCGGTTGTGTCCAACGTGGAGACCCTGAATAATGTGATTAGCGCCGAGAGCCTGGTCGCTCCCGAGCTGAACACCCGAGAAGTTTCCACGCTGGTCAGGATTCCAAACCATCAATCATTGATTTTGGGTGGACTGATTTCGACCGAGATTGAGACGAGAACCTATCGAGTGCCGATCCTGGGCGATCTCCCCCTGATCGGCCACGCATTCCGCAGAACCCGCGAAATCAGGGACAGAACCGAGATCATTATTGTAATCACACCTCATGTCGCAGAGGAAGCATCACCCAGACCGGACATCGGCACAGGAAATCCATACCAGATAACAGACCCATACCTTATCCCTCTCGGCTCGGACGTTCTCGACAACCTGGACAACGTTCTATTCCCCGGTGAGTACGTACTGAAGGAACCTGATCTCAGGGGAATCGATATCCTTACCGGTCGCCCGTTTACCCCGATGGATGAGATCGTGGCCTACTCGGCCAACGATCCGGTAATGCTGACACTTCTCCAGATATCGAGGAAGCTTCGCCTTGTGGCCAACCTACGTATTATGCAGGGACTCGAGCTTCCTCCGGATATAGATCCTGTGACGGCGGAGTACCACGCGGAGGCATTCCTTATCGCTTACCTGAGGCATTTGAACGGCCTCAGACCGCAGGATATCACCGCCGGTCGCCGACTTATCGTGCCCGCGTTCCCGATACCTGACGAGGGATTCGATGAACCGGAGCTTTCGTGGCACACAATTAATTACCTGGCCTCCACGAGAGCGAATCCGCTCCTGACCGGTCTGGCCGAGACAATCCGATGGCTCGATTGCCGTCCGTCCACGGATCCTCTCAATATGTTCCAGGCCCCCGATAACACCCGATTTTTCCTGGGGCCGACTATTCTCGATCCAATGACCGGCTTGCCTGTTGACGAAAGTGATGACGAGGAAGAGGACAGTGACGAGGCTGAAAAAGAAGAGGGTGAATGAGTCGGCAAGGTTGGTAAAATCAGGGAAGATAGTTTCACTTAGACTCTGAATCTTTCACGTGGTGGGAGAGACGCGATGAGCAAATTCTATTCAAGACATGTTCCAATGATCGCACTGGCGATCCTAATTGCCGCACTGCAAGTAGGGTGCAACAAGACCGCCGAGGACACAAACAAGCCGGTAATCATTGATGGCTTCGAGTTCACGGTCGATGCCGACAGCGTAACGCCCGTAGCAACATTACAGCTCGCGCCCGGGAATATCCTGACGATCAAGGTGAACTACACGGATCCCGACGCGGGTGATGAGCCTGATCCCGGATGGTACTCGTACACATGGGCCGTCGAGCGGATCGGCGCCGGCTCTTCGGTGTTTAATCCCAATGAGTACTTCATCGTGAGCGGTGAAAACCCATGTATCTGGGCCGCGCCGGATGTCACGGGATTTTACCGGTTCCGAGTGGAAGTTCGGGATCGCTACCAGAGCCCCACGTATGAAGAAGTCGTGATTGAGATTAACTCTAACCGGCAGCCGAGGATTCTAGGGGTGGTTGTTTCCGAACCCAGCCCGTGGGTGAATGAGGAGATCACCATCACCGTGGACGCAACCGATCCCGACGGCGATTTCCCGCTGGACTATGGCTGGCAGGCCACCGGAGGTTACTTCACTTCGGAAAACGATCAGGAAGCCGTGTGGCTCAGTCCAACGGCCGGTCCTTTCACGATTACGGTCATCGTGACCGATCAGGCGGGCGGCAGCGCCTCAAGAGATCTCCCGATAATCGTGAAGGAAAATCATCCGCCGCACATAACGGGTTGGAATGCCGACCCCAGCAGCTCGGTTGTTTTCGATGAACTGGTAACAATCACGCTGACTGTAACCGATGAGGACGGTGACGCTCTGATATACAGCTGGTCGTCCGACTGCGGCACGTTTAACTCCGTGAACCAGAATCAAGCCGTGTGGAGAGCGCCTTCACAAACCGCTTCCTGCACGGTCAGTTGCACTGTCGAGGACAACAAGGGCGGAGAAGATTCAATTGACATCATTATCAACGTGAGCTAGGGAAATATTCGAAGCAGCATCCCTCAATGCCCGGTGATTGCCCGCGAATTATTCCTGCACGCCCCCCGGTTTCTGTACGTTATCAACATCCATCGGCTTCAGTAGACGCCTGTGACCGCCGATAAACACACATGACGCCTTAAATAATCGGGCGTCTGGTGTGTCTATGCTTCGAGGACTTTATGCAGCTGCCAATGCAATGCGCTACCGTGCCCACGAGGTGGAGATCGTGGCGAATAATCTCGCCAATGTTTCCACCGATGGGTTCAAACGCGACAGGCTGGCAATGAGATCGTTCGGCGACCTACTGATCAGCAGGCTGGACGATCTGGATCAACGTCCGATCGATAATCCTCCCGGCCCTGACCCGATAGGGACCATGAATCTCGGAGGTCCGGCGGCGGAGACCGAGTTTATCGATTTCTCCGCGGGAACCCCCAGGATAACCGGAAACCCCCTCGATCTATTGCTGCAAGGTCCCGGTTTCTACGCGATCGAAACTCCATTTGGCATCAGATATACACGCGCGGGATCTTTCACAATGGATGCGGATGGCAGGATTGTCAATCCCAGCGGTTACTCGTTGCTCGGGACCAACAATCAGCCCATCCGGATCACCTCACCTGCCCCGTTTACCGTGAATGCGAGCGGTGAAATCATCCAGGAGGGGGCTGCAGTCGGGCAGATTAGGATTGTTGAGTTCGCTGATGTGCGAGTTCTGGAGAAAGAGGGTCTGACACTGTTCCGCACGATCGACCCGAACATGGCACCTCCTCTCCGTGCGAGGGACACACGAGTCGAGCAGGGCGCGATCGAGAGCAGCAACGTCGATCCGATAAGCTCACTCGTGCAGCTCATTATAGCCCAGAGAGCCTATGAAGCCGCCGCGAGAGCAGTCGATATGTTTAACGACAGCATGACAAGAGTTACCGGAGAGCTCGGCAGGTTGCCTGGATAGAAAACTGAGTTTGTAAGGGTAGGTGCTTCACCCGCCCGTCACATAGTTCAAACAGCAAATGACCATCGTTCAAGAACAGTTTCTTGAGAACGAATCGGGGGCAAGCGAGGAGCCTTTCCTGAATTTCCGCAAGACATTGCTGAGCAAGCCCCCGAGACGCAGGATCAGACGCCTTCGTGAGGATCTTGCCGATTGGTGTTTCTGGATCCTGCTGATGTTGCTGTATCTCCTGGCTGCCCCGACCGGATTTTAGGGGCGCGACGGCACTTAGCAGAGGGATGAAATGATTCGAGCGCTTTACACGGCAGCGTCAGGGCTTCAAGCCCAGCAGATGAACATCGACGTCATCGCGAACAATATCGCGAACGCCAACACTCCCGGTTTTAAGCGGGACCGCCTTAATTTCCAGGACCTTCTGTACCAGACATACCGTCGAGCGGGACAAACAACGCTTACTGGCTCAATGGTTCCCAACAGTCTTCGAGTCGGTCATGGAGTAAGGCCGATCGCAACACAGAAGCTGTTCCTTGTTGGAGCCGCCCAGCAGACCGGAAACCCCCTCGACCTGATGATCATGGGCGATGG
>CBDUXL010000167.1:0-7765 GCA_965371155.1 uncultured bacterium | reverse complement strand
ATGACATGGGACTGCGACGACAAGTTCTACCTTGCCCGGAGGGCGGCGACGGTGGTTGTGGCCATTGCCTGCGTTGAAGCAGATGAAGCGTGCTTCTGTACTTCCGTCGGCCTTTCACCCGACAGCGAGGATGGCGCCGATATTCTGCTGATTCCATCGAGCGGTGAGACAGGCACAAGCCAGAAATATACAGTCACACCCGTTACGGACAAGGGACAGGAGTTTATCGAGCGCACCGAGGGATGGTCCGAGGGAAAGCCGAAACGTTCGTCCGCGGTAAACAAACTGAAGAAAAGCCTTGGTCAACGTTTCGACAGGGACATGGTCCGAGAGTGGCTTGAAACCGGATTCGACGATCCCTTCTGGCAGAGGGCAACACTCGCGTGTATCGGATGCAGCACCTGCACTTACCTCTGTCCTACTTGCCACTGTTTCGACATCGTGGATGAGGGCGAATCAAGCGGAGGGAGAAGGGTCAAGAATTGGGACTCGTGTCAGATGGCGCTGTTCACCCTTCACGCCTCGGGGCACAATCCGCGCGCAACGCAGAGCGAGCGTTACCGCCAGCGCATCATGCACAAGTTCAAGTACTACCCCGATCTTTTCGGACAGGTACTCTGCACCGGCTGCGGACGATGTCAGCGATCCTGCCCGGTCGACATGGCTCTGGTCGGTCTGCTGGAGCGGATCAGTGAACTGGCCGGCCTGCCTGCCGCCAAATGAATTATGGAGAATATCTACCGACCATCGTTGATGAAAATCGAGGATGTCCGCTGGGAGACGGCGGACACCACGACCTTTCGTCTGACTTTCCAAGATGAATCGGAGCGCGAGCGTTTTTTCATCGATTACAGGGTAGGGCAGTTCGGAGAGTATGGCGTGTTCGGACATGGCGAATCGCCGTTCTGCGTCGCGTCGCCGCCGACCCGCCGGGATTACATCGAGTGCACCTTCCGTGCGGTCGGCAGAAACACAAAGGCTCTCCAGGCGCTCAACGAGGGTGATATTCTCGGCTTCCGAGGCCCGTACGGCAACTGGTTCCCGATGGATGAATGGCACGGCAAGAACATCCTGTTCATCGCCGGTGGAATCGCCCTTCCGCCGCTGCGTGCAGTGATCTGGAACGTTTTGGACAAGCGTGGGGATTTCGCCGATGTGAGAATAATCTATGGCGCCCGGACAGTCGCTGATCTCGTCTACAAACACGAACTCGATGAATGGGAGAAGCGGGATGATGTCGACCTGGTGACTACGGTCGATCCCGGCGGCGAAACTCCGGACTGGACCGGCCGAAGCGGTTTCGTTCCGACTGTACTCGAGGAAGTCGCGCCGTCGCCCGAGAACACGATCGCGCTCGTGTGCGGTCCCCCGATAATGATCAAGTTCACCTTCCCCGTGCTCGACAAGCTTGGCTTCTTGAAGGATCAGATCTACACTACGCTGGAAAACCGCATGAAATGCGGCCTCGGAAAGTGCGGCCGCTGCAACGTCGGCGGCACCTACGTCTGCAAGGACGGCCCCATCTTCCGCGCCGATGTTTTGGCCGAGTTACCCCAGGAGTATTAGCGGGAAGGCGCACTGCCGTGCGCTCCTACGGGTACCCCCAATCAACATGCCATTCGGAGGAGGAAGGAATGGATTGCCCTGACCTCGCGCACCAAATCACCCATCTCGATCATCTCGCCTGCGCCGCCTCTCCTCGAAAGCGTCTCCCCAAGCGTTCCCACATTGGCAAACGGTTCCCAACTGAAAACGCTCGTCCCGAAATGCCTCAATGCGCCCAGACCCGTCGCCCACGGCGCGAGACCGACAACGAGGTGCGACTTCGGGTCAATATCAGTAAGCGCAACGCGAGCCATAGCCTCGATTTCCGGAGTAAGCTCGCTCTCCGACGGTTGCTGTACCGATTTCTCCGCGAGGTAAACGCCGTCAGGGCCAAGCGCCTCCAGGATTCTCGTCGCAAGGTTCTCAACATCTGCGCCCGGGGGATATGTGTAGACAAGCTCAGCTTCAGCGGACCTCGGTCTCAAGCCTTCGCCGGACGACGCGTCGAGCCGCACGATCCCCCACTCCACAGAGACGCTCGATTTCAACAGCGCTTTCAGGCCGATGTCCAAATTGGGATCGTCGAATATTCCAGAGAGCGCTTCTCTCGTTTTCACATGATCGCTCAAGGCTTCAATATTGTGTCGCGATCCCTTGTCCGGAATCGTCTCCGCGACCGACTGAGCCAGCATCATGGACGGCGACGACACTCGCAGAGGGAACTCGATCTTCCCAAGACGCTCGAGAGCTGTAACAAGCGCATCGACCGGGTCTTTTCCTACGCGTACACCAACACTTCCGCCGCCCCCTTCCGACCTCAGCTTCAAATGCAGAGTGCCCTTGTCGGCGTTTGAGAGAAGCGAGCAAGGCGCGCCGTCCGGTGCCGTCCAGCTCACCCCGTCCCAACCGATGGCGATATCGCTGGTGATATGCTCGAGGTGATTCCCTGCGAGCAGTTGAAGTCCTGCGCCTCTGCCGCCTGCGCCTTCGCTTGTGGCTGCGTATCTGACGGTCCGTTTCAGTGGGGCGCCGGATCGGGCGATGAGAATCATCGCCATGGCCTGCGCAATCGCGAGATGTACGCCGGCAAGAGCGCCCGGCCCCGTCAACATTCTTCCCTCGGTATCATGGGGAGCAGCCCACTCATCCGCATGTCGTGGAGCGCTGTCCAGATGACTCAAAAGAAGGAGAGGCTCCTCGGCTCCGCTTCCCGGAATGTGCGCGACAACATTAGGTCGATAGGGTGAAAGCGGCTTGCCGACCGGTTGAGGAGGCAAAATTAGTGCGGGGATACCCTCGCGCTCAAAAAGGCCGAGGAGGGACCTCGCGGCGGGAAGTTCCCAGGCGGGTGGGGATGATGGTCCGAGTGCGAGGAGATGGCCGAGACCATCGGCAGCCTCGCGCGCGACATCGGTCCAGGAAATCTTGTGCGAAGTTGTCACGCTGGATGCGCCAAGCGGGCTGCGTACTTCGTGCAGCCCTGGAGGATTGACTTAAACAGATTTTAACCACCAAGATGCCACAAGAGCAAGTTTTAAGGGATAAGCATTGGGAAGAAAAATAACAATTGAACGAACTACCAAGTGCGCTTATGCATGAAACCGACTTGACGCAGAAGGAGGGTCTGCCGGACGAATGTCGAACTTGCCAAGGTCTACGGCTTATTGCCGGACGTATTCCTCCCCCTCGAATGGCCCTTTGAGTGTAACTCTAATCCGGTCGCCGCCGGTGTATCTCACCTCAAAAATCGTTACCCCATCCTGGACACCCGTGATAGTGAAGCTGCTGCGTCCGGTGCGGACCTTTGTGTTATTGCGCTCATCGAGCAGGACCATTGAATTGTAGCCGAATTTGCCCGCCTCCTGCGCATCGTTAAGGTTTTTCGTTACAACTCTGTACCCGCCGATCTCGACCAGACTGAAGCTGACGAAATTGTCCTGGAAATGCGGGCTGGAGCGCATATTTTCATGCACCATGTGGCCAAGGTCTCGATCCTTGGCTGCCTGCAGATTAAGCATGTTTGCGCAGCCCAGCGACAAAATCCAAATGGCTGCGAGCACCGGCAGTAAAATGCGTCTAGTCATGGCAATTGCACCTCTTTTTTTCGTTCCGCCCGATCCCCCGTGCCGACTCCCACTGGATTTGAACCCGACAGCGTGCCGGGAGTTCAACCGCGGTGCGGGTTACTGTCGCCTTCAGTCTCCGTCTCAACGATCTGTTCCTCAGGCAATATGCAAAGATCACCCTCGACGAAATCCGATCCGGAGACAACATTCGCCTTGCAGCTTGTCAGCTCCACTTCGGTGACCTGCACCCTTCCAATCAGAGTACGGTCCTCCCATACGACTTCACCCGCCTCGTTAGCCACTGCCTCGACGCGATACACCTCGAACTCCATGCCCTCCTCGATCCCGGAACCGGAGCCAAGATCGAGCACAATGAATGAAGGGGTGACTGCGAGTATTCGGGCCTGAATCGGGAACAGGACAAGGATCTGGTCCATCAGGTTCTCGACGGCCTTGACCGTAGCCTGTCCAATCATCGATTCCATGAATTCGTCGGTATCCCAACTCACCGCAGCGACCCATTCACCCCAATCGCCGCCCTCGATACTGAAACCGGTCTCGGACTCCTTGCCCTCAGCCGTTGCGGCAAGAACGGTCGTTCCGGTGGTTGCATCGATGAGCGCAAAATCGAGGCGTACTGTGGCTTTTTCCTTCTCGATCTCGAGTCCCGCGAAACCGCTCCAGGAGCCGATCAACCCTCCGGTGTCCGTCTCCTCGTAGCCGAAATTGGTCACGCGGCCTGAGAGGATGTAGTCGACTCCAAGCACATGACCCATCTCCACCGCGGTATCCTGCTCGATATAACCTGATCGACCAAGTTCGATCTCCTCGATGATCAACTCAAGATTCTCACCACGCTGAATTACGTCGAATCGACCCGACTGGGTCATGTGAGTGATAAGAATCGAAGTAAGCCCGTTGCCGATGGTTGAGCTGTAGTACGCGGGCGGATTTTCGAAAGTGTGAACCGCCACGCGGGGTCGGGAAGGATCGCTTGACGTGGGCGCGGAGGGAGAGGTGGTCGTTGTGGTGGTTGTGCCCTCGACCTCTATCTCCCCATTCGAGC
This sequence comes from uncultured bacterium, assembly GCA_965371155.1. GTDB lineage: Bacteria > JAJVIF01 > JAJVIF01 > JAPKYR01 > JAPKYR01 > CBDUXL01. The sequence continues at coordinate 3,088 of CBDUXL010000167.1, read as the reverse complement.
CGCTCTCGGATTCCTGCCCGACGGCCATACCGCTGAATCCGAGCAACACCATCAAGGTGATTAGAAAAAGGACGGTGGTGGTATTTCTCATCTGTGGTCTCCTCCCGTCTGCCGGCAAAAGGTAACGCCGAGCGCCGGCAGATCGTATCAGAAGCGTACAGTAGGCGGAAAAAGGTGTCAAGGTGTCCGGGAGGCGATCTCCCGTACAGGCGCTCGGCGCGCGTCCACCATGCAACCAGACTCCACAACAATACGTCATATAATATGAAAAGCTCACTGCTTCATCCGCAGGATGCTGCGCATCCTGTATAATTTCGAGAGAGTCACCGTCAGCACATGCCGGCAAATCCGAGTGATATATTTGTCATCCTTGTGTTCATTCTCTTTGGCGCTCTCGTCATGGGCATCATAATCTGGGGCATTGCAGAGGTTGCAGTCGAGATGTTCCGCAGAAGGAAAGGCACCGGGATCATCTGGGGCGGGACCGATGGGATCGGCTACGATATGGCGATCCATTTTGCCCCGCTCGACAAAACAAGAGTGAGGATTATCGAAGGCTGGAGCCATTGCAGGTTTTGCGACCGTATGGTCCCGCAGAATGCTGAATTCTGCCGGCACTGCGGAGGGAATCTTGTCGGAAGGATCAGGACCACGTGCCCGAATTGCGGCGTACCGATCCCGGGCGATACAGCTTTCTGCGAGCACTGCGGCGAAGGGGTCAAGGACAAGCAAGAATAAGCATTCAGTTTGACTTATCACTCATCCAACCGCTTGATTTCCGGCCATTCAGTGTAGAGAAACATCATCTCCCCATCGATTGTGCCCCAGATCGGAATGTAGAAACTGTCGACACCGATCTCATCACGCGTGGGGTCGACATCCAGCCACACACCCTCATCCTCAAGCCAAACCTGGCTCCATACATGCCCTTCGCCGCCGTAAAGCCACCCCGCGATCTGCCTCGTGGGTAGGTCCTCACCCCGCGCCATTGTTATGAACACATCGCTGAAATCCCAGCAGCGACCGTAGCGAAGGCCCATGACCTGCTCGGTGCCGTATCGACTGCCCTCGACATCCCCGCCGAACCGAATGCTGTCCCTGACCCATGCGTGGATCGCCTCGGCCGTGGACCGATCGCTCGTGTCTTCAAGTGTATAAAGAGCCTCATCAAGCGCCCTGTCGATCGATCTGCTCTCAACCGGCCAGAATTTGGTCGCCTCAAGATACTCCTCCTCATCCTCGGGCCCTTCCGTGAGAGGCGTTCCAGTCTCGACTTCCATCACGACTTCCACTCGATTTCCCCATCCGCGACCGCCCTCATCAGCGATGACAGCTTCAGCGACCGAGTCATCGATCATGGTCACCTCGGTCGACGGGTTCGACAAAAACTCCGTCGTCCCGCCGTTCAGGAACAGTGGGAGTGTATCGCCGAACTCGAGCGACCGGTCTATTCGTGTAAGTTGCCTTACACTTGCCCCCCCGATCGCCTCGTTCGAGCACTGGTTCAGGAGCATGTAATCAGCTTCATCGACCGGCACGGTTGTGAAGCTCACCTCAAATCGGTTGGGTCCGAATCTCGACGGCGGAGCCGCGGGTATGAGTCGCCAAACCATATCAGCAGTAGCGGAACGATCCGTGACCACCTCAACTATCGACCCGTGCAGCACATAAAGCCCGGACTCCGATCCTTTCACATCCGCAAGCGCATCAAATGCATCCTCAACCGATGTTCCCTCGCCGGGCATAAGAAAATTCACACGGACATTCTCTCCGTTGATGTCTATTTCCTGATTGATGAGCACAGCAAGCTCGATCCCCAGTCGCTCGGCTACATCGCGAAGGTCGGCGCCGATAACCAGCTCATCGCGAATCATCTCAGCCTCGCCAAAGATCCTGAACGGGTTGAGCTTGATATCCTGCAGCGACGCAAGATCGAGTGTCGCAAGGACCGCCTCGCCGGTGAATGGGTCGTCCGTAATGAGTTCGTACACGCGGTCTTCTCCCAACAGCACAGCATTTCTTGAGCCGACCAGGCTGAAAAGAGCATGGAATAAATCCACCAACTCGTCCTCACTCTCCGGAGTGAGATAATTGCACTGCACTCTGACCCCGCTGACTTCGTAAAACACGTTCACTCCACCGGAGACATCGACATCGAGATTCCTTCCGATTCGCTGGATATCGGTTGGAGAGAGTTCGACCTCCTCGACCAGCTCAAGCGTGGCTGTCCCATCAGCGGCGGAACCTTCATCCGAAATCGCGGAGTCCACGTCGGCGCCAGGCTGCCCGTTCCGGGCCTCGCTGTCCGGACGACCGCAGGACAATCCGCCAATTACGAGCGCGAGGAGGAGGAGAATTGGTGTGAGAAAAGGTAGTGCGCGTTCTGTCATTCAAACACCTCGAATCAATGAGCAGTGGACATCACATAGGGTTCAGTATAATGGGGTAACTCGTTTTGACAACCGGAACGGCGGGGAAGCGGAGAGAAAACGACAGCAAAGCGGCCTTTGACGAGCTCCGGGATCAGATGGAGTTTAGTTCGGCCAGATACTGCTGCAGTATCTGAGGTGTCAAGTAGGCATTGATTTCTTGGATCGCGCGGCCCAGCTTCTCGGCTCTTGTCCTGGACAGGCTACCTGTTCTCACGAGCTCCAGCATTAGATCCAGACCCCACAATGAAGGAACCTGCCATTCCCGACATCTTATATGCATTCTTTTATCGTTCGTGATGCAAATATAGCCGCTGTCTCGCGCGAGTATTATCGTGACTTGGTCATCTTCCTTCAAGCGAGAAGGAGTCTTCACTTCTCTTAGCTGCTCTGGAGAAGGTTCGAGAACCGACAGGCCCATCTTTTCAGCATCCGGTCTTCCCAGTTGGCGAATCTTCTGCAATGTAAGCACTGAGATCCAGATTCGACCAAGTTTGCTCGCGGCAAGACTCAATATGCTTTTGTCAACATCGAGGTAGTCGATTACAACACTTGCGTCAATAATATACTCCGCCATCAATATCCCTGTTCCCGGCTAAGCTGCCTGGTCCCTCCAAATCACAGCTCTCTGTCTCATCTCATCATACGAAATCCGCAGT
>CBDUXL010000166.1:0-7797 GCA_965371155.1 uncultured bacterium | reverse complement strand
CATCGTGTTCAGCGGGGATTTCAAGCATCCTTCGGACTTTTGGATTACGCTTATCGAGGTTTTTGTCCCCCTGGCAATCCTGCTCATCGCGCTTTGGTGGTTCCTGCAGTGGCTTTACCGTCGCGGCGTGTGGCCTATTTGGACCGATCGTTTCACCATGCGATGGGTGTGGATTGTCACAGGTATCGTGCTGATTTGGCTCTTCCTTGTGCATTTCAGCCTGGAGCATGAAATCATTAACACGATCCTCTCAATCACGGCCGTAGTTATCATCCTTCTGCTTCCGCTCGTGTCCATTCTGCTCGACTTCCTCTGGCACATTCCGCGAGCCATACGCGACGACACCACTTCGACAATGCTCCAAGCCATGTTCATAGCACCCGTACCGACCGAGGATTTCGTCTCGAACCTCCGTCGCTGGGGAGCACTGCTGAATCTGAAGCACCTGGCGCCGTCGTTTACGCTACTCGTGGTGTTATTCATCATTTTTGTCGCAGAGACCTTGCCTTCTGAGGACTGGTGGGATTGGGTTACGCTCATTCTTATCCCCCTCACAATCCTGCTCATCGTGCTTTGGAGGTTCCTGCTATATACGGGCGTGGCGACGGCCGCTCTGCCGAGATGGGTGGGCTCAACAGCCTCGCACTTGCTCCTGTGGGTTGTACCGATTCTGATTGCGGTTGTCTGGGGTGGATCAGAACTGGCGAGTGAAACGTGGGAGTGGGCTGGCAATACACGCACGCTTCGCTTCGATTATCCGTTTCAGTTCTTCTGGTACACGATACACTACGCGATTCTGCTCGAGATACCCACACAGCTTCTCACTCGGACAGTCGTGCGTTTGATGGAGTATCGAAGAGGCGGTGTCTGGGTTTGATGACTGCAGCGGTGGGGCTATTTTGGCGGGGCCTGGATCACTACGCTTTCGAGAACGTATCCCCGCCGTTTGAGACCTCTTTGAATCCCGTGAACAGGCATTTGAAGCAATACATCGATGTGCGCCAGAGGATCTTCATGTCCAATCCGAAACTGTTCTTGCGGACATAGAACAGGTCGTACCTGAGCTTCTGATGCATCTTGAACGCGTCGACTTCGTTCATCTGCGCAAGTCCTGTCAGCCCCGGCTTGACCAGATGCCTCAGCGGAAACTGGGGATGTTCCTCGGTGAATTGCTCGACAAAATACGGGCGCTCAGGCCTTGGGCCGACGACGCTGATTTCGCCGATCAGAACGTTCCAGAACTGCGGAAGCTCATCGATCTTTGCTTTTCGGATAAACTTGCCGACCGGACCGACCCGCTGATCGCCGCCGATCGGCGTGAGCCGCGGTCCTGTCTCCTCAGCGTCCACCGGCATGCTCCTCAGCTTGTAGACCGTGAGGACCTTCCCGTACTTGCCTATCCTCTCCTGCCTGTAGAAAAACGGGCCCGGCGCTTCGCGCTTCATCAGAAGGCCGCACACCACCAGCCACGGCACACCGATTATTAGGAACACTGACGCGAAGAGGAGATCGACCGATCGCTTGGCCCCAGAGTACAGTATACCCTGCCGACTGGGCGTGATCGCGGTGCGCCAGTATGACATGTCATCGGCGAAAATGAGCTTTGCGAACTCGTTGCTCTTCTCATCCTCCGCCCGTTTCGTCCGCGACACTGCGGATTTCGCAAGCTGTTTCACTTTCAAACGCAGGCTTCCCATAATTCCCTCATCCTTCGGCCTATGACCCGGCAACCATCCCGATATTGACTCTGATTGCATTAGGACCAGAGCTGATCGTGTAGCGGGCATCCGGACCCAGGTATATTACTAACGTTACAAACATACTATCGGCCGAACTTTCAGAAAGATTGACACTTTCGACCAACGGTGTGTTCAAAGTCACCCGGGGTGGGATATCCGCACCCTCTGCGATCCGGGCATTCGGCAGACGCAAGATCAGCCTCGGGGGATCGCCGGCACTGCTGCTTATCAGCTCCGCCGGTCGATCCGTCCTCAACTCCACGATTACCGAATCCTCCGTCGCCTCCACCCGGAAATCGGTCACCCCGATTACGGGTTGTTTTTCCTCCTCAGTAGCCTCCTCTGCAACCTGCTCGCCTTCCTCGGCTACATCAGATTCCGTCTCTCCGTCAACCGGCTCGCTCCCGATAAGTGTAACCGGCTCGTCCGGCGGCGCCTCAGGCTCCTCCTCAACAACCGGAGGGACCTCATCAACAGTCAGCTCCTCCTGCTCTTCAACAGGCTCGGCAACCTGCGATTCCACCTGCTCCGACTCCTCCTCGTCACTGGGAGGAGGTTGAGTCAATTTCGGTTCATCCTCGATAGGCGGCTGTTCGGAGCTCTCTTCAACGGCACCCTCAATAATCTCTTGGAGCTCGCGCCAGTCAACCTGGGCATCCTCGGCCGAAATTCCGAGAGCCTCATCGCATCTCCCCAGCCCTTCTCTCAGTCCGGGATCGTCCGGGCAGTAGCTCAAACCAACCTGATACTGGAACCGAGCGGCACTCGGATTCTCGCTCCGCTCCTCCAGCGCACCCAGTGCTGCATAACCACCGGGGCTGTCGGGAAACCGAACACATGCCAGGTTGAGTGCCGTTCGGGCGCCGTTTAGATCCCCACTGCGCTCCGTCGCCTCGGCGAGCAGCAGAAAATCATCCAGAGTGGCATCCGGTTGCTTAGTCACCGCTTTCCAGTGATCCGCAGCATCAAACCAGGCGCCTGCTTCCTCTGCCTCCAGGGCGGAAGCACGGAGAGACTCGATGTCGATTTCCTCAACATGCTCCGGTTCCTCGGGAAGCACCTCGACCTCAGGTACAGGCCCCTCGATCAGCTCGCTTCGAACGACTATCTGCATCTCGTGTTCCTGCTCACCCTTCAGCATGCTGTTGGTCTGCATCTTCGTCGCGCCAAGCAGGGCAAGCGCACAAAAAAGGGCGAGCGACAAGCCCACCAACACTTTTGTCTCGCGGCCAAGCTGCCCGGCGCTGATAAGCAAGAGCCGGCTCCTGTCCGGTGGCGTCCATCTCTCAGGAAGGAGAAGGTTCTTATTCCCGCACTGGTCGCAGCCGGTCGAATCGGGTGGCAGAATGGCCCCGCACTCAAGGCACTGCAAAGTACTATCCGTCCCCGCTTGGGTGTCGTCCCCACGGCTGGTCACTGTTTGTTCTTATCTCCTATCCTCGCCCGCTCGGCGAAACATGCTATCAAACTATATCAGATTTAGCCAGTTTTTATACCACCGAAAAAGGTATTATAGATGTCCGGGTCGAGGTAGTCAATCCGTGGAGCTGGAATAACCCGAAAACGCATCTCGGGGGAGTAACCGCTGCACCACCGGGATAACCCTTCAACCATCTTCGTGACTGGCTAATTGCAGAACAAAAATACACCAACCCTGTGCCTGGGGTTGATGCCTCAGGATCGAACTCCGACGCCACTTATTCAGCCAGCCTGAAGCCTACTTGTCGGCTTCCTCTTCGGCTTCGTCTGTGGCCTCTTCTTCGGCTTCGTCCGTGACGTCCTCTGGTGCGTCACCGGCTTCATCAGCAGCATCGGCGGCATCTTCCGTGCCCTCCTCAACTGCGTCACTGTCTTGCTGGCCGGCTTCTAGACCCTGTTGGATTTTCTCCTCATTGAAAATATCGCGACTCTTGCCAGGGCCGCACGCGAGGCTAAGGCCTAAGAAGAGCAGTCCCACAACCAGCAATACTGCCAGCAGTTTCTTCATCTGATGTCGCTCTCCTTGGTTTCTGGGGGAGACAACATCCTCCCCGGGTAAGCATGAGTGAATCTGATGAGAAATGATAGCACACATGCAGGCCTAATCAAAGTACTTGACAACATCCTGATCCTACTCTCCATCACCTCGCTGGAGACCGAAAATAGGGAGCTCTCCAGGGAAAACCGGTTCCGTAACTTATCATTGTCTTAATATCCCAATCCCCCCTTCAAGCTCATTGTAGGTCATGCTATAATTCTATAACGATTTAGAGGCTATTCTGACGCATCTAACTTATTAAACAAGGACATCCAAGAGGGTGTATCTCGACGGGAGGTTTCTCAAGATGAATCGCTATTGCGCTTTGGCTTTGCTGGCATGCGCTCTTGCGCTTGCTGTTCCCGCATGCAGCGGCGGAGGCAATCCGACCACCCCAGCCGCCACGGGGACTGAACTGACCGACGCTTCAGTTCCACGTGATGCGGGCTCCGCCTCAAACCGGGTTCTCTGGGGCTTGTGGCATATCGCGGTCGATCCAGCGAACGGAACGATCGAGGTCGTTCCCCTTAGATCGGCGATGCTCGGCGTGAATGTCACCCAATTTATGCAGCCTCCATTGACGCCGACGCACATGATCACGTTCGCGCTGGATTCCTCCGCAAGCGATTTTCAGACCGGGCTTTTTGTTCTGGACGTGACCCTCCGACACCCCTTCCCGGGTCTCGAGAGATACAGGGGATTCGATGTCCGGGGGATTTTCATGTCGGACGAGGACTCGTCGCTTCCGGGAGACGCCATTCTTACCTACGCCGGCGATGCCGCCGGCCATATGCTGAATCCCGACGGGTTCACCCGATGGTGGAACTCCACCGAGTTCACTCAGCCGGGCATTTTCGGCTTCACACCCGGAGGGCTCGCGCCGCCGAACTACCCAACTGCGATTCTCAACCCGTACAAGTACTTCTGTGACGACCTGGAAGCCGAAACCCCTCTGAGCGATGTCACTCTGGAAGATCGCGGAACGTTCGGGATCGCTCCGGGCGTCAACTCAAGGCGATATGAGATTCAGTTTGTTATGTCGGGAGATAAGCCGGTATTTGATTTCAACTATGCCGTAGACGCGAGCTGGCACGATTTGGGTAAGGACGCCACAAGCTGGGAAGTCGAGGATTTCCCGCTTTCCGCGAACTGTCACGAGGCATGGTGGATCGAGCTTGATACTTCCGAAAGCACCATGTACTACATCGATCCAACCACCAATGGCGGCGAGCTGATCAGCGAAATCACGGTCCACGACTGGCAGGCGACTGAATCGGGTGGAAGTGTGGTTGATGAGGTCGCGGGGATCAACCTGCACTCGACATTGCTGTCAACCAACATCGTGAGCATCTTCGCCGCCGGAGCCACGCTTGTCTCCGAGGACACCGGCGTCGCGACCTGGCGCGTCACAACCGTTTCCGACGATCTGGACATGACCCACGACGGGGACTATGAGATGTGGGTCGAGGTGCTTTCTTCCGATCCCGACAACTACGCGCCGCAGATCCCCGGCGGAGAGGATTATCCTCATGCCGATGGTCCTTTGGCCGCATACATCCTGGGGCACGCTTTGGTAGGAAACCTTATCCCGCAAAACGCACCAACAGTACTCGAGGTTATCCCCGATTGGGGTTACGAGGGTCAAACCCTGGAGACGGTGCAGATCATCGGGACCGACTTCATCGAGGGTGGTCTGAGCATTGAGTTCAGCAACGGGACGTACTCGATTCCGGTTTCAAATGAAAGTCTTGTCTCAGATACCGAGATAACGGTTGATCTGGATCTCGCTGGAGCGGAGATCGACCTTTATGATGTGACGGTCCAGGTGGATAACCTCAGCGGACCCGGTAGCCTCGAGGGGACACTCGAAAATGGCTTCGAGGTTGTTGAGCCTCTGGACTATTATGGCTGGCCTTTCCTCGGACGGAACAGCATGAGCAACAGTCTGACCGATGTCGACGGACCACAGACAGCCAACTTGATCTACTCCGCGTCATGTACCCAGGCAACCGCGCCGGAGACCCTTCTCATCGGCGTAGACCCGGATGACCCCGACGATCGCCTGGTCTACATCGGATTTTACAGTTCAACCTCGAAGGACTTTTCCGCATACCATGCTTCGGACGGAAGCGTGAAATGGTCGGTTAGTCCGTCTTCGCCATACAGCTTCTACAGGCTGATGGCGGTTGCACCTCCAAATGTTCCCTGCCCTAACAATGAGTCCGGAACGGTTTACGTCTGGGCGTATCCACCGGGTCATGCCGCGGCCGAGAAAATTATCGCGCTGAGCGCGGTCGATGGAAGCACCTTGTGGGAGTACACGGCTCCCACCTATAGCTGGCTCATGCTCGAACGGTTCGGGCTGGTTAATGGCGACGGGGATTTCATCTTCTGCCACGCCCCGGGATCTACCCGCATGATGCGCTGCCTGGACCACAATGACGGCTCGGTCAAATGGGAGATCAGCACCGGTTTCCAGCAGACTCCCGATCCTGTATTGAGCCCCGATGGAAACACAGTCTACGTCAACGCCGGTTCGTCAAACACACTTCGAGCGTACGATATGACATCTACTCCGCCGACTCAGAAATGGTCCATCTATCTTGGATCCTATTGCCCCGCAGAGATGCAATCCTCACCGATTGTCGCGTCCGATGGCTCGATCTATGAAATCGGTCGCACGAATCGCCTGGTCAAAATCACCGACAACGGCACATCAGCCACCGTCGAATGGGCAACTGGATCCGCCGGAAGCCAATCGGCATGGGTGCAACTCGCGGAGGGTCCGGACGGCAGCATCTATTCGCTGGTCCCAAGTTCGCTCTACATTTCCACACTCTACCGATACGACCCTTCGGACGGCGCTGTTCTTAACCAGAGCAGTTCTTTCGTGGTCCAATACAACCACGGTCTGGCCATTGCCGACGACGGCAAGGTTTATGTCGGTGGACGCAACAGCGGTGTGTACTGTTTCAATGCAGATTGCTCCCTGGCCTGGTACTATCTTGTGAGCGGCTGCAGATTCACCGATGCCGCGTTGGACGACGACGGATCGCTTTTCGTGGCTGACACAACCGGTGGAAACCTGTACCGCTTCCAATAGGCGCCCTCCCCGCCTTAGGTGGTATACTCCCGGCAGGATCTTGGAAGGGACCTGCCATGCCGACATCGAACGAATACTGCATTATCGGACTGGGCGCTTTCGGAAGCGCCCTCGCCTGCGAGCTTTACAGCCGCGGGCACGTTGTCCTGGGGATAGATCGCAACGAGAAGCTCGTTAACGAGCATCAGGACAGGCTTACCCAGGCCCTTCAGGCCGACGCGACCAATGAGACTGCGCTCAGTGCCGCGGGTGTGCCCAACTACGACTACTGCATCATTGCAATCGGCGACCATATCGAGGACAACATCCTCGCCACACAGACCGTAATTGATCTCGGCGTGAAACGTGTCTGGAGCCGCGCTGAGAATATCCGTCACGCCAACATTCTCGCGAAACTCGGGGTTGAGCGGGTTGTCGATCCCGAGCTGGAGGCCGCGAATCGCTGTGCCCGCATTCTGGCCTCACGCAGCGTAATGGATTTCATCGAGTTCTCGCCCGGCTTCTCGGTCGCGCAGATTATCGTCGGCCCTACACATAGCGGCAAGAGCCTGAAGGAGATCAATTTCCGTCAGAAATACAATGCCATGGTCATCGCGATCCGCCGTCAGGATGAGAGCATCCCGATCGCCCATCCCGAGGACCTTATCTACGAGGGCGACGTGCTGTTCATCGCGGGCAAAACCAAGGATGTTGAAAAGATAGAGCGGATTTAGTTTGAGAAGTTATAATGCATTGGGGTTGATCAATTAGAGGGAATTCGAGGGAGTGCTGCCTTCCGCCTTCGCTGAAGCTTCCGCCTTCGCTAAAGCTTCGGCGGATGAATCGCCAGAGATATGCAATCTTCACCCTGATTGCTGGCTCCCGCCTTCGCTGAAGCTACGGCGCATGAATCGCCGCAGAATATGCAATCTTCACCCTGATTGCTGGCTTCCGCCTTC
>CBDUXL010000165.1:0-7815 GCA_965371155.1 uncultured bacterium | reverse complement strand
TCCCGCCGATATGACAAGACTTGTGGACAGCGCAGAGTAACACGGCATTTTTCTGCTGGAAGACGCATGCCAGGCCATAGGCGCGACTGTGAACGATCGGAAGGTCGGGGGAATCGGCGAGCTTGCTGCTTTCAGCTTTTACCCCACAAAGAACCTGGCCGCGTGCGGCGAAGGCGGCGCAGTGACGGGTCGTGATTCGGACAAGGTTGAGCTTGTCGGGAAACTCAGACTTCACGGGGAGACCGAGAGGTACCATCACAGCCTTCTCGGTCGTAACAGCCGAATGGATGAAATCCAGGCTGCGATTCTGCGAGTAAGGCTCAAGAAGCTTCAGGAATGGACCACCCGCAGGCAGGAGATTGCATCGATGTACACCGATGCATGGGCCGATCTGCCGCTACGCGTGCCATATGTCCCGGATGGTTTCAGCCATGTTTACCATCTGTACGTGATTCAGTCACGAGACCGCGATCGCCTTCGCGAATTCCTCTCCGAGCGGGGAATTTCCTCCGGGCTTTACTATCCCATTCCTCTTCCGTATCTGGAGATTTTCCAGGACCTGGGGCACAGACCCGGCGACTTCCCTGCTTCCGACCGGTTGAGTCGCGAGGTTGCCGCGCTGCCGATTTTCCCGCATATGACCGACGAGGAAATCGAGCGCGTTGTGGATGCATTGCTTACATTCCATGGGTACGGTGGGTGATGAGCCGTCATCATGCCTGACGAGCACGAGAATCAGCGTTCTGAGGACCACGATCGACTTTCAGACGAGCTTGAAAGCCGTCGGTTCAATCTCGAGAAGTTGATCAAATGGGGCATCAATCCCTGGGGCTCCCGATTTGAGGTCACGCATTGCGCGGACGATCTCCGTACAAAATTCGATGACACTCCCGCGGAGGAGTTGGAGACGAGAGCGACCAAGGTTGCCATCGCAGGTCGTTTGATCGCATATCGAAGCCACGGGAAGGCCTGTTTCGGCGACCTGCTGGACGGCTCAGGCTCAATCCAGCTCTTCTTCCGCTTCAATGAACTCAAGGAAAAACCGGCGGTTGAGGGGAAGAATGCCCCGAATCAGTGGGACCTATTGCAGGCTGTCAATCTCGGCGACTGGATCGGCGTTTCCGGAACGATGATGAAGACTCGGACCGGCGAGCTTACCGTCCGCGTTGCCGATTGGAGGATTCTCGCCAAGGCTCTCCGCCCCATGCCAGAGAAATATCACGGGCTTCAGGACAAGGAGCTTCGCTACCGGCATCGATACCTCGACCTGATCGCGAACCCGGAGGTTCGCGAGGTGTTCCGCGCTCGCACAGAAGTTATCAAGGTTACGCGGCAGGTTCTTGATGGCAGAAGATTCCTGGAGGTCGAAACTCCATCGCTGCACAAGATCGCCGGGGGCGCTGCTGCACGACCGTTTATGACCCACTTGAATGCGCTCGATATGGATCTGAAGCTGCGGATCTCGCTCGAGCTTCACCTGAAGCGGCTGATGATCGGCGGTTTCGAGAGAGTTTACGAGATCGGGCGGATATTCAGAAACGAGGGAATGGACCGGGACCACAATCCCGAGTTCACCATGCTGGAGGTCTACGAGGCGTTCGGCGATCTCGAGACCATGATGGACCTCACCGAGGAAATCTGCAGGAAGGCGTGCCTGGCCGTTCAGGGAAAGACCGTCTCGGATTTCCGCGGTCACAAACTCGATTTCGGTCCGGAGTTCACGAGGGAAGATTTCAATGAGCTGATGAAACGGCACGCGAGGGTCGACCTGGAAACCACGCGCGATGTCGCGTCGCTCGCGATGATTTGCGAAAAGAAAGGGCTTGAAGTGGAGGACGACGCGTCGTTTGGTCGCTTGGTAGATATCCTTTTCGATGCTGTTGTCCAGCCGAACCTGGTGCAGCCGACTTTTGTGATCAATCACCCCATCGAAACAAGCCCGCTCGCGAGAAAGCATCCCGAAAGGGAAAATTTCGTGCAGAGATTCGAGCTGTTTGTCACGGGACATGAACTTGCCAACGCGTTTACGGAGTTGAACGATCCCGACGAGCAGCGGGAAAGGTTCGCGGCGCAGGCAAAGCTCCGGACCGCGGGCGATGAGGAAGCTCATCCGCTGGACAAGGACTTCCTTCTTGCATTGGAACACGGCATGCCGCCCGCGGGAGGTATGGGTCTTGGGGTGGATCGCCTGGTGATGATGGTTACCGGCGCGCACTCGATCAGAGACGTGATATTCTTCCCCATGATGCGGTGAAAGGGGGACGGGCATTGAGATTCTCCGTGACCGGAGAAATGAAAAGGAGGAGTACAATGAAAGTCCGTATTAGTCTCATCCTGGGAGCGGTGCTGATCGCTCTACTCGTGACGGTTACATGCGGCGCACGCAGATCCGACGCAAGGGTCAACCCCAATCCCGGGAGCAACTCAGGCGATGAGAGCGTCCCTGATTCCGAGAGCAACGCGGACACAGAGTTCGGCAACAGCAATGAAAGGCTGATCGAGGTCGAAATGGCGGAGGGGCATGAAGTCTTTTTTATGGATTTCTGTGTGGATGGAAACTACGCCTACGTGTTGGAACATGACAACGGTCTGATCATCTGTGATCTGGGCGATCCGACCAACACGTTTTGGTTTGTCTGGAGCGGAGAAGGAGCGGATCGCGGCACATGGCGCCATTTTGCCATCGTTGTTTCAGACGGCTATGCATATGTGGCATGTGGCTCCGGTGAGTTGCGAATACTCGATGTCGAGCCACCTGAATCCACGAATGTTGTCGGAACACTTGTCGGAGAAATCGAGAACCAAAGCATTTTCAATGTCGTGGCTGTTTCAGACAGCCATGAATATCTCTGTGCTGGCGGCAGTTCTCAATACGGTTTTCCTGGTGGTCGTATGCACGTAGTCGATATCAGCCCGCCTGAGTCCGCGCATATAGTCGGCACAATCAAGGGCGGTTGGCAACTTCGTGGCGTCGTTATCTCAGGCGGATACGCCTATATGGCGAATGAATTTGGATTGGAGGTAGTCGACATCGACCCGCCTGAGTCCGCACATTCTGTAATAAGAGTGGATACATATGAAGAACAGGAAAAAGGCTGCGCTCTTGATGTCGCTGTCTCAGGCGGCTATGCGTACCTGGCAGCCGGCGATCAAGGAGGAATGTGCTGGGCACAGGAGGATTCCGGGCTGGAGATAATCGACATCGATCCGCCTGAGTCCGCGCACATCATCAGGACGGTCGTTCTGGAAGACAATCGAGCCCAGCAAGTGGTGGTTTCAGGCGGCTACGCGTATGTGGAATCCGCAGACTCGCACTTACAGATAGTCGATATCGACCCACCAGAATCCGCACACGTCGTTGACTATTTCCCGGAGGGCTACCGATCAATGCAACACTACGCATTGTGGGGCGGAAATCTGTACATCCTGGAGCATGGGGAAGGATTGCGGATCACGGAGATAAGGGATATAGAGGAGCTGCTGTAACATATCGGGCGCGCGCCGCGCGCCCCTACGTAGGATCGGGCGCACAAGCGTTTGGGCACACAGCCGTGTGCCCAAACGCAGTATCGGGCGCATAGCCGTGCGCCCCTACGATCAATACTTGATTAACGACAGCACTTTCGCGTCGCCGAGTTTCGCTATCCCGTTCAGAAACCCGAGCTCAATTACAAACCCGAAACCCGCGACCTCGGCGCCGGTGGCCTCGATCAGCTTCCGGCTAGCGGCCGCCGTGCCGCCGGTCGCGAGAAGGTCATCCACGATAAGGACCTTGTCGCCCGGACCGACAGCGTCGATATGCATCTCGACGCAATCCGTCCCATATTCAAGGTCATATTCCTCTCGGTGGACATCATAGGGTAGCTTGCCGGGCTTTCGGATCGGCACGAAGCCGACGCCGAACTCCTGCGCGACCGGGCATCCGAAAATGAAGCCTCGGGATTCGATTCCGGCTACGCACGTTATTCCGGCGTCGACGTAGTGCTGATGAATCAGCTTGACGGCGTGATTCAATGCATCGACGTTTTTCAGAAGGGGAGTGATGTCCTTGAAGATTATCCCTTCCTTGGGGAAGTCCGGGATGTCTCGGATGTACTGAGTCAAGTCCACGCGTAACACCTCTATTCGAACTTCGGGGACAAGGCATTTTCCCCTTGAAATGCGATGGTAAAGTCAGGTTTATCACTGGAGAAAAATGGCATGTCCCCCGTGATTACAAAAAAAAATCGGCCCGAGGCATCTTCACTGACTGCAGGGCTCGAGCCGAGAGTCACCAATCAGGGATAGCTTTTCACTACCGAATCCGGAACGGCTCCTTCGAAGGATCTTTCATCGTCTCTGCCAATGCTTCGACCAGTTTGTGCGCCGCCTCGACAATTCTCTCCGCGCGCGCGGCATCCACCGCCTCGGCGTCAGGGGTTCCTTCTCTCTCCCAATAGCCCTGGATCTTCGTAAGGTAGCTATCGAATTCTGGAGTAATAACGTGATTGTCGATGAACTCGCGGCGGTAGGTTGCGATGACCGTGCGATGGCTTTGCACCTGGATATCGCGCTTCAACAGGGCTGCCTTGGCGGCCATAAACATCACGTTGTAGGCATCGGGGATCATATGGCCGATCTCGTCGCGCTCGATACGGTTGCGCATGTCGCGGATCTTGATCCGCGCCTTTCGCATCATGTTGTCAGCCTCGGCGCTGTTCGTCATGGCCGGCCTCCTCTGTCTGCATGCTACAATTTCAGCGACGCGAGGGTCGCCACGCAAAATGTCCTGTCCCCTTAAATTGTATCATATTACCTATTGCTGAAGTACCCGAAATCCTCTGATTATGCAAATTCGAGGTCCCTCAGTTGGAATTCCACCGATTCCATGCCCTGCCAGTTGTTTATCATAAAATGGCCTGCAGCGCGAATTTTCTGTCCAAGCCCGCCATCCGAGGGCAGAAGACGTGACATCGAGAACCCAATCCCCTTGCACATCGAGCCATCAGCGCCTCCCAACGAAAACTGCATGTGATCGCCGTTCCTGCCCACCGCGCGGGTCCCCTTCACCGTGATCGGCCCCCATGCGAAACCGGGTTGCGGGTTCCCCTCGCCCCACGGCCTGGTGGCATCGAGAGCCTGGACCGTCTCGGCACGGCGGAGAGGCGTTTCAACCGGAAAATCGAGTTCGAGCTCCTGGGTGCGTGGAGTCCATGCAATCTCCCCGCATGCGGCAATGAACCGGTTAAGCGAATCAGACCCGACCGTCAGGCCCAGCGCGCCCGGGTGACCGCCGATATCTTCCACGATACCCGCGACCGGATCCATAAGCTCCGTAAGGTCCTCGCCGCCCGCGCGACGCATGCTTCCTCGATAGATAATGCCGTCCTCTGTCTTAATCGGGGCCAGAATGCAGGTTGGACGCCCAGTCTCGTCCGCCAGCCGAGCCGCGGCAATGCCAGCCAGACCCGGCGTGCAGTTGTCGTCGGCAATCACCAGCAGACCGGCATCCGGTCCGGCATACGCCACATCGGGATTCCTCATGAGTCTCCTGCAAATCTCCTCCTGGATCCTTCTGCGGTCCTGATTCATTTGCTGCAGTACGCGGAAATGACGCCATGCCGTGTCATCGTCCTTTGCCAGCAGCAATTTTGCGGCAGGAAGCGGGTCGCCGAGCCGTCCCGCCGCGTTCAAAACCGGCGCCATGCCGAACGAGATATCCCTCGCCGTGATAGGGCCGGATTCACCCTCCCGGCGAGTTCCCAGACACAGCGCTCTCAGACCCGGGATTCCGCTGTTGAACATGCCGGACATCCCCAACGCGACCAGCGAGCGGTTTTCCTTCTGCAGGGAGCAGACATCTGCAACAGTCGCAAGCGCCACGAGGGGGAGATAGCGCTCCCGGGCCGCATCGACATCCCCGCCCAGCGCGTCGATCAGACTCAGGGCCAGCTTGAATGCGACAGTAGCCCCAGCGATTTTTCCGCCGCGATAATCTCCCTCCAGCTCCGGGTGGACCAAAAGAGCATCCTCCGGCAGTTGGTCGGGAATGTCGTGATGGTCGGTGATTATGACCTCAATACTGGCTTGTCTGGCCAGCTCAACTGTATGGTTCGACGAAATCCCACAGTCCACCGACACCAGGAGTTTTATGCCCGCCGATTCCGCCTTCTTTACTGCCTGGGGCGCCATACCGTAGCCGTGAACATTCCGCTCCGGCAGAAAAATTCGCGACCGGCACCCGTACTCCTTGAGCGTCCGGTGAAGAATTACCGCTCCGATAATCCCGTCTGCATCATAGTCGCCATGGACCAGCACAGGTTCCTTCGCCAGACACGCCGCGGACAAGCGGTCGCGGGCTTCTTCCAGTCCTGGGATGGCCTCCGGCGGAAGGATGTCCTTCTCTCGAGGATTCAGGAAAGCCTTTGCCTCGTCCGCGGTGTCGATTCCCCTGGCGACGAGCACCCTGGCAAGAATGGGATCGCATCCCAGTTTGCCGACCAGAGCCTCCCATCCGGGCCTGCTGGAATGCGGATCGGTTTCGCGGAATGTCCACTTGTAGCGAGGGAGGCTGGATTGATCGGGGTTGTTAGACATGGTCGATTAGACGGCTTTCATACATCGAGTTGGGCGCCGGAATCCAGGGCACGAGGACAGACGACCCATCAATTAGAGAACGTAGCGGGCGATGAAAAACTGACATTCTCAAATGCCGGTCCACCGGCTACCCTATGAGGTGGTTATGCTATCACGATTGCAGTGGGAATTGTAGGGGCGCGCGGCGCACGCCCGCCGTCGCGCGACCGTCGGCGGTCGCGGGGCCGGAAACAGGGTGCTATAATCCTATTTTGTGATGCTTAAGACACTGACGATGAAAATGCGATTCCCACATAACCTATCGGCAATCCTTGTTTTCGCGTGCCTGCTGGCACCGCAACCTGCGTACGCCGGTACCGCCTACTGGACTGATGCGCAGTTCAGGTGGGCCTTTGATGAAGTCGCTCGTAACCTGGGCGCCATCGAGTATGCGTCCTTCACTTACATGGTCGAGTTCGGTAGTCCCCCCGACAGCCTTGACGACCTGCGCTCGACCGGCCATCTGAATGTGCTGATGACCAACCCTTACACCGGAGGGGAAGTAGTATCCCTGACACGCGAGGATTATCCGGACGGCGACCTCGCGGGCAATGTTCTCGTTGCCGAACGAGAACAATATGAAGAGTTGCATATCGAAGCCTGGTTCATCCGTCCAGGGGATACCGCGAACGTTCGTTCGATGGTCAAGCGAATTTCCCTGTATCAATCAGAGGTTGACCGGGAGTACTTCTTTGGAAACGAACTTCCGCGCGATGAACAGATGGTCACCGTGTACTGCCGTCAAGCTATCGATGCCATTGAGAGTTTCATTCAGCGCAACGGTCGCAGCCCCGAGCATTTCGACGACATGTACGCGAACGGCGACGTGAATGTGCACTACATCAATCCGATCTCCGGTGAACTCGCCGTTTCGAGCGAAGAGCTCTCCGAGGGTGACTTTCTCTACCGGAAGATGGGGGAGGAAGGATTCACGCTGATCGGCTGGGGTCGCGAGCAGCCCGTGTTTTTCGCGACCACGGAAGATTCCGAAGAAACCGCGTTCTACGATACTTATCCAGAACTTGCAGAGGATCCCGAGGATTCTGAACCAACCGAAGATGCCGACGAGAATGCAAACGAAAAAGACCTGGGAGCGCCGGCGTCCCCGGGGCTGTTGAAAAAGTCTCAATGCAAAGCAAAGTCAATCGATTGATCTGGACGATGGGTGCCACCCTCAAGCGAGTCTTCGAGCTTGTGGGT
>CBDUXL010000164.1:0-7817 GCA_965371155.1 uncultured bacterium | reverse complement strand
CCACGTGGCTCAGGCTTCCCCATAGTAGTACGTCGCCGACGACCGCAAGGCCCAATGAGAGTTCATAGCTGATCATTTGGGCGGCCGAGCGCAACGCGGAGTACGTCGTAAACTTGTTGGCGCTTCCCCATCCGGCGAGCACGACAGCGTAGACCGCGAGCGAGCTGGCCGCGAGAAAGTAAAGCACCCCGGCGTTGGAGATGACGAGCGGGATATCGTAGCCGCCGATGGTCGCTCGATCGCCGAAAGGAAGAATGACAATCCCCGCGAAGGCCAGGAACACCGCGATCATCGGCGCGATCGCGTGAACCATCGGGTCGGCCTGAGATGGGACGATATCCTCCTTCAAAATGAGCTTGACACCGTCCGCAACCGGCTGCAGAAGCCCCTGCCATCCGACACGGTTCGGACCGAGGCGGTCCTGGATGAAGGCAACAAGCCGTCGCTCCAGCAGCGTCATGTACGCCGCCCCTGCGAGCAGGACAACCAGTGAGACAGCGATTTTTATCAGAACGATCAGTACGTTCATTTCACTTCATCACGACGCGTACACCGTCATTTTCTCTGCCTGCAGCCGGACATGCGGGTTTTGAAGCAGGCCCAGGTCCGCAAGCGGGTGATCCAGGTAACCTGAAGGCAGGAGTATATACCCTTTCGGCACATTGATGAACTTTACACGCGCCACAAGACCCCCGGATTCGACTGAAATCCGAATTTGATCCCCTGGGCGCAATCCCAATCGCGAAGCATCCTCGGAATTCATCCCGCAGCAGAATTCCTCCGGAAGCGCCTCGACATGCTCGGAATGCTTGCCGCGTGAATTGTGCCGGAAGATTGCTTCCGTAATTATCGCTCCGAAATTCTCACCGCCCGGGGCCGCAACGGACTCGAAAGTGCCATCCGGCCCGCCTGAGCGGAACTCGGTCCGCGTCGGGGGTTCGAGTCGGTCAGACTCCTTGTTCAAGAGCGGGCGGAAAGCGGGACAGGCATCCGCAATCTGAGTGTGCAGCTCATCGGTCCCGGATAGAATTCCCTTGCCCAGGTGTTCTGAGACTTCACAGAGCAGTTGATCGAGCGACCACGCTCCGGTCGGATGGGGGACTATCGGGTCGACTCGCCTGATTCGGCCATCAAGAGTGATGAACGTGCCGGACTGCTCCCACGGCGCAAGTCGGGGAATCACAAGGTCGGCCCGGGCCGCGAGCGGATTCATGAAATCGGTGACCACAACGAGAAAATCAAGCGATGCGAGCTTGTCGAGTCCGGTCGAACCAATCAACTCAATAAGGCCGTCGCCGACCACGAACATGGCCTTTATCTTCTCGTTTTCAATTTCCTCGGGCCACGTAAGTGCGCTTTCGCCTGTGAAACCGCTGGGCGCCGGTCCTTCCGGACCCTTGGCAATTTGCGTCCGAATACCCAGCAGCATTGCGGCGAGAGAGTTCGCCGCTCTGAACATCGGGAGGATAGAGAGGCGAGATCCGGTCACCGCTTCGCGAAGCTGCACGATAAGTATCAGCGCCGCGATTTCGGAGTTGCGATTTCGCAAGGGTTGCGTACCGATCACCAATGTCGCGCCGTCGGCAAGAAGCCGCTCAACGATCGCATCTACGGTTCCCCTCTCGCTTGGCTCAAGATTCGCAGCGGATTGCTCGGCGGAACGAATGAGCTTTTCAGTTCCTTCGGGAATGCTGCCCGCGCGATCTGCAAGGGACTTCGCGACCCCTGCAAGGACGGTTCTCATGCGGTGCGGCGGGATTATCCGCTCATCGAAACCTTTCCGTCCCAGGTAGGATTGGGTCGGAGTGATCGAAACGCCGTCGATCTCCCGCTTCTCCCACGCGAGCTTCATCCTTAAACCAAGCACCGGCGCCTCGTCGAACGGATCGGACTCCCATAGCACCAGGTTCTTGCTCGTAAGGATGTCCTCGACTCTTGCCAACCTACCATGGACTGCGGGGAAATCATCGGGATCGAACCCGAGAGGAGCGGGGGTGTGCTCTATGCGCGGCGGTCCGAGCGCGTTTCGGAACAAGTGCCGGAAGGTCCAGAGGGATTCGAGCGTTTCGGACGGGTCGATACACGCAGCGAGCGCGCGAGGCTCGTTGTCCTTCACTACGCGCTGGAAATTCTCAACGAGCATCCAGGCCGCGTCATCCCAGCTTATTGGAACGAATTTGCCGTCTCGACGTACTATCGGCCTGACGAGGCGGTCGGGATGTTCGAGATAATCGTGCGCGAACCTGCCGCGATCGCAAAAGAACGGTCCGTTTACATCCGGATCTTCCTAGCTCAGGAATCGCATGATGCGTTCATTTCGAGGCTGGGCATTGAAAGAACAGCCCAGCGCGCATTCGGTGCAGGCGGATTCGTGGGAACCAAGTTCCCACGATCGAGCCTTGAATCGAAAAACCTTGCTGGTTAACGCACCGACCGGGCACAGATCGATCGTCATGCCGGCAAACCGGCTTCTGAACGGTTCATTGTTGAACGTCGCAACCTGGGTTTCTGCTCCGCGCCTGCGGAAGATCAGCCGGTCATCGTCGGCGACCTCCTCCGTCCACCTCACGCAGCGCTTGCACTGGATGCAACGATTGAAATCCTGAACAAGGACACTGGACAGTTCCGTGTGCCGATTGAATATCTTTTCATCGTGGAAACGCGAGTCCTCTCGCCCGTGGAGATATGCAAGGTCCTGAAGATCGCACTCGCCGCCCTTGTCGCAGATGGGGCAGTCGAGGGGATGATTGATGAGGGTGAACTCCAGTATCCCCTTTCGGACATCCTGAATAGCCTCGGTCTTCGTCTCTACAACCATGCCTTCCTGGACCGTCAGTATGCAGGCGGCCTGTGGAGCGGGGAACGGGCGGGGGTCGCGATCCGAGCCTTTGGGGATGTTCACCAGGCACATTCGACAGCCGGCGTACGGCTTCAGGAGCTTGTGGTAGCAAAATCGGGGTATGTAGATACCCGCCTGCTCGGCAGCCTCGATGATCAGCGTGCCCTGGGGCACCGTCACGCTTACACCGTCGATACTCAGAGTGATTTTCGGCCTGTCGTTCATTAGTTAACCAGCGTAAACCTCAACCCCCAACGAGAGGATGTGTCTTTCGAACTCGGACGGAAATCGCTCGACCAGGCTCGCGACAGGCAATGCGGCCGCGTCTCCCAGAGGGCAGAAACTGTTGCCCATGATATTTTTCGCAATGCTCAGAAGCGTGTCCGGATCTTCCTTCAAACCCTCACCGCGCAGGATTCGGTTGAAAATCGCCACCATCCACCACGTGCCCTGGTGACACGGTGTGCATTTCCCGCACGATTCGTGCGCGTAGAATTTCGCAACCCGCGCCATCACCTTTATCAGGTCGGTAGTCTCATCCATTACGATGAGCGCGCCGGAACCCAGCATCGATCCCGCTTCCGAGAGGGATTCATAATCGAATGGAATGTCAAGGTGCTCAGCGCTCAAAAGCGGGCAGCTTGTTCCCCCCGGGAAACATGCCTTGAACTTGCGACCATCGAGCATCCCGCCCGCGATTCCAATTAACTCACTCAATGGTGTCGCCAGCGCGCACTCGTAGTTGCCTGGTTTGTTGACGTGGCCCGAGATGGAGAATATTTTCGTTCCCGCTGATTTCTCGGTTCCCCATTGACGATACGCGTCGGCGCCGTTGACTAGAATCCACGGAACCGAGGCGATCGTTTCGACATTGTTCACCGTGGTAGGCATCCCGAATGCGCCGTACTGCGCGGGGAACGGCGGACGCATCCTGGGATGACCTCGCTTCCCTTCCAGACTGTCGAGAAGCGCGGACTCCTCCCCGCAAATGTACGCTCCCGCTCCCCGGTGGACGATTATATCCAGAGAGAAATCCTTTCCGCCGATGTTCTCACCGACCAGCCCGGCATCTTTCGCCTCTCTGATTGCGTTCTCGAGGATTTCGGTTTCTTTGACAAACTCGCCTCGGATGTATATGTAGCAACGTTTCGCGCGAATCGCGTAGCCGGCGATGAGAATTCCCTCAATCAGCTTGTGCGGGACTTCCCTGAGTATCTCCCCGTCTTTGAACGTGCCGGGTTCACCTTCGTCTGCGTTTACGACCAGGTAATTCGGGCGCTCCGGCGTCGGTTCCTTGGGCATGAATCCCCATTTCACGCCCGCCGGAAAGCCCGCGCCGCCGCGTCCCCTCAGACCTGAGCCCTTTACGATCTCAGTAACCTGATCAGGCTCAAGTTCGAGCGCCTTTCTCAGACCCTCGTACCCTCCGTTCTCCTGCGCCGTCCTCAGTGACGCGGAGTCCGGGTGGTGCCTGTAGGAGAAGATCGTCTGTTTTTCTCTCGGTATCTCCGGCATTATTTTTTTGGTGTCGTCTCAACCACTGCTAAAGACGGAAAAGACCGATACTACTCCCCAGATCAACCCTCCCAAAACCAGCGCCCCGCAGCCGATTTTTGCCAGGCACGCCTCGAAACACCCTAAACAGCCTTGGCTTGCCGCATCCAGGCATCCGATCGGATCCAGGCATCCCCCGCAACCACAGCCTGCGACCAGGCACCAGTCCAGAGGGGAGAACTCCTCGGACGAATCGCCCGGTTCAAGATCATCAAGGTCAAAACGGTCATCGACCCATTCTCCCGGTGGCCTTTCATCTCGCTCTTCGCTTTCAGCGCTCATCGAGCCTGCCCGCTCCGGAGCCGTTCGTCCGGCGCCAGTCATCGATCAGCCTGTCCAGCGTCTCGACACTCATCGGGCCTGTATACTCACCGTTTACCGCGATCAACGGCGCCTTATCGCATGCGGCGAGACACTCGACTTCCTCGAGCGTGAATAATCCGTCCGATGTGGTCTCGCTGAAATCAATGCCCAATTTATTCTTGAGGTGTTCGGCTATTCCCTCGGACCCTCGAAGCATGCAGCTTGCGCTGGTGCAGATCTCGATGATGCACTTGCCCGCCGGCTCAAATCGGAACATCGTATAGAAACTCGCGACCGACTGAACCTCCGCCGGATGCTCGCCGAACATCTCGCCCAGCTCGACGAAATCCTCGATCGAAAGATGCCCTTTCTCGCGTTGCACGGCATGAAACGCCATTATCAGCGCAGCGCGTTTCTCGGGGTAAATGTCGAAAAGCTTTTCGATCTCGGATTTCAGAGTTTCAGTGAACATCAGTCGGCATCTGAACTTATTTCGCGCTTGGACAAATACACTTTGTCGCCGGGACGGGCCTTATCCGGTGTCCGGAATGCCACCAGTTCGCCGGCATCGGAGCTGTCGATCTCCTGCTCCTGCTCGTTTCGCATGCCCTGAACGGTCATCATGAAATCGGTGGTGCTGCCCTTGATTTGAATGTCATCGCCGTTCTTCATCGCTTCATCCAGTTTGACAACCGCAACGCTCGGCTTTGCATAGAAATGGGTCACTTCGCCCATTGTTTCTGTGTGTCCGCATCCGCAGGATTCACACATGGTTCCGTCCTCCTTCTTTCAGCGGTCGATTTCTCCCAATACTATGTCAATGGTGCCGATCAGGGCAACTGTATCGCTGATCAAACACCCGGGCACAGCATGCTCCAGGAATGCGACATTCGAGAACGATGGCCCTCGAACCTTGATTCGATGCGGTTTCTCGGT
Organism: uncultured bacterium; assembly: GCA_965371155.1. Taxonomy (GTDB): domain Bacteria; phylum JAJVIF01; class JAJVIF01; order JAPKYR01; family JAPKYR01; genus CBDUXL01. The sequence continues at coordinate 2,185 of CBDUXL010000164.1, read as the reverse complement.
GCCATCGCTCGAGATGAGCATACCGAGTTCGCCCTTGGGCGCTTCCACAGCGAAATAAACCTGCCCACTCGGCGCCGGATAGCCGCTGGTATAGAACTTGAAGTGACGTATCAGGGCCTCCATGCTCTTGTGAAGGCGATCGCGACGGGGCGGGATGTAGATCGGGTGATTCCCTCGATACTCGCCCCGGGTGTTCGGAATGCGCGTAAGGCCCTGCTCGATTATTCTCAACGACTGCTCCATCTCCCTGAGCCGGACATCATACCGCGCGAAAGTGTCGCCCTCGGTAGCGGTGGGAATCTCGAAATCGTAAGTCTCATAGCCCATGTACGGGTTGGACTTCCGCACGTCCCAATCGACTCCGCTTGCGCGCGCGATCGGGCCGGACAGGCCATGTGCCAGTATGTCCTCTTTCTTGAAAACCCCGACTCCCGTGGTGCGGTTTCGCCAGATCGGGTTGTCGTAAAGAAGATCACGGCACTCCTTCAGGCCAGACCGCACATCCTTGCACACCGACTTTACCTGCTCTGCAAATCCATTCGGAATATCTTTCCCAAGGCCGCCTTCCTGGAAGTACGACGACATCATTCGCGAGCCTGAGACCGATTCGTAGATATCGAGTATCATCTCTCGCTCGCGGAACGTATAGAGGAACACGGTCATGGCCCCGATATCCATCGCGTGCGTCCCAAGCCAGACGAGGTGCGATTTTACCCGCGTCAACTCGAGAAGAATTACCCGCAGGTTTTGCGCGTACTCGGGGACCTCGATCCCGCAAAGCTTCTCCAATGCGCCGATATACGCCATGTTGTTCGACATCGGCGCGAGATAGTCCATGCGGTCGAAAAGGACAATCGCCTGGTGCCAGGTTCTGGTCTCGGCGGTTTTTTCGATTCCGGTGTGGAGGTAGCCGATGATCGGCTTGCAGGTTACGACCGTCTCGCCGTCGAGTTCGAGTTCCAGCCTAAGCACGCCATGAGTCGCGGGGTGCTGCGGCCCCATGTTGAGGGTCTGGGTTCGTTTTTCCGTGACAGGCGCGGTCATTGTTTCAGCTATTGTAGTCGGCAGTCAGCGCGATGCATAGATGTCGACAGGATTCAGTTGCATAAATCCTCAGGATCCATGCTCCCCCTCCGTAGAATCCCTCTCCTTGTCATGCGTTTCTCTGTACGCGACATCGCCCGGGGATTCCATCTCCCGACCCGGCGCGATACCCTCCACCAAACGCATAAGCGAAGTACGTCCCGCTATGGATTCCTGCAGCTTCTCGATCCATTTATCGCCGAATTTCGCACGGTAATCACGCTCCTCGCTTACGTTCCATTGCGCGATTAACCGGTCCTGAAACTCGGTCAACGCCTCACCCGCATGGGGGAAATCGCGCCTCAGAGGATGCTCGGGGTATGTCTCGGGTGTGAGAATTCGAGTGAGGTTCGGGTGGTCGGCGAAGAGGATCCCGAAGAGATCATAGACCTCGCGTTCGTGCCAGTTTGCACCCGGATGAACGCCGGTAACGCTTGGAACCGTAACATGAGGCGTATCGGGAACCTCAACCACCAGCCTCAAACGCGTTCCCGGTTTCGGCAACGCCTGAAGGCCGTAATGGATCTCGAATACCGGAAGGTCGCGCTCAATCCAGTGTTCGGCGGTGACATATGACAGGTAATTGTACGATGGGTCGCATTCATCCCGAAGCGCTTTCAGAGCATCGACAATGACCGCGGAATCGAGTTTGATTACGAGATCGCCGCGAAACACATCGTACGAGCGCACTTCCTCGCTGAATCGCGAACGTAGAAACGCCACCTCGTGCGGCGTCTCGGATTGTGCAGGCGAATTGTTGAAATTCTCGGTTATGGGGTTATCAGCGTCGCTCATCCCCAATATCCTGACTTGCTATTTATTTCACAAGCTCTCGGAGGAAGACGAAGGATACCATATCCTGAAGTTTTTGGCACGCGGATTTGGCGGCTGAGTGCATCCGTCGTGCCGGCCGAGCAGAGCGTGGAAAAATCAAGCCACCTCCCAGAGATTCAGCTTTCGCTCTTTCTACAGCAAGTCGATATTGCGAATTCTCGTTTCTGTTGATAAGATAATGTGCGTTTGCAAGTCTAGTGCAAATCTTGCACCTTCACAGCACCAGGCCGGTAGCCCAGGTTTTAACCTGGGTCTTCAGGAGGTCATG
>CBDUXL010000163.1:0-7875 GCA_965371155.1 uncultured bacterium | reverse complement strand
GTCAACATGCGCTCGGATGCGGCTCTCGGACGCAATGTGAAACGCGCCTACGGAATTTTCATGGGGGCAGTTCTCGGGCTCGGCGTTCTGGCTGTCGTTTCCTTTGTGAATCGGGATCTGTATGCTCCGCAGGATTCGGTAAGGTTTCTGTGGATTCTTTGGGCGATCGTGATTGCGTGGCTTGCGTCCATGCTTATGTTTTTCCACGTCTGGCGCGGGTCCTCAATCAAGTGGGTCGCGACAGGGATAATCATTCTCGCCCTGATCGACCTCGTCCCTTACCATGAGCACTTCAAGCCGGTAATCCCCAAAGGGCGAACCTGCTTCTCGACACCGTGCATTGTGTTCCTCCAGGAACGTGCGCAGGAAGAAGGTCCATTCAGGATTTTCCGCGACCGGTACGCCGTCCTCCCTCCGAACACGCCGATGCTTTTCGAAATCGATGAGCTGGGCGGTTATGATTCGTTCGTCTCAGCGGACTATGCGGGACTCTTCACATCAATCGATCAGCGCATGACGCAGGACCCGCTTTCGCTCTTCCTGCCCGATGAATACATGCCGTACGCTCACCCTTTCTGGAGCTTCCTGGGAGTGAGATACTTAGTCACCCCTACTGAAATGCCGGATCTTCCACCACCATGGGAATTGGCCTACAGCGAGGATCAGTATGTATACAGAAATCCTGAGAGCTTACCGAGGTGGTATCTCGTATCGAGCATCATCCCCGCTGTAACGCTGGATGATGCCTATCGCACGACTCAAATCATGCGACCCGCTCAGGAAGCGGTTGTGACCGATATCCAGCATGTCGATATGCCACCTGTTCTGCTGGAGGGCGCCAAAACCGATAACACATCCCAAAATATCGGCGAGCTCACATGCGATTTCTACGGCTCGGATGAGTTACGACTCACAGCTCGATGCGAGCGAGATTGCTACCTCGTGTTCGCCGACACGTGGTTCCCCGGATGGCGCGCTTGGGTCGATGATGACGAAGTCGAGATCTACAGGACCAACGCGGTGGTGAAAGGGATTATCATGCCCGCCGGAGAGCATTCCGTGCGATTCCTTTATGATCCCCCCCTCTACAAGCTAGGATGGGTGCTGTGTTTCGTGGGATGGGCGCTACTCGTGCTTTTGATGAGACCGATTCAAAAACTCTTCGGGTGGACCGATTCATCTTCCATCAGCTCGTAATGGCGCACTGCCGTGCGCCCCTACATTATCAGCAGAGTCAACAGACCGTATCAACAGAGTCAACAGACGGTATCAATCGAATCAACAGACGGTGCCCGCCATTTCCCCATGCGCGTTGCATGCGCTAGAATTGCCCCATGCGCGTGCGGGATCAATGGTGTGTCGAGCGAGCGGACCTCTGGGTCTTCGCATTGCTTTTTCTTCTTGTCCTCTGGGCCTTTCGGGGGGTCCTTGTCGGCACGCACGATCCTTTCCTCAATTCCCTGAGAGACTACGAGCCATGGAAGAGCAACCTTACCGCCGAGGACATCGGTCGATCCGAGAGCTTCGCGACCGACCCGATCACCCAGACATGGTCGTGGGCCGTCTACTCAAAGGAGAACATCCGGAATGGTGACTTCCCTCTCTGGAACACCCGGATGTACTGTGGCACGCCGTTTGTCGCAAATCGCCTGACCGGCCTGTTCAATCCTCTGGTGCTGATTCCGGTTTCGCTCCTGCCGACCATACCCGCGCTGATTCTGTTCTATTTTGCGCACTACCTCCTCGCGGCGTGGTTCATGTACTTGTTCCTGAAATGCCTCGGGCTTTCGAGACCGGCAGCGACATTCGGCGCTATCGCATACATTTTCCAGGGCGCTTACATCCCCTGGATGGGTTGGATCGTGTGCGACAAAGCATACCTGCCCATGACGCTCTACTATCTCGAACGAATCTGCTCGCGCAGGGATCGAACGGGAATCATCGGTTACATCGTCTCTTTCCTGCTTCTCTCGATCACGAGTTATCCACAGATGGTCGTGTTTGCGATCTATATCCATGCGGCGTGGGTGCTGTTTGTTCGAGGCGGGAGCATGGGTCCCGCAGTCGGCAGGTTGATTGGGCTAACGGTAATGCTTGTTCTCACGTTCCTGCTGGGCGCTATGCAGCACCTTCCGATGTTTGAGTTCTACAACTCGTCCCTGAGGGCGCTTCCCGAGTTCGAATGGGAACTCAATTCACCAAGTCCTCTGGAACAGTTCGACTCCCCCATAAGCCTTCTCGCGATCATCTTCCCCAGGCTCTGGGGCGACTATTTGACCGACCCCACCGGCGCGTTGCCGACGAGGGTCCTCCGGGTATACAACCACGCATACATCGGAATTCTGCCTGCAGTCGGCTTCCTGTTCGCGTCACTGGTTTGGAAGAACAGATACGCTCGATTCTTCACAGTTCTTGCGCTCGTCGGGTTGATATTCATCGCCTGGCACGAATTCTACGTTTTCGTCGTGAAGCTCCTTCCCGGATTGCGGATAAGCGGCATCAAGCCGGTATTCATGACATTCACCTGCATGATTATCGTCTCGGCGTTCGTGCTGGACCATCTCCTCAGGAATCTCAAGACCGACCCAACATTGTCCCGTAAGTACTCCCACGGATTCAGTTGGATTGTCGGAGCGCTTCTTGGCTTGTCGGCAGTGTTGATCGGCAGTCGCGTGATACCGGGTTTCCTGACGGTTTTGAATTTCCCGCCTTTCGTGAGCATCTACGTCGAGCTTGTCATTCTGTGGCTCGCCGGAGCGTTGCTGTATCTCTATGTGAGTCGGGGACTTGCAATCAAGTGGGCGGTTGTCGGTGTGATTGCGCTTCTTCTAATCGACCTGGTCCCATATCACGAGCATTTCACGCCCCTCATTCCCAAGGGCCGCACATGTTTCTCAACGCCAAGCATAGAATTCATGCAGGATCGGATGAGAAAGGACGGCCCATTCCGTATCTTCCGCGATCGCCACTTCGTCCTTATGCCCAACACCCCGATGCTTTTTCAGCTCGACGAAATCAGCGGGTTCGACTCGTTCGTCGTGGGAGACTACGGGATGTTCTTCATGAGCGTCGATCCGCAAATGGTGATCAGCTCGCGGCATATCGAGATGCCGGGCGAGTACGATGTATACCGCCGACCGTTCTGGAGCTTCCTGAACGTCAGATATTTTGTGTCGCCCGGTCCGATGCCGAGGTTGCCTGAGCCGTGGAAGAGGGTCTGGGGAGGCGAGGTGTATATCTATGAGAACCCGAACTGGCTCGATCGATGGTTCCTTGTGGACAGGGTCATTCCGGTAGAGAGTATCGAAGAGGGTTATGAAAAGGCGCAGGAGATCGACCCCGCCCGGGAGGCGGTGATCGTAACAAGTGATCCCAACCGGTTGCTTCCCGGTCTGCTTGCCGAATCCGGCGCGGGTCGGTCACAAGAGAGAATTGGAACGATCACTCTGGAATCCTACGGACCCGACGAGCTTCGAGTAACCGCCGACTGCGAACGCGATTGCTTCCTGGTGTTTTCGGACACTTATTTCAACGGATGGCGAGCCTGGGTGGATGATGTGGAGGTCGAAATCTACAGGACTGACGCCGTGGTGAAGGGAATTGTCGTTCCCGAAGGCACACACAGGATTCGGTTCCTGTACGATCCGGCGAGTTACAAAATCGGATGGCTTCTGTTTCTGGTGGGATTGGCGCTGACCCCGTTTTCATTGCGATGGATCACCGGCCTGTTTGACCGATCGTAGGGGCGCACGGCTGTGCGCCGAATTGGGGGACACCTCATTTCGCCCCGAAATGCAGGTGTCCCCGAAAGAAGTCAGGTTTATAAAATGGCATGTCCCCTGTGATTTATACGATCGTAGGGGCGCACGGCATGTGCGCCCTATGCCTTGGCCCCGGTCCTCCGGCGTTCTGCGATCACAGCGACAATCATCCCAATCAACCATACTCCCCAACCGGCACTCGAAAACATCATTCCGAAGCGAAGTCCGGGAGTCTCATACTGCATCCAGACGGTGTGCTCGCCCTCAGGTATCGGAACCGCGCAGAACAGGTAGTCGGCCGGGACCACATTTGAGGGAATATCATCCACCCAGACCTCCCATCCAGGCAGATAGCTTTCTCTAACAACAAGCCAGCACGGAACACCAGCATGCACGACGATTTTCACTCCGTTGTTCTGCCTGGTCACCGACACAACCTCTCGCTGCACCGAATCATCAAGCATCATTCCCCCAAATGCAGGCGGGGAAATGCCCAGTTCCGTGATTGGGGCTTGAATCTCGCCCCATTCCATGCCCTCGGGTAGTTTTGTCTGTTCCGTTGGCTCCACAACCACCCACTCTCCGGGCTCGACACAATCAAGCACGATCCAGTGCTTGTACGCATCCCATGCCGATGCCATCCATCCCTCGACATATCTGGGGATACTTGCGTAGGGGACAACCTCGGGTGTAGCAACCATATGCCAGTCGGCGGGATAAAGCCCGGTGAGATCCACATCGACCTCCTCGAACCCTTCCCCACCCTTGAAACTGTCGGGCACGATAAGAGCGTCGGTCGTCGTGATCGCCAGGACCCTTCTCAAACGAGGACTCGCCTCCTCGACCTCGGTAATCCCCTTTGCCACATAGCCCTGGGCGACCTCCTGCCATCGCCACGGAATAAGAGGAGTGTATCCATTGAGGACACCCACACCACCAAGTGCTAGCTCGTTTCCCAACGCAGGAATGGGAAGATCGTTTCCCGAGGAAAACGGCGCTTTTGACAAACGCCCGAGAAGCGGATCCCACACATCGTCCTCGCTCGCCACAATCACTCGAAGAGGACGTGAAGGGTTTTCCGGGATCAGGCTGTTCTCCAACGTCATCGCTTCGCGGATTTGGTTGAATGAAGATCGGCTGACAGTGATTGCTGATTTCATCGGAATCAATCCCACGAAATGAATCAGAAACCACACTGCGAGCAATCCGATCAACCACGATGGCTTTCCAGTGCGGAAATACCCGACAAGCCCGATCGCAACAATCAACGCCATAGCGCCCAGAAGAATCAAACCGATCGTCTGGAGACCCGAGAGAGGGAGTCCTTCATTCACCACAAGCCAAACGACCAGACCCGCCGCGACAACCATGCTCCACCACGCCCCCGAAACCAGTCTCTTGCGCTCTATTTCATCCCAATTCTGCTTGAAAAGCGCGTCCAGGCCAACCGCCGCAAGAGCCACCAGGGCCACCTGGGTCGGAAGGATCATCCTGCCGAGCGCTCGAAAAAGGCTGAAGACCGGGAATGTGATGAGGTCGTGCCAGGTGGAGAAGTTAAAACCGAACGCGAGAATAAGCCCAAAGAAACCGAGAAAAAAGGGCGGAAGGATTGGATTCATGTGCCGCCTGTGGAGGCTAAGGGTCATGCCACCAAGGATGAACAACAGAAGGCCGACATAGCCAAGCGAGCTTATGTAGTCCAACAGATCACCTGGTTGTTTCACCGCGGGAAACATGAAGAGGCTCGCAAGGCGCGACAGAGAAAGCCAGGTGCCCATTCGATAGAAACCTATATCCGCGTCCATCAAACGGTATGAAAGAGCGGCCAGCATCGACGTGGGCATAAGCTGAACCGCTGCGAGACAGATGCCCAGACCTGCGGATATAAGGAATGTTCCCGCTGCACACACGGCCCGAATCCGCTGACGGGGCCCCATCGCGGCAACCCCGCCCAGAAAGAAGACAGCGCCCACCATCGTGTAGAACGCTATTTGACTCGATCCCGCAAGCAACATGAACGCAATCTGCACTGCCGCGAAAAGCGTCCACATAAGCCATTTCGACCACCTGCCCCCTGCCCCATTGGAGACGGCCTGCTCGCACGCCCAGTAGAATCCGGGAATCCACGCAACAGCTTGAAAAAGCCCCACCGTTTCGAATCGCAGAATCAGTCCCGGAATGAGCTGATAGAAAACCGCCATCCAGCCGGCTGCGGCTCGGCTTGCTCCCCGCCCGCGCAGAAAAGCGTACATGAGACATCCGGTGAGGATCAGATGCAGAACGACTGTCCAGGACATCAGCACCGCCTGATCTCCCGGTAGCCACATGAGCAGGTTGCCCGGATAGAACAACCCTCCCTCGCCTTCCGAAATCTGTGGGAATCCTGCGAAAATGTACGGGTTCCAATGAGGAAGCACGCCGTGAGCGAGCGATTCCCGAGCGAACTGATGAAACGGGAGAATGAGATGGGTGAAATCAAATCCCGCGAAAACGGAAAGGCCCAGAAGCTCTCTCCAGAAGAAGAGGATCGGGACCACAATCGCGCCCGCAAGTCCCTTGAATTCAGCTTTCCAGCCCACCCTATGTGCTCTCCTCGATCGGTGGGATGAATGATGTTTTTCCTTTCCTACGCGCACCCACTGCAACGCCCATCAGCAGCAACCACACAAGTATACCGGTGAATGAAGTGCTCATACCCCGGATGAAAGATTCGGGTTGGAAGCGCAGTTCGATCCTGCTACTTCCAGGCTGCGCCGAAACTCCACCCAACAGGAAATCGGTTTGATAATAGGGAACCCTTTCGCCGTCTACGAACGCACGCCATCCGGGGTAGAAGTTCTCGCCGGTAACGAGAAACGCAGGATCAGGCCCCGGCACTTCGACATCGAACGCAAGCCGGTTGAACCCGCGCTCCCTTCTGATGATTCGCCCGGGACCCGGAGATGCTGCAATCGCCTGCTGAGAATCACCCGACCGAACGACAATCGCTTCCCTGTCAATATCCCTGCCCTGCCGACCGAGCCATCTCAGAAAATCCGCGTACTCAATATGGTCAACAGCATCGACTTGCGACACAAAATACGCATCCGGCGCATGTCCATCGGCTGACCGATACGCCGCCAGGCCCTCATGATATGGAAGAGCGAGGTCATCCCGCCAGAAATCGTAGCCAGGTATGCTCCAGTCCGAGCCTTCAAGGAGAATTATGTCGGCCCCGAGCATCCGGAGAATCAGCATGGAGATATCATCCGGAATCTTCGGCTCACCAGACTCCAACGCTCTCTCCCCCACGTCCCCCATCCGAACCTGCAACGTGTCACGCAGGATCATCTTCCAGTTTTCCTGTAGCAAGGGCGTCAGACCCTCTATCGCTGTGACTTCCCCGAGACCGGGCGCGTTTCCTGCCATGTTGTCGTAGATGTCGATCTGCGCCCTGAAACCGAGCCTGTCGAGCGTATCGGGGTCCATCAGCTGATGTCCCCCTGCCATAACGATACGAGGGATTTCAGTTTCGACGGGGAATCCGTCGCGGACATCATCGAAAAACGCAAGTGACTCATCGAACTTGCCCCTTTCCTGCACCAGAACTCGGCTGAACGGGTATAGGAGCAGACCCTGCGCTATCAGGCTAACACCAAGCATCCCGACAAGCACGATACGCGATCTACGACTGTTTTCGGACGACCCGGAATTCGGTTTGATCGCGAACCCGAGCAGGAGAACCATGATTCCGATCACCAGCGCAACAATTGATCCGAATTTCAGTGCGCCTTCCGATCTCAGTCCTGCAATTCCGACCAGTAAGACTATTGCAGTCCCGACCAGGTATCCAATCCACCAGTTTTTGCTCGACGTCCCATCATTCTCGATTCGGCCTCTCCATATCAGCTCAATCGTTGGCGCAGCCAACGGGAGAAAAAACATGAAAGCAACATGCGCCGACCGTCCGGCGTACCTGAAAAGCGAGAACGGCGGGATTTCCACCAGTGTCGTGTAACCCGGAAGATTCGTCCCGAACGCGAGAATGAGACTGATTGCTCCCGCGAACATCAGCGGGAACAGAGTTCTACCCATTGACCTGTATCGAGCTATTGTCGCGACAGCAAGAACGAAC
>CBDUXL010000162.1:0-7885 GCA_965371155.1 uncultured bacterium | reverse complement strand
CCGGGCTGTGCACCTGCGTTGCTGCGGGTTTGTTTGGTGAACACTTGTTGGGGCGCACGGCGGTGGGCCCCACGGCTGTGCGCCCCACGGCGTGCGCCCTTTTCTCTGCTCCGATTGGCCGCCGGGCAATATTGTGCAACAGTCTGTGTTCACGTATAATAGCTGAGGCGACCAACCCCATCCGGGAGGTTATTGGAATATGTATAATTTTTTAGACTCCACCGGCAGGACGAAAGGTCTTGTCTTTATGGCACTGGGATTGATGATGTTTCTCATCGTTCTGGGCTGCACAAATGTGCCATTGACGACCGCGCCGCCGGGGGACCCAAAGCTCAGTGGGTCAAGTGGTGAATCAGGATCCTCGCGTGTCCTCTGGGGCTATTATTTCATGCACCTGAACGACGATCACACGGTGCTGGAAGTCGAGCCGGCGCGAGGGGTGCAATTCCATTTCAATGCGCTGGGCATGATTGAGAAGATCGATCCTGAACTCCTGGCGATAGATGATTACACCATACACGACGATGACACGATCACTGCCATCATCAGCATAACTCATCCTGTTCCCGAGGACCAACCGAGGTTCACGGGTTTCGATGTGCGCGGCATAGTAATGTTCCCACAGAGCTACGAGTTTCCCGAAATCGGGGTCGGCACCACCGGTATTGAAGCAGGCCAGAGTGCGCTTCTGAATGCGGATGGGTATACGCGCCGATGGAATCCCACCGAGTATTCCGATTGGCCCATGCCGTTCAGTTACTATGATGGCTTGATGATACAGCCGGGTTACGGCAGTCTTTGCACCTCACTGGTCAATCCCTTTAAGACTTTCTACACCAGTCCCGAGCGTCGTATCTTCGAGGTGAGCAAGAGCGATCTCAGGCACTACCATCTGAGCTTCAAGCCCGGTCCGATGGTGTTCGCGTACGCAATCGATGCAAGCTGGGGAATTCCCGCCGAAATGGATGATGAGGGGCAGCCGGAGGAGGTGCCTGACAGCTTCGGCCTTACATGCAACTCCGTAGAACCTTACGACATCAGGCTGGTTGATCTTGCAGGTAAAATGGAGTCCTCAATCGGCTTGTATGCCAGTGGAAGTGTGAACCTCTCAATCTCTGTGAACGACTACCAGGGCGGCGCGATCGTTCCCTACGAGAGCATCAATGTGGAAGCGCCTGACCTGTTCGAGGGAGTCGTGCATCCCTGGAGCGCAGTCGGCGACAGTAACCACTGCTATTACCAGGTTGTCGTCCCGAATGAGAACGCATACGAGCCGGGCACTTATCCGGCCCTTCTGGCGCTTGAGACTAATGACGAGGACCCGTCCTGGGCATCCGATGACCCTCTGACCGCATATCTTCTGTTCACTCTGGATGTCGTAGAAATCAACCCGCCATTCTGCGAGGGCATAAATACCGTCCATAGTGTCGGACCTGGAATTCATCAGATCACCGGCACATACGGCGCTGTCCACATTGACTGTGATTTCATGCCTCCCTTGACGGGCAGTCAGGGGAAACTGCTCTTCGATGGCGGAATCAGCGGTGGTGATGAGCATATCCAGAGGGCATCGATTTCGGGAACCGGAGGAACCGCGAACGCTGTAACGCTCATCCTTAGAGAGGGATCACTCGCCGGCAATGCGACCATCATTCAGTGCAATGAATTCAACGGCCACCTGATAATTGCCACAGACAACGATCCGGATAACCTGCTCATATACGACGAATACGGAATTCTATTGGATGAATTCGACCTCGGGTCCGGCACAAATGAACCGGTATGCCTGGACGCAAATCCTGCGAACGGCGATATCTGGCTTGTGGGCCACAAGGGAACCCAGGGAATCGACCTCGAAAGATGGACCTATATCCAGGGGGGCGGCGGTAGCTTTCAGTACTTGCAGGACCATTCGTCCACTGTGGATCTCCTCCCGTATTTCGCGGATACACCTAAACCCTTGGGTATCGCCATAAACACCCATATGGGGAGGCTCTATTTCTTCCACGGGGACAGCGGCGGCTCAATCGAGGTGTTCGAAATCGCCGAGCTTCCTCCCACCCATAATGAGGCCTACTCCCGGACGGGAGTCCTGGCTGCTCCGGTCACTCCCACCGAGGTCCCGGGCCTTCGAAGGCTTATCGGGGGCGACATTCTGGTCGACCACGCGGACGGCGACGCCGAGGCGGAATGCAGATTGCTTTGCTTCGGCAATACTCTCGGCGGCACGGCTGCAAGGCTTACGCGCCTTGATGTCTGGTGCCAGACACTCGCCATTGAACACCTCTCGCAAGGTTACGCGTGTGTGGCGCTGAACAACCTGCCCGATGTCGGCGACCGCTCCCTGATCCTGTTCCCGCTTACCGAATCTCAGACTTACAGTATGTACCTGGCCCCGCCTGCTTGGTAGGAGAGCCGATCTGATTATGCGCTGCTAACTCCCTCCGATAACCCGGGGGGATTTCCCTATTTTTGCTCCCGTCCTTTCCCGTTGGGCGATTTTCTTCCGAAAATCGTGGACATTTTTCTATCCCCGTGATAGTTACCGACCGATCGTTGTGTTAACATGCATCGGCTTGGAGGTTGCAGATGGCTGAAGCACGCCTTTTGCTTGGTAAACCGGTCGCTCGCGAAATCAATGAACGCACGCTGGAGCGGACCGAAAGAATCAAACAGCGGCTGGGACGCCCGCTCAAACTCGTGGTCCTGTCGGTCGATGACCCGGCGGGACAGAGTTATCTCAAGTCGCTCAAACGGTCAGCGAAGAAAGTGGGTGCGGAGATTGGCGAGCAGCGGCTCGATGACAGCGCATCGACCGCATCTGTGAGGTCAGGAATTGCGGCGCTCAACGAGGACCGGTCCGTTGACGGGATCCTGGTCCAGGAGCCGTTACCGGCACGAATTAATCGACATTCGCTTGCCCAGATTCTTGATCCTGCAAAGGATGTGGACGGAATAACCCCGACACAGGCCGGACTCCTGTTCCACGGCGCGAAGAACGCCCTTGCTCCTTCAACCGCGCGAGCGGTCATCGAGATTCTCGATTTCTACGCCTACGGCCTCCAGGGTCTCGAGGTTATCATCATCGGCAGGAGCACGATTGTCGGCAAGCCGGTCGGCCTGCTGGCTCTTTCCCGCCACGCGACCGTAACATGGTGCCATACGCGCACGATTTCCCTGCGGGCGGTGTGCAAACGAGCCGAATTGCTGATTGTCGCCGCCGGACGCCCGAGATTCGTCGATGCGTCTTTTGTCCGTCCCGGGGCTACGGTAATCGATGTCGGCATCAACGAGGAAGACGGGAAGCTGGTCGGAGACGTTGACGGAGAGAGCATAACCACCTTTGCAACTGCCTACACACCGGTTCCCGGCGGTGTCGGTCCGGTCACGGTCGCCTGCCTGTATGCGAATCTGCTTGATGCCGCCCTGGCTCGCACACGCAGATGAGTTTTGCCCGCCTGTGATATCATGGGAATCCTCGATGCACGCATTTGAACAGAAAAAGGACCGCGACCTCCTTGATTTCGGCGAGGAGATGGTCTGGACCGTCAGCCAGGTCACTGCGAGGATCAAGGCACTCCTTGAAGAGGAGCCCGAATTTCAGGGCATCGCAGTCCGCGGTGAGGTCACCAATCTTTCGCGTTCGCGTGCGGGGCATGTTTATTTCGGTCTGAAAGACGCAAACAGCATCCTGAAGTGCATTGCTTTCAAATCCTCCGCAGAGCGGCTCAGGGTGCAACCCGATGAGGGAAGGGAGGTCGTCGCCCGCGGCAGGATCGGTGTATGGGCTGCCGGCGGAAGCTACCAACTTTATGTGGATCAACTCGAGGATGTCGGGCTGGGCGCGCTGTGGGCCCAATTCGAGGAGACCCGCAAGCGCCTGCAGGAGGAGGGATTGTTCGATGAGGACAGGAAACGTCCGCTCCCGTTTTTCCCTTCGCTGGTAGGCCTGGTCACTAGCCGCGACGGAGCCGCGCTTCGTGACATGCTCCGAATTTTCCTCGACCATGCACCCTACGTTAAGTGCATTCTCTCTCCGTCCCTCGTTCAGGGAGAAAACGCACCCGCAAGTCTTGTCGCAGCTTTGGATCTTCTCGAGATGTGGGATGAAATCGAGCGCGGGGAGGGTCGCCCGGGACTCGACCTGATCATCATTGGACGAGGCGGCGGAAGTTTCGAGGACCTTGCATGTTTCAACGATGAGGTGCTCGCAAGGCGCATTCGAGAAACCAGGGTGCCGGCGATAAGCGCGGTCGGACACGAGGTTGATTTCACAATTATCGACTTTGCCGCCGATATGCGCGCGGCAACGCCGACCCAGGCAGCGGTGATTGCGGCTCCTTCCGCCCTTGAGCTCGGGACATCCATCTTGAATCTCCTCGCCGAACTCAGACAAGCCGCCGAGATGAAACTGGAGACTTACAGGACAAGCCTGGAGAATGTCACTTCCAGACCCGTATTCCGTCGACCGCTCGACCGAATTGACACACGCCGGCAGGATCTCGACTCGCTTTCCTCCCGCCTCGGACGCGCGATCTCTGCTCGATTGACCCTGCTGAGACATCAGCTTGTATCGGTCGGAAACCGTCTCGAGGCGCTCGATCCCATCGCCACACTCGCCCGTGGATACTCCCTTGCTTTTAGGCGCGATTCCGGAAGGCTTGTCTCGCGAGTTGAGCAGGCCCCACCCGGAATCGCCATCGATCTTCGTGTGTCAGACGGAGTCATAAACCTGACAGTCGATAAGGAGACTGAAGAGTCATGAGCATGGACAAGAACGTCGAGCCAATTCCCGATGATATTGCAGCCATGTCTTTCGAGGAAGCGTACGCTTCTTTGAAAGACTCGACTGAGCGCCTGGAAGCTGAAGAGGTCGATCTCGAGTCAACTCTCGCAGTCTATGCCCAGGCTTCTGCGTTGGTTCGGCATTGTGCGAATATGCTCGATGAGGCCGAGGAGCGGATTCGAGTGCTGACCGAGAGCGAGGGCGTTATTCAGCTCGAGTCGCTCGATTCTGAAGAAGTGAATTAGGCTCTGAATTATGGACTTCTTCAACTCACTCTTCCGCAATGAAATTCTGATTACCGCCCTCATCGGATGGGTCATTGCGGCATTTCTGAAGGTGCTGGTAATTGCAGTCACACACCGTCGCATAGACTGGGAGCGCCTGCTCGGCACCGGCGGAATGCCGTCCACCCACACCACTCCCGTGGTGGCAGGCACGACCTCCATAGGCCTGGTTTCCGGCTTCGACAGCGCTCTCTTCGCGCTTGCCGTCGTAATCACGATTGTGGTCGCGTACGATGCCACCGGCATCCGCCGCCATGCAGGCGATCAGGCCAGGGCGATCAACCTCCTTATCGAGGACCTTACCAAGGGCGGAATGTTCAAAGGTCAGAAACCCGCCGATTTCTTCAAACGCTGGAATCTCGCCGAGCTGCAAACTCTGCTCGGGCATAACCCGATCGAGGTATTTGTCGGCGTACTGCTCGGCATCGCCACCGCACTGGTGATCCATCTGAACTTCGGACACTGGTTCCCCTGAGAGAGAACCCTAGCCAGGCAATTACCGTGGCATCACCGAAAAAATCCCGCCTCGATCAGCTTCTTGTTGAGCGGGAACTTTTTTCATCCCGCTCACGAGCCCAGGCCTCGATTCTTGCGGGAAAAGTCCTCGTGAACGGTCGACGCGATCTGAAAGCCGGTGACAGGGTCTCCGACGATGTCAAGGTCGAGCTGTTGGAACCTGATTGCCCCTATGTCTCTCGTGGTGGGTTGAAACTTGAGGGAGCACTGGACGCACTGAACATCGATCCCTCCGGATGGACCGCCCTCGATATCGGCGCATCGACGGGTGGTTTCACCGACTGCCTTCTGAAACGCGGCGCGGATCATGTGACGGCGCTCGATGTGGGCAAAGGGCTCATCGCGTGGTCGCTGAGAACGGACGATCGCGTGACGGTCATTGAAAACGTAAACGCTCGCAACCTCGCTCTCGACCAGGCACCCGGGCCATTCGATATCATCGTCATCGATGTGAGCTTCATCTCGCTGAAGCTCATTTTTCCGAACCTGCCATCCAGATTGAAATCCTCCGGATTGATATTGGCCCTCATCAAACCCCAGTTCGAAGCGGGAAAAGGCAAGGCCCCGGGCGGAATTGTCGTCGATCCCACAGTCTGGCGCGAAGTGCTGGAATCGTTTACCTCGACCGACATCTTCCGTTGCGACAACCCGCCCGCCCTCCTTGGATTCACCTCCAGCCCGATCCTCGGACGCAAAGGCAACCGCGAATTTTTTGGTTTATGGCAACTGGGAGCATCCCTCCCTGGCGCCGATGAAATAACTCGCTCTGTTGCCGAGGCATTGGGCATCCAATAACCTGCCCGCTCCGGCTTTTGCGATTGCCCAGAAAATGCTACCTTTCCCATCGGTCGCCCATGAGCAATGGTTCCTCAAAACCGGTACGAAGGCTGGGACTTTCCGTGCATCCACAGTCCCGTCGCGCGGAGGAGGCTGTCAACACACTCAAAGCTGCGGCGAAGCGTCACGGCATTGAAGTTGTCCATGCAAATGAGATGCCCGTTGAGTCCGGGGATGCGCCATGCGACATGGTGGTCTCGATCGGCGGCGACGGTACGCTTCTCGCGGCCGCCCGGCAGGCATATCCGGCGCATCTGCCCGCGTGGGGAATCAATGTAGGCCGGCTCGGTTTCCTGACAACCAGCGGAACGGATGAAATCGAGGCGGGAATCGAGCGGATCGCGAGAGGGGATTACACTGTCGAGCAGCGAGCGCTGCTCGAGGCCAAGGTGACGGGCGGGATGGCCGGCGAAATGGATCTCGTGGCCCTGAATGATATCGTTCTGCACCGACGATCCGCGGCGGGACTTCTCACGCTGGACTGCGAGCTCAACGGTCGTTTCCTTCAAACGTATGAAAGCGACGGGCTTGTGGTCGCCACCCCGACCGGTTCAACCGCGTACTCGCTTGCCGCGGGTGGTTCGATCCTCTCGCCGACCCTGAAGGCGTTTATCATTACACCGATATGCCCTCACTCATTGAGTGCGCGAAGCCTCGTGGTGGACGATTCGAGTGTGGTCGTGATAAAACCGCGATTCGAGCATCCCGAAGACGTTATCACGGTCACTGCCGACGGTCAGACTCACTCCCAGCTTCACGCGCAGAGATGTACTCCGAAATCAGGCGGCGATGCGGGTTACGCGGTGACAATCAGGCGTGCTGAGGAAAACGCCGGGCTGGTGCGGTTCGATGAAGTCATCTTCTCCGATGTCCTGAGGGACAAGCTTGGTTGGGCGGGTGGTGCTCCCCTGCGCTAGATTGGGCTCGGCCAGGGATTTCGAAATGTTGACGGAGCTTCTGATTCGGGATTTCAAGCTCCTTGGGGATGTGGCCCTCTCATTTCCCTCGGGACTGACCGCGCTAACCGGCGAAACCGGCGCAGGCAAAACTCAGTGTCTTGAGGCTCTCCAGGCTGCATTGGGAGCCAGACTCGGCGAGGACGTGATCGCGAGGAACGCCGAGAAGGCCGTCCTGACCGCGGTTTTCAACCTGTCGACACGCGCTGATGTCAGAGACTCACTCATTGATGATGGTCTGCTGGATGAGAACGAAAACGAGGTGGTGCTGGAACGGACGGTGGAGCGAAATGGCCCGAGTCGCGGCAGAGTAAACGGCCGACGCGTGCCTATCGGAACCCTCCAGGCAATCGGCCAGCGCCTTGTCGATACACTCGGCCAGAACGCTCGCGCTGACATCCTTACAAGACCCTCCCTCGAAATTCTTGATTCGCTAGGTGACTCAGCCCATCTAGGGAAAGTCACAGGAGTCCGCGAGTTCTATGCCGCTTGGCAGAACGCACGCG
>CBDUXL010000161.1:0-7888 GCA_965371155.1 uncultured bacterium | reverse complement strand
GGCCCATTGAGAGTGTCCTGGTGACCTCCTCCTGAAGCAACGGTGACAGGAGTCCGAGAGTCATGTCGCGACCGTCGACTTTCATGGAAACCGGCTTTGTTGCTTTCGATGTGCCGGGGACATCGGGACGTACGCACCTGACCTCGGGAAGAGCACCGCCGACAACTCTGGCTGGAAGCCTGAGAAGCTCGTATGAGCCTTTTTTGGCCAGATGGTAAGTCTCAATCGACGGTGTTGCGCTGCCCATGAGCAGAACGCTGCCCTCGGATTTCGCCATGCGCCTGGCGACCTCTCGCGCGTGATATCTCGGACGCTGATTCTGTTTGTAGGCGGTTTCAGATTCCTCATCGATGATGATCACGCCGCGATCGGGCATCGGAGCGAAAAGCGCGCTTCTGGCGCCGATCACGATATCGCGCTCTCCACGACGAACCGCTCGCCATTCGTGCAGACGCTCCCTCTCGGTAAGCTCGCTGTGCAGGAGCGCGATTTGTCGTGGAAATGCCTGCATGAAACGACGGACGGTCTGGTAGGTAAGCGCGATCTCGGGCACCAGGACTATCGCACGTTTCCCAACCGCTAGCGCTTGTCTGCAGACCTCGATATAGACCTCGGTTTTTCCGCTTCCCGTGACACCGAAAAGCAGG
Organism: uncultured bacterium; assembly: GCA_965371155.1. Taxonomy (GTDB): domain Bacteria; phylum JAJVIF01; class JAJVIF01; order JAPKYR01; family JAPKYR01; genus CBDUXL01. The sequence goes on along the minus strand of CBDUXL010000161.1, from coordinate 7,241 downwards.
AATGTCTGAGACCGACCCTCCTCAATTGCATTCGCAACTGATTCAACAGCTTCCCGTTGAGCCTTGCTCAACGCGATACCCGGATCAGGCAGCTTAGCATCCGGGAGGAGAGCCGTATCGACAATCTCCTCCAGGAAACCTTTCTTCACCAGAGCCTTTATACCCGACTGGGCGCGTGGAACCTCGCGAGCAAGCTCCTCCCGTGCGAGAGTCCCGCCGACTTCGCTCAGAAGTTCGAGCACCTTGCGTTGGCGGTCGCTCCTCAGCTTCGACCAATCGGCGTTCCGGGCGTCCGATGTAAGCGACAAATGGCTGCCTTTCCCGAGCTGACTGACTTTCGTGCGGATACCGATTTCAGCATTCAGAATTCCTGATTCCACCCATCCAAACACGGTATCCTCAGCCTTTTCCTCGGTCATCAGACCTTTTTTCAGAGCGTCGACAAGCTCGGCACGCGAGACGCGCAAAGAGCCGTCCTGCCTCTCCTCAATGGAAACAGCATCGGAGGTTGCGAAAAGCAAACCCAGTGAGCTTAAGGCTTTCGAAAAGCGATCGGCATCGGGCGCGACAAGCACGGTGGTCGCCTGCAACGCGCGAATCTCAGGTGTGAAGGGAGCAAGCGCGTCTCGCAGACTGCACGCGTAATAACCAGCGAGCCACCTGGCGATCTTGATCTCTTTGGGTCCCAGGAGTGCTTCGTCCGTATATACCGCATGTACATCCTTTATCTTGAAAGGAGATGCTTCGATCGATTCATCAAATTCCTCAAACGCGACGACGACACCGATTCTAAGTGACTTCCGCACCCCGATGGCAACTATGCTGCCGATATTGACCTGGTCCAGAAGGTATTCGGGAACCCAGTAAGTTAGTGAAAACCCGATTCTCGCGCCGCCGGTGACCGGGACGACCCGGACGAGCTTTCGACTCAACTGAGACTCCGAGAAGGGGGATAGACCGTTTCCGGACGGCTCGAGCGCCTGGCTCATAGGGCAACCACGTCCACCTTTCTCCCCATCGGCAATCGACGCGGGGACGCCGATTATACCACCAACAAGCTGTCAGCGAAGAAAAAAGGGCAACTCAGAGTCGCCCTCGCCGGTGTCATTCATTATCCGTCCTGCCTAATCTCCCGTCCACATGTCCCCACCACCATTGAACTCAGGCGACGGGGTGTCGGTGTAGATGGGATAAACGACCTCAATGTCTGCTGCTTCCCAGAGATTCCGTCTCCAACCCTGCACAAACGGCGCCACCCTGTCCTGGAGAAGCCTCAACGAGATATCCTCCCTCTTCTCTGAGAGCGTCGGCTCATAGGCATCCACACTGTCGGTCACTTTGATAAGGAACCAGCTTGCTCCGACCTGGAACGGGTCGCTGACAGCGCCGATCGGGAGGTTGAAAGCGGTTTCCTCGATGACAATATTCTCCCCCCGCGCGAAGTTCCTCGGTATGTAGTCACCGATATCGCCGCCGTAAGGACGGGTGTTCTCATCGAGGCTGACCTCCCTGCAGACACCCTCGAAACTCTCCCCCCCGGCAATCCGGGCGCGTGCGGCGACCGCTTCCTCCTCAAGTTCAAGCACGATTATGCTGAACCGGACCATCTCCGGACGTGTCCAGCGACTCAGATTATCCAGGTAGTACTGCAGAATTTCATCTTCGGTGATCTCGATATCCTGCTCCTCAACGATCTCCTGAATCTTGGTTCCCATTACCTCGATCGCAGTCAGTTCCCTTTGCACTGAGGCAACCAGCGCATCCATGGAGAACGCCGCTGAGAGAAGTTCGAGCTTGCCGGAATCATAAATCTGCGCAAGCTGCGAGGCGGCCTCAGTCTCCGTCCTGGAAATCCCCATTGCAGCTCCCGCCTGCACGAACAATATATTCTCCACCAGCGCCTCGATCACCAGGCTCCCGTGCTGCCTGAGCAGATGGAAGAAAAGCTCGCCCTCGGGTATTGACCTGCCGTTGACAATCGCCACTGTCGGCGCAATGAAACTTCCACCCGCACCGGGAGTGAATGAGGACGCCCCAATCTCAAGGTAAATCGGGTAGGAGACTTCAATGTCCGCGCTTTCCCAAATGCCGGCCCGCCACTCCTCGAGGTAAGGCTCCACCTCAGAATCAAGAAGCCCCGCATGGATGTACTCCCGCAATTCATCAAGAGTCGGCTCGTTGTACTCCCTCTTCTCGGTGGGCATGATGATGTACCACCTGTCCTCGACCTCGATCGCCTCACTCACGCTCCCGATACTCAGCGCAAATGCAGCTTCTTCCAGACGCACTCGGTCACCGGAGGAGTAGCCCTCAGGCACCAGTCCGCCAATATCGCCGTCATATGCGCGGGTACCGGCATGAGTGCTCACGTCGTGACAAACGTCTGCGAACGTCTCACCGTTCACAATTCTCTGACGGGCAGCGACAACTTCAGCTTCGGTGTCGCTCTCGATAAGGCTGAAACGCACCGCCGCGGGCTCGGTCCAGAGAGGCAGTTTGCTGATGTAGACCTCGCGGATCGTTTCATCCGTAATCTCAATACCATGCGCCGAGATCACCTGGTCGATTTTCGCGGACACCACCCTCAGAGCAAGAAGCTCTGTGCCCACGGCGCGCTCGAGCACGTCCCTGCCGAATGCGCCGCTCAGCGCGTCAAACTTCTCATCGGCATAGGCGGCGCTCAGGTACTCCTCGACCTCGTTCGGTTCGAGAGCCACGCCGAATTCATCCGCATGACTTGCGAGAATCTCGTTCTCGACGAGATCGTCGACCATTCCATTGCCGTACTCTCTCATCAGCGTAAAGAAGAGCTCCTGTTCGGTCAGTATGTCGCCGCTCACGATCGCAACCTGCGAGCTGATGAACTCGCTCGATCCGCTCTGGGCGGCGCCCGGACTCGGTGCCAGGAGCAATAATGCGCACAGGATCGATGCAAACCCAGATGCAGCAACCAGTCTGAGATTTATTGATGTCATTCCTTCTCTCCTTGCCTGAAAACCCGTCTTGAACCAAGATGAAACCAAGGTTTTGCCGGATCACATGAGTCCGACTATCTCGGTCATTATTGCCGCTGCGACCTGATCTTTCGTGCCACGTGGGAGCTGTTTCGTCTCGCCGTTTGGATAGACGAGAGTGATCTCATTTTCATCCGCAGCAAAGCCGATATCCGGTCGCGATATATCGTTCAGGCAGATAATGTCGCACGACTTCTCGCGACATTTCCGCAATGCTTCATCCACACCTTCAGCGCCGTATTCCGCAGCGAAACCAACCAGAATCTGTCCGTCTCGCTTCTTCTTGCCCAGCTCAACAAGGATATCCGGTGTGCGCTTAAGCGGGATTGACTTAATTCCGGATTCTTTCTTGATTTTTCCCTCTGCCGGCTCGGACGGAGCGAAATCCGCCACAGCGGCTGCCATTATCACTAAGTCCGCGTTTTCAGCTTCGCTGAAAACGGCGTCCCGCATCTCGGTTGCGGTCTCCACTCTCTCAACAATAACCCCAGCCGTAATCGAAAGCGGAATCGTGGACGAGGCGGAGACCAGGCTAACATCTGCGCCGAGGTCCCTCGCCGCGACAGCCAGAGCGTGGCCCATCTTACCCGTAGAGCGATTCGTCAGGAACCGCACGTCGTCAATGGGCTCTCTGGTCGCACCAGCCGAAATGACCACCCTCTTGCCTGCGAGAGGACCCTCTCGACCCAAAGCAGCCCTAATGTTGCCGTAAATCTCCTCTATGGGAGAAAGCCGTCCCCAACCTTCATCGCCGCAGGCCATAACCCCCTTATCCGGCCCCACGAACTCGAACCCTCGCTCTTTCAAAGTAGCCACATTTGCCATGGTGGCCGGGTTCTCCCACATTCGATTGTTCATCGCGGGAGCGATCAGGTGCGGCATGCCGAAAGCCAGGGCAACGAGCGCAAGGGGATCATCGGCAATACCTGATGCGTACTTGGCGATAATATCGGCCGACGCCGGGCAGGTAACCATAAGGTCCGCTTGATGAGTAAGAGCAATATGCTCGATTTCCTGCTGTGAGTTCTTCGGGAAGATCTCCGTCATAGCCTTCTGTCCAGCGAGAGCCTCGACCGAGGTCCGCGTGACAAACCGCGCGCCGCCTTCTGAAAGCACGGGAATGATGGTAACGCCGTCCGAGACCAGGAGGCGCATTACCTCGAGGGCACGGAAAGCGGCAATGCTGCCGGAGATTCCAAAAAGCACAGTGGGCATGAGCGATATACCACGATACAAGGCCGGTGGCGGCTACTTCTTCTTTACCCTAAGAACTTCGGCTGACGGGACCGGAATAATAGCCCGCTCTCGCATGGCGGCTGCGGCCTCACGACGCTCGCGCTCCTTGGCCTCGTAATCCACCATTTCCTCCTGCGAAAGGTATTTCCCCTTCACATCCCCATCAGCGATTCGTTCGAGAGCGTGCTGAAGGGGCTCTTTGGCATCACGATCCTTCAACCGGATGCGAGTGGCTTCCTTGGCAGCAAGTATGGTCAGTTCATAGACACTGTCTACGTTCTCGAGCAGTTCATCGATGGTCGGCTTGCGCATGTTTCTTATGACCCCCTGCGGATTTTTCAACCCGCGCTTAGACTTTTCTGTGCGCCCCTTTCAGGGACGCACGAGCGAGCGGCCCGTTCGGGCGCGCTCAGCGGTCAGTATGGCGGACAGAGCCTCCGCCGCCTGGTCCGCTTCTCCTGATTCATTGACTACAATGTACTCAAAACGGTTCATCTGCTCATACTCCCAATTGGAGTTGCGGATGCGCCGCTCGATTTCCTCTTCCGACTCAGTGCCGCGGCCCCTGAGCCGTTCATACGCCACTTCACGATCCGGCGGAGTGATGAACACCGACGTCTGGTCGATCTTGCGCTCCATTACCTGAAGCGCTCCCTGAACGTCGATCTCCAACACAACAATCCAGCTTTCCGCCAGCTTATCCTCCACCCACGCTCGCCTCGTTCCATACAGGTTGCCATGAACCTCCGCCCACTCCAGAAACGCCCCCTCAGAGATCAATTGCTGGAACTCCTCAACGCTAACATGATGATAATGCTCCCCAACGACCCCTTCGCCTCTCGTGGGACGAGAGGTTGTGGACATGGAAAGAACGAAATCATCACGAAGTTTCTTCATCGCTTCAATAACTGTTCCCTTGCCGGCTCCTGATGCGCCTGAGACAATCACAACGAAGCCCGGCGGTTTTCCCGGGATAAGATTGCTGTTATTTTGTGCGTCTGCCGCCATCGTTCCGGTCCACTAAAATTCCCTGTCGATCATGAACCTTGCCAGCCCGGCAAGAAGGTCCCTTGCGGGGGATGGATCGAGTTCCTCCAGGAGCGGAAGCGCGCCTTCAATGTATTCGCGCGCGATTGCACTGACGTGCTCGACTGTGCCTATCTCCCTTATTATCTCCTCCGCGCGATCGACTTCCTCCGGAGCTATGTCTCTTTTGCCGACAAGAGGTCTGAGGACCTCAAGCTGCTCGGGCGATCCCTCGCGGAAAGCATGCAGGAGAATCAAAGTATGCTTTCCTTCTCTCAGATCGCTTCCACGGGGTTTCCCGAGCTTGTCCTCGTCGCCGACCAGCCCAAGAATATCGTCCTGGATCTGGAAAGCCAGACCCGCCTGTCTGCTGAACCCGGCAAGAGCCTTGGCTTTCGGATCGGCCACATTGGTGGAGTTCAAGCCCGCAAGAGCACCCGCAGTTCCGCAGTAATCGAAAAGGGCGGCTGTTTTGCCCTCCAGCATCTCCAGCACCATGCCCTCGCTGATCTCGCCGACCGCTTCTCGCGTGAAGCGGACATCCTGTGTCTCGCCGTCCACCAGCGCGGGCGTCAGCTCAGCGTGCATGAGCCTGAGCAAATTCAGAACGACCTCGGAATCAATTCCCCTGTCGGCAAGCCTGAGCACCAGCAGGTTCACAAAACCGTGCATAAGGTCGCCGACAAGGATCGCTATGTCTCGACCATACTTCTCCGCGCCCGCGTCATCATCCGACTCCCGAACGGCGCGCTCGATCTCCCTGTGAAGGCTGGGCTTGCCTCGACGGAGGTCGTCCTGATCGATGATATCGTCATGAATGAGCGTCCAATTGTGGTAAAGCTCCACCGCAGCCTGCAGCGGGAGCGTCCGTTCGGTCTCATCCTCACCGGTAACAGCCCCGGCCGCCAATGCAACTAACGCGGGCCGCAGACTTTTTCCACCGCGAAGCGGATAGGAAAGAAGGAAGTCCCTCAGATGAGGTTCCGCCACAAGGTGCTGGAGAGCGGACTGCTCGATATAGGCCAAGACCGCCTTGCGCCGGTCAGCCAGATAGCCCAGTAGTTCCTCCCTATCGGCTGCAGGGACAGTTTCAATCATGCTTTGGCGCCCACGGCCCGCTCTATTTCCTCGAACGGGGTGAAGATTCCTCGCTTGAACACCTCACGCGCGATAATAATACGCTGGATCTCGTTCGTGCCCTCGAAGATCTGGTGAATCTTCGCGTCGCGCATCAGTTTCTCCATTGGATACTCCATCGAGTACCCGTATCCGCCATGACATTGCAGCGCATCGAGAGTGACCTCCATAGCAATATCGCTCGCGAAGCATTTGGCCATTGCGGCTTCCCGAAGGATCTTCATGCCCTGATCCTTAAGCCAGGCAACATAATATGTCATGAGCCTGGCGGCGTTTACTTTCATCGCCATGTCGGCAATCTTGAACTGAATCGCCTGGTTCTTCGCTACCGGTTGCCCGAATTGCACGCGCTCCTGGGTGTATTTCACGGCTTCCTCCAAAGCCCTGGTGGCCACGCCTGTCGCGCTGGCGGCGACACCGATTCTCCCGGCGTCCAGAGTACCCATCGCGACCTGGAATCCGCGACCGATAAACCTCTCACCGCCCAGAACATTCTCTTTCGGGACCTTGATATTGTCGTAACGGGTAACAACCTGGTGCGAGGCGTGTATGCCCATGGTGCGCTCGATCGCCCCGGTTGAGAAACCCTCCATATCGGTTTCAATTATGAATGGTGTGATGCCCTGGAGTTTTTTGGACGGGTCGACAGTGGCAAAGAGAATAATGACCTTGGCGATATCCCCGTTGGTGGTCCACTGCTTCTCACCGTTGATCAGCCAGTGGTCACCCTTGTCCTCCGCCCGAGTAACGATATTGCTGGCGTCGGAGCCTGCGTTCGGCTCGGTCAGCGCAAATGCGCCGATCCATTCACCTGATGCCATTTTCGGG
>CBDUXL010000160.1:0-7893 GCA_965371155.1 uncultured bacterium | reverse complement strand
GTGAATTCGGTCGGATTGTACCAGCGCGTGTAGCCGTCCGGTCCGCCGCCGTCGCCGTTTACCGGGTCGTCCAGCATATATTGGTCAGTGCCCAAAATCGGGTATGCGAGGCTACCGTTGTAGGAAAGTATGTCGGAAGCATCACCCACGAAGACCCCCCGAACATCGTAACCGTCGTACTTATGCAGCCCGGGGAACGGATGTCTGAGTGTCACGTTGATATCGATGTCGACATAGCTGGAACCGGGCACAACATTGAGAATCTGGGAGATCATGTTGGAGGGGGGATCATTGATGAACCGAACGACATTCACCGCGAACATCACCTGGCGGTTGGGAACCGCTTCAGCAGTCCGGTTCTCGATGTCGATGTAGACATCGTAGTAGCCCCACAGGTGGGTATGGGTCTGTCCTGTGCGAGTTGACTCTGAGGTTAGCTCGTGATCGGCGGTCGGGGTTACAGGATTTCCGCCGCCGGAGCAGCCAATGGCAATGCATGCAGCAACAGCAAGCGTCGCGAGCAACATCATCCATCGATTCATGTCAGGGCCTCCTGAAGACCCAGGTTAAAACCTAGGCCACCGAGGTGCGGTGAAGGTGTATGACTTGCACCGGATATGCCACTACAAACTATGTTATCAGCAGAAACGAGAATCCGCAATACCCAAGATGGGCGGGCATTTCTACTTTGCGCTGCATCGAAAAGCGCCGGCATTTATTCGATACTATTAACAAAGGCTTCATTGTGCGGGATTCAGGCCGAATGGGCCTTGCATAAATGCGTAAAACATGGTATAAACGCTCGGCCTCCTGGAAAGAGGTTCAATCATGAGTAGAGTTTGCTCAATAACCGGAAAGAGACCTAAGGCCGGCAATACAATCAGCCATTCGCAGCGCCACACGAAGCGCAAGTTCAGGCCGAACGTAAAAAAGAAGCGGTTGATTATCGACGGCAAGAAGGTCAGGGTCAAACTCAGCATGAGGGCGCTGAGGACGCTCGCGAAGCAGGGCAGGCTATAGGGCATCCTGGATATAGGGATCATTGAGACGGGCTGAATTGTCCGTTTTTTGCTTGTCCATAGGCAGGGATGCCTATGGCACGGCGCTTGCCACATCACCCCAAACCCGCTAAACTCCCCATTGCTATGCGTGTCGCGATGTACTACCGAAACGATGATGTCCGGACCGAGGAAGCGCCCGTGCCCGAAATCGGGCACGGCGAGATGCTCCTCAAGGTTATGGCGGTCGGGATCTGCGGCAGCGACGTGCACGAGTTCTACCGCGTCAAGTATGCGCCCTTAATTCTTGGGCACGAGCTTGCCGGGATTGTTGAGAAGGTCGGGCCCGGTGTAGAGGAGTACAAACCCGGCGACCGGCTGTTCGTTTTCCATCACGTCCCCTGCGGCGCGTGCCCGAGATGCGTGAGCCGTCACGAAACCACCTGCGACACGTTCAAGAAGGTCCATTTCTACCCCGGCGGATTCGCCGAGTACGTGCGGGTTCATCCGCTGCAGGTCCGTCTCGGCGCGACCCGAATGCCGGACGACATGGATTTCGAGGTCGCCGCATTCGGTGAGCCGGTCGGGTGTGTGGTTCGAGGCCAGAGGCTCGCCGGGATGCGTCCGGGTAAGAAAGTGCTGATGCTCGGCTCCGGAATCGCGGGCGTCATACACCTTCAGGTTGCCAAAACCTGGGGAGCGAGTCTCATTGTTGCGACCGATATCTCCGATTACCGCAAGGAGAGAGCGAAAGAATTCGGCGCGGATGCAGTTCTGGACGGTAGGGATGATGTCGCCGCGAAATTCCGCGAGATTAACAACGGTTGGGGCGCGGATATTGTCATCCTGAATGCCATGTCGCCGCCGGTCGTTCAGCAGGCAATGGACGCGGTTGAAAAGGGCGGCACGATTCTCGTTTTCGGACTTGGCGGCCCGGATCAAACGATGAATATCCCACTCGGGCAATTTCTGGCGGGTGAGATCTCGGTGATCCATTCGTATTCGGGCGCGCCCGAGGATTCCAAGATGGGGTTCAGCCTTATCAGGACAGGGCAAGTGAATGTCCGCGATATGATTACCCATCGTCTTTCGCTTGAGGAGGCGCAGGAGGGTTTCCGATTGACAGCAAAGGCGGATAAGTCGCTCAAAATTATGCTTTACCCGCACGGGGTTCCGAATTGATATAATTGCGCTCATCAGCGCATAGATAAACGACACTTACGGAGGCCAATAGAATGGATTGGGGACTAAAAAACAGGCTTAGCCGCATCATCCAGCCGGAGGACAATCGCGTGATCATGCTGGCGATCGATCACGGGTACTTCCTCGGGCCGATCAGGGGTCTTGAGGAACCCGGGAAAACGATCGTGCCGCTTATGCCGCACGCCGACGCTCTGATGCTCACGCGCGGCCTTCTCAGAAACTGTATCCCGCCACAGAGCGACATACCGGTTGTGCTCAGGATGTCGGGCGCGACATCGATTGAGCGTGATGTTCTCCCCGATGAGGGGCTGACGGTCAGCTTCGAGGACGCGGTCCGTCTGAATGTATCCGCCATCACGCTCTCGATTTTCGTCGGCACCGAACATGAGCGCCAGACCCTCGAAGCGCTGAGCGAACTTGTCGATCTCGGCGAGGAGTTCGGCATTCCGGTGCTGGCAGTCACCGCGGTCGGACGCAAGCTCGGAAAAAAAGACGCGCGGTATCTCGCTCTAGCGTGCAGGATCGCCGCCGAGCAGGGCGCGCATTTTGTGAAGACTTATTTCTGCGATGATTTCGAGCAGGTCACATCGAGTTGCATGGTGCCGATCGTGATCGCCGGCGGCAAGAAGGTCGAGACCGAGATGGATGTGTTCGAGATGACCTACCAGGCGATCGAACAGGGCGCGGTCGGATGCGACATGGGAAGGAACATTTTCCAGGACCCGCATCCGCTCGCGATGATCCAGGCGGTAAGGTCGATCGTCCATGACGGCAATAAACCCAAGGAAGCTCTTGAGTTGTATAATGAGTTGAAAGCAGAATCAATGGCTGGGGTTTAGGCAGCGGAGGAGCAAATCAGAGGAGGTTTGAGTGACAATGAAGATACATCGCTTGAAAGTCGCAGGTTACAAGTCCCTAAAAAGTGTGGTCTGGGAGCCGGGGGACTTGAATGTGCTCATAGGCCCCAATGGCAGCGGCAAGACGAACCTTCTCCGGCTTCTTGAGATGTTGTCTGTGAGTGCACGCGGGAAGCTCAGCAAATATATTCAGAGAGAAGGAGGGATGGGGCCTGTTGTGTGGGATGGAAGAGCAGAGGCTGTCAAGTTGAACCTTCTCACCGAACTCACTGAGTCTGAAAGCTTCAGTGGAGAGTCAGAGACCGTACAGTATTCAGTAGAGTTAGCAAGACTCGGTGATACGAGCAGATTCGTGGTTGGTGCGGAAGAGATTGCCAACTGGCAGCGCAAAGAAGGAGAAGGCTATGTTCCGGTGGATCAGGTTGATTTGTCGACGATTGTCCAAGAGGAACTCAGACAATATGCAGCGGATGCAGCTAAACGCGGGTTAGCGCGGGATCTCTTTGAGCTGGGTAAGACAGATCCACTTGAATCGAATATGGAGCAAAGGGTTAGATCTGAGAGGGAGCCAAAAAAGCAGGACATCACAGCAGATGAGTTGCCGGAAGACGAAACGTCGCTTTGCATGGGGAGACAGCTCTTGGGTGAGTATCCTTCGCTCTATCGTTTTGCCACATACTTGAGTCGATGGATGATTCATCATGACTTTCGTACAGATGCTGACTCAGAGATCAGAAAACCAGCGGTGACGCGTCACGAGAGGGGCCTCCAGTCGAGTGGCGAGAACCTAATCAATTTTCTTCACACGCTATACACGGGAAACAGACAATTCGAGAATGAATTGAATCGAGCTATGGCGGCAGCGTTTGATGATGACTTCGAGGAGTTGTCATTCCAACCTGCCGCAGACCAACTTATCCAAATGCGAATTAGGTGGAGGAACCTGACCTGGGATCAACCTCCTTCTGCTCTCTCGGACGGCACACTAAGATTTCTATTCGTGGTTGCTGCGTTGCTGGATCCGGATCCCCCGCCGCTAATTGCTATCGAGGAACCAGATACTAGTCTCCATCCTTCAATGTTCCCGATCATCGCTGGACTAGCAGCCGCGGCGTCTAAGCGGACGCAGGTGGTGCTTACCACTCACTCTCCTGCGTTCCTCGATGCTTTTGATGAAGTAACGCCGACAACGACGGTAATGGAATGGGATGATGGTGAGACGAAGCTCAGGACTCTTTCCGGTGAATCGCTTGAGTATTGGCTGAGCAAATACAAGCTTGGTGAGTTGTTCCGGACGGGCGGGTTGGAGGCTATTGAATGAGGTTCATCCTGCTTGTGGAGGGAAAGACAGAAAAGAAGGGCGTCGGGCGTTTTCTGAAGAAATGGTTGGACCCCAGATTGTCACAGCCTGTAAAGGTGGCGCCAGTTAGAGTTGATAATGTCGATGACCTTATCAAGAAGGCAGAGGAGCATCTTCAGAGTCCCAAGCAGGACAAAATAATCGCAGTCGTCGGTCTGCTGGACCTTTACGGATTGCCCCTCACAATCCCCGATGACAAGGCTTCAATCCTGGACAAGTGCAAATGGGCTCGATACCACATTGAGAAGAAAGTTGGAGACAAAAGATTCCTCATGCATTTCGCGGTGCACGAAACTGAGGCGTGGTTGCTCAGCGACCCTCGGCTGCTGCCTCCCTCCGTGCGGAAAGCTTTGCCGGGAAGAGCAGCGAAACCGGAGACGGTGGATTTTGACGAGCCGCCTGGCGCTCTTTTGAGGAGACTATACCGGGAGAAAGAGAAGAGAGATTACATAAAAGCAGTGGATGGTCCTGCTCTTTTCTTGAAACTGGATCCCGCCAACGAATACAAACGTTTGCCTTATCTCAAAACCATGCTCGAGGACATGCTTAAACTCGCCAAGACCGCCTTGTCGTAATCCATCTACCGCTGCTTGATATACCGCTTGATTAGCCTTGCTACATTTTCCTGCAACCAGTCCTCCGCTTCTTTACGGCGAGGGTACTTATTCTCAAGGTTCCTGAATGCCGGCGAGTGAACTTTTCTTCTGTTGTTTGAACCGTTCTCCGGCGGGGCAGCCTGATGACACAGCTCGTGCCACACGATATGCTCCACCACGCAGTTTGGCGCATCAGGAGCGTCCAGCACGGCGTTCACCATGACCAGCGGACCGTCGGTTGTGTCGCGATGCGTTCCCCAGGTTATCCCCCGCCTTCCAACCCGAACCTTCGACCACCCGACCTGCGGCATTGGATTAAGAGGTTCATCCAGCAGCGGAAGGACCGTGGCAAGCGCGCGGTTCAGGTCGTGGAAAAGCCCCTTTGGAGGGAGGACGATCAGGCGGCTTTTTCCCTCGCCAAGCTCCCTGGGAAGATAGCTCTCGATAAAGCGCTCGAATCTTCCACGATCTTGTGCGCGAGCATTGCCGTTGAGGACATTCGCCAGGGCTACAAGGTCTTCCTCTTCAGCCCTCTGGTAAATTACGTGCAGATTAAGGACTCCGCCCTTCCCGATTGACGCCATCACGCGACGGTTGTTTTTCCATCGGATGCTCCTGACTCCCAGACCAGAGGAGCGCGCAATCGTGATGACCGTTGATTCAACCTGCCGGACCCGATCGGCGGATGGCTGCGGGAAATCTTTACTGATGTCGAACAGGTTTAGTTGCTCACCGGCATCGCTCATACCGGGGAGAGATGATAGCCAAGCTGGACTCATCTGGCAATGGCCTTTTCGATATCCTGCAAAGATTTGATGATATTGACTTCAGGCCATATGACCGTGCAATCCGGGCTTGTACAGCGGGACGATAATGTGTCACTATATGGCTCCCCTGCAAGGATCAGGGGACTTGCTATGAGCAGCATCAATTCCATGCCAAATGAACGGGCACCGACCGGCAAACCTCTCGATGCGGAACTGGCGGTAGCGGTGGCGGAGGATCCACGCTTGCAGGCCTTGATCCGTGCGGCCGACAGGTATCTGGATGCTATCGGCTATACGGAGCACGGGCGTCGCCACACCCGGCTCGTGGCCCAGCGTGCCCATGATATGGCGCTCAACCTCGGCCATACCGAACGTCTCGCGCAACGGGCATACCTGGCCGGCTTGACGCATGATATCGGCAACATGCTCGGACGTCACATGCACGGTATTTCGTCTGCCGTAATGATCTACCCGATCCTTGTGGATCACGGGATCGACTACGACGACATCTGTGCGGTTCTGATGGCTATCAGCAACCACGAGGAGGAGACCGGCATTCCTGTCGATGAGACCGGCGCATGCCTGGTTATCGCCGACAAAACCGATGTGCATCGCTCGAGGGTGCGGTACCCGGACCCCGCTACACAGGACATCCACGATCGGGTCAATCTGGCTTCCAAGCGCTGCAGATTAGATGCTGACGCGCACGAGCGCTTGATTAAACTCGATGTGACCATTGATACGGCAATCGCGAGCGTCATGGAGTATTTCGAGATTTTCACCTCCCGGATGGTCATGGTTCGGAAGGCATGTCGTCTGCTGGGCTGCCGATTTCTTCTGGTCATTAACGGCGTGGAGCTATCGTAGACCGTTCTCCCAGCCTGGACACAGAACGAATTCAGGATAAAAAAAATGACCAAGCCCACCTCTACTTATCAAGGTGGGCCAGGGTCTTAGAGAGCTTGTATATAATTAGACCTAACTCCTCTTCTCCTACCCCACCCAAGCATCTGCAACCAGTGTGCCATCCTTCAAATCCGACATGGCCTGCCGACTGTAAGCATGTGCTGACACCTCATCCGGCGCTCTACAATAGCGTTCTCAGGTCTTCTGGAACCCCGGGATTCACCCATTTCATGCCCCTCCGCTAAACCATCAACCCAGATTAACATGCCCTTCCGGTCAACAGGGCGGACATTTTGACCGTTTCTGGACATGCAGCCCTTCCAGCCTATATAATAGCTCTCGATCAGATTGGCGCCCGCTTCGGGCCTGACAGCCCTTATCGGGCAGGGGCATTATTGACCAAGTAATCAAAATATAGAGATCAAAGAGTCGATCAGCACATGCCGTCTATCGCCGATCCATCGACGCATCAATAATGGTTCTTTCACCGGCAAATATCTGCGAGAAGAGCAGACCCTCCTTTTGGGAATGCTCAGGTAGTTATACTTAGCAGGACTCGCTGATTTCATGTAATATTCCCTTTCCTTTTTTCATGATTGAGAGCTCGAAAGGAGCTGACTATGTCCGATATTGCTGATCCTGAACTTGCCGAGCAGGGACTGAACCGAATCGAGTACGCATGGACCGAGATGCCTGTGCTCAAGATCATCCATGAGCGTTTCGAACGCGAGAAGCCGCTGAAGGGAATGGTGCTCTCCCCGTGTCTTCATGTAACAACCGAGACGGCCAATCTCATGCGGGTGCTGGTTGGTGGAGGCGCGGAAGTGTATCTGTGCGCATCAAACCCGCTTTCCACGCAGGACGACACGGCGGCGGCGCTGGTGAAGTATTTCGATGTGGACGTGAACGCAGTTCACGGCGCCGATCGGGACTTGTACTACAAGCACATCAATCTGTGCATCGATCCGGGCCCGCACGTCACAATGGACGATGGCTGCGATCTGGTCTCAACACTCATCAAAGACCGCAAGGAGAAGCTGGACGGTGTCATCGGCGGCACCGAGGAGACCACCACGGGCGTGATTCGCCTTCGCGCGATGGCTCGGGACGGCGTACTTCCGGTGCCGATTGTCGCCGTCAACGACGCTCAGACCAAGCATTTCTTCGACAATCGCTACGGCACCGGACAGTCGACGGTCGACGGCA
>CBDUXL010000159.1:0-7911 GCA_965371155.1 uncultured bacterium | reverse complement strand
CAGCAGATTGCATGAGCTTAGGTACCACATGCCGATCTTGCTGGAGCTTGTCGAGAGTCTGAATAAAAGGTACGGCGATCTCTGGTTCTACTGCCCGGTTCCGAGTCCGAAGTTTGAGAATTTTATCAGGCGAGGGTTCGGCGAGCTTGCAGGGGATATCGAGTTCGTTCCGGATGATTGTTACGACCTGATGGCGGCAAGCGATCTGTTGATATTCAAGTCGGGAACCAGCGTGCAGTTGGCGCTGATTCTGGCCGTTCCAGCCGTGACTTTTTACAAGGTCACAAGCGAATGGATGATCAGCCTGGCAAGGCGGCTGTTTCAGGAGTTGCCGTACGTTGCGTTTCCGAATCTGCTTGCCGGCAGGGAAGTGATAAAGGAGCTGATTCAGTCGAGGTTCACGCTTCCGAACATGTATGTTGCGTGCACGGAACTTCTGGATGATCCGGCGCTGGCGGGTCACATGCGAGCGGAGCTGGCCGAGTTGAGAAAGGCAACAATGGAGGACGACCCGATAGGCGAGGCATCGAGATTGCTGTGCGATTTGGTGGACAGGTGATGCGCTTGTAGGGGCGCGGGGCACGCGCCCTTACATTGGTCAATCAATCAGCCAGTTTCGCGACAGCAATTACACAAGCAAACCATGCACCCACAAACGAGTTTGTGGGTGGCACATTTCAGACCAATCTCAGAAAGCAGGAAGCATTTTCCGGTTCCTCTCGGGGACACCTCATTTCGTCCCCGAAATGCAGGTGTCCCCCCCACTAGCTTCGGGGACAAGGCATTTTTCCCTTGACATGCAATGGTAAAGTCAGGTTTATCACTGGAGAAAAATGGCATGTCCCCGGTGATTTATCGAGATTGCTGTGCGATTTGGTGGATAGGTGAATATTACGCTCGTAGGGGCGCGGGGCGCGCGCCCTTACCCTTACCTCAACGACAATGCGCGCTGGACAATTCTTCGTCGGAGAATTCCGAAATGATACGGGAGGGAGATTTCCTTCGGGCAGAAATTGCGGCAGCCGAGCATGGCCTCGCATCCGAACAGGCCTTCCTCGGTGAACAACTGCACGGCCATATCGTCGAGCTTGCGCTCGTCGCGAGTGTCGATCAGGAATCGATACGCCCGGTTGAGCCCCGCAGGTCCGAGGTAATTGGGATTCAGATGCGCAGCGCCGCAAGCCTCGATGCAGATTCCGCACTCGATACATCGCTCGGCCTCATAGACCGGGATACGCTCGTCCTCGCTTATTATATGTTCGAGCTTCTCGTTGAACGGTCGCGACGTGTGCAGCCACGCTTTAAGTCTGCGGGCCATCTCCATGAACCAGCGGCCCTTGTCGGTGGCGACATCCTTGATATGGTCGAAGTACCTGAGCGGCTCGACCACAACTAAGTCCGGGAGGTCGGCGGTCTGGGTCTTGCACGCCAGTTTCGGCTGCCCGTTGACATTCACCGCACAGCTTCCGCAGACGTTTGATCGGCAGCAGATGTCGTAGAACAAGCCGGGATCATGCTCCGTCTGGATCTCGTTCATCGCGAGATACACGGAAAAGTACGGGCGATCCTCCAATTGGAAAGTATCGTAGTGCGGCTCGCTCTCCGGATCCCGGGGATCGTGACGGAATATTCTGAATGTCAGAGTCCTGTTTGCCATTTGCGGTCCATCTGCAGACGTTTATTGCTCGCTCTCATCCTGTTTCTCTTCGGGAGGAGGCGGGGGGGCTTTCTCGCCGTAGCCGCGATCGCCCGGAGGCAGGTGTGTGAGCACAACGTCTTCGTATTCAAGCCTGGGAAGGTAATCGTCCTTCTGCTTGTACGCAAGAGTTCTGTTCAACCAGTTTTCGTCGTCGCGACTCGGGTAGTCCTCCCGATAATGAGCGCCGCGACTCTCGGTGCGGACCAGCGCTCCCTGGGCGATCGTGAGCGCCAGGTCGATCATCCCGGGCAGTCTGAGCGCCATCTCGAGCTCGAGATTCCGTCCGACAACCTTGTGTTTCAGGCCGATTCGCTCCGCCCGCGCGCGAAGGTCGAGAAGCTTGTTTACTCCCTGCTCCAGAAGTTCCCCGTTGCGGAAGATGCCCACGTGATTGGTCATAACTTCAGCCATCTCGGCTTCCAGCATATTCGGGTGCTCTTCCGGGTCGCGGGAGACCAGGTTCTCTATGCGCTCATTCTGGCGCTTGATTTCGTCATGAATTGCCGGCAGGTCTCCCGACTGGGCGGTTCTCTCCTTCGCTTCTTTGGCGGCGGTTGTGCCTGCGAAGTAACCGGCCCCGAGCGTTTCAAGCGTGCTGTTCCCGCCCAATCTGTTGAAGCCGTGCATATCCCAGCAGGCGCACTCGCCCGCGGCGTAGAGTCCCCGGACACCCTTCGCGCGACAGTCGATATCGGTCCTCACCCCGCCCATCGTGTAGTGCTGAACCGGTCTGACCGGCGCCATCTCGGTTACGACATCGATGCCGGCGAAATCACGCGAGATATCGTGGACATCCCGAAGGCGAGTCACGATTTTTTCGGAGCCGAGGTGGGTCAGATCGAGCCAGAGGTGCGGGCCGAACGGCCCCTCGACACCCCTGCCCGCGCGAATCTCGCTCATCATTCCTCGGCTGACCACGTCGCGGCTGGCAAGATTGCCTTTCTTGGCCGCGTAGTCCCACATGAACTCGTGACCGTCCTTGTTTCTCAGAACGCCGCCGTCACCGCGACATCCTTCGGTGAGAAGAATCCAGATCGGATAAAGGCCAGTGGGATGGAACTGAATCGCCTCCATATTCCCGAGGGGCACGATTCCGGTCTGGTATGCCATGGACTGCCCGTCGCTGCGGCAGATGACCGCATTGGTGGATTCGGAATACAGACGGCCAGAGCCGCCGGTCGCGAGAATCGTGCTTCTGGCATTGAAAACGAGCAGCTCACCCGTACGGAGGTCCAGCGCGACACATCCAATTACACGGGTTTGATTGAGGATGAGCGAAATGACCTGTACGCGACAGAAGACATCTATTCCGCGGCGGATGACCTCCTGATCACAGGCATAGAGAAGCGCATGCCCGGTGAAATCCGAAGCAAATGCGGCTCGCCATACGCTTGTCCCGCCGAAATTCCGTTGGGCGATCTTCCCTTCTTCGGTTCTACTGAATGGAGCACCCCAGTACTCGACCTCCCGGACTATCCAGGGGGCGGCTTTGGTGATGCGCTCGACAACGTCCTGGTCCGCGCCCCAGTCGCTGCCTCGAACCGTGTCATCGAAATGCAGCTTCCAGCCATCACCGGCGGAATGCTCGCCCATGTTGTCGAGCGAGCACTGGATGCCGCCCTCCGCGGCATTGGAATGAGATTGTCGGGGCTGGACAATAGAGACCAGGGCTACCGAAGCGTCTTCACTGTGAGCGGCAATAGCCGCACGCTCGCCGGCAAGCCCTGCGCCTATGATAACGACATCGTAGTCGAAGATATGCATAGCGCGAACCTTCTAAGCCATCCTTTCCGGATCAACCGGACCAACCGTCGCCGGACTCCTGCCCCCTTCAAAGGACATGCAGAAATCGGCAACCATTTCAACTGAGCCGGCTCCCTGTCCGTGCATCCGTGATTCGTCAACAGGGAACGTTTCCGGCGATGCGAGGAACTTCCCAATGCTGAGCACGCCGATCAGGAAGAAAATGATGAAAAGCAAGGCCATGAGGCCGATTAGAATGTTCTCCTTCGCCTTGTCGGTCATTATTCCCATCTTGAGAAGCACCGACCGGATGCCGTTGAACGAGTGGAACATAATTGCCGCGATGAAGACGAAGTAAGCAAGATAGACGATCGGAGTAACCCTTGCCGCGCTCTGAGCGGCAGTCGTGGTCTGATCCGCCCCGTGCTGGACGATTAAGTGCCACACTCCGAAAATCGCCACCAGGCTTCCGGTAAGGACCTGGGTGAACCAGAAGCCGGTGCCGGGATGTTTGAGCATCCAGTTGTGTTTCCAGGAGATCTCGACCTGCTTGTAAGGTTTCGAAGCAATCCGAATGCCGTTCGCCATGTGGATCACGAAAAACGTGGCAAGGCCGAGAACCATAAGCGCATAAAGCCATCCGGGCAGGCTGTGCCACAGGGCAAGCGCGTCCTCATATAGTTGCTGACTGATGAGGATGGCGCCGTTGTCGATGGTGTGGACAACAACATAGACAACAAGCAGCAGGCCGGTAATGACCTGGACCAACCAAAGCCTGGCTGCCCAAAGGTAGACTTGTTTCATCCTGACCTCGCCCACCCCTCCGGGCCGATCCGCGACTTCCGAATAGAGGCAAGAAGCGCAGTTTAACAGAGAGATCGTCCGGGAACAACGACCTCAAGTCCACATGTTTGAGTAGTTCAGTAGCCCGAATGGACGTTGACTGCTTCGTCGCCGGTCCACTGAAGACTGAGAATCCGCCACCGATCCCTTTGCTTGAAGAAAGTGAAGATATCGATGCCGCGGGCGGTCTTGTTGTCGGAGACATAGGAGTAATCGCATATTGCGTATGCTATGTTGCGGTACACCACAATTTCCCTATCGGTCAGAGTATCCGAGATATTTTCATTAAGCTGGAAGACATGCTCCGATGTGCTCTGAAGGAATGCTTCGAGGCTGCGGACTTCCGTAGTCTGACCCTCGTCCAGATCATAGGCAATCACCGCGTCGGCGAAGAATAACTGTCTGAGATCATTTACCCGCTTCCCGGAGTAGGCATCCTCGAACTCGTCAAGAAGAGCGTTGAGCTCGTCCAAATCGTTAGCCGGGGACGGAATGCGCGCACTATCGATGGCGGCAACCAGCATCAAAAGCGACAGCACTATCGCAGCAGCAATAGCTGTTTCACGGAATGAATGCTTCACATTTTGCATGGTCTATCTCCAAAGATTTCCAATCCGGACTTCAAGGGCAAATCACTAGAACTCCGTCGCCATTGGGTAGTTGGGGAGGATCTCGGACAGCTCCTCAACGAGCAACTCAACATCGGCAAGATTCATCCACCTGAAGGAGTTGGCCTTAATCTCCTCGCTGTTTTCAGGATCAAGGCCGTGAAAGAGGAGCAGGTGACGAGCGTGCACGGTCGGATCATCCGTTTCGTCGGTGTTTCTTTCCAGGACCTCCACGATGTGCCATCCGTAAGTGGTTGGAAACGGTTCGCTGGGTCGATTCAGCGGCTCAGTAAACGAGCGCATTTCGAGAATGGTCGGCACGCCTCCCCGCCCGAAGGTTCCAAGATCGCCGGCTGTTTCTTCTGAGCCCGGCTCCTGCGAGTTTTCGACGATAAGGTACCTGAAATCAGCGCCATCAAGAACCTGCTGCTGAATCCCTTCGATACGGGTCCGGGCCGTATCAATCGTTTCCGGCCACTGGCTCATCACCGCGTAGGCCTGAATCCAGTTCATGCACGCTTCGCGCTTCGTTGTATCTGCTTCCTGGTCTTTGAAGGAGGCCAGGTACTCGTACAGATCGCGGATATCATCGGCCTCGATTTCCAGGTCGTTGACCCTGATCGCCGGTCCATGGTAACCCCGCATGAAGGGCTCAATCTCGATCTCCGTTGCCTCCTCGTCGCCATTCTCGTCATCCGATGGGCCTGAATAGACGCGCTCGATCTCCTCACGCTCTTCATCTGTCATGAAGGTGCGTGTCTTGTATCTCGAGTGCACGGTGCATCCGAGCACAAGTGCGATCAGAAGGAGTGTCGGAATTACAGGTGAGCGTAGGAAATTCATAGAAATGACCTCCGCATCCGCGGTGTACAGGTAATGATGATATCCACGTCGGAACGTGACCGCAAGCTAATCTCCTCAGATTGACTGGAAGGGAAAAAGGATCATTCACCGAAACCCGGCTGATCGGCAACCGAGGTCGCCACTTCCAGGCGCAACATCAGAACTTTGGCGGCCACCTGCAGCTTCTTGAAAAACGGCGTCGGGACACGATGCTTCTCCGCCCAGGCGCTGAGGATTTTTCGAGCCATGAACCTGTCGCGCGCGAGTCGAACGAACATCTCCCTGCTCGTGGCGGACCGGTATGTAATGCGCGCGATTTTTGAGAAATACCTGAAAATCGGCCTGAACTCGGCATTGGCGAGGTCGGTATAGCGGGCAACAACGATATCGGGTCGCTCCTTGCCGATTGCAGCGATGGTCTCCGCCGCCAGTTCGCCGGATCGCATCGCAAAATAGATTCCTTCGCCGCATGCGGGCAGGACGAATCCCCCGGCATCACCGACGAGCATAGTCCTTCCGAAGCCGTGCTGAGGGTACTGCCCGGCGGGAATCAACGCTCCGTTTCTCCTGACGGTCTCCCCACCCTCAAGCACATCCGCATGCATTTCCTTCATGCGTCCGAGAAGCCGATCAAGCTCGGCTCGGTTTTCAAGGTGGGTGCCGATCCCGACGGAAACTCGATCGCCCTTGGGGAAAAGCCATCCATAATAGTCGGGACTGACGGCGTTGGAGAAGTTGAGAATGCAGGAGTTTTCGAGGCGCTCGATATTCTCGGGAGGGAGCGTAATCTCCTCCTGAATGCCGATAACCGATGGGAGAGGTGCGCCCATAGTGAGCTTGGCGATTCTGCTGTTCGCGCCGTCGGCTCCGATGAGGAAATCCGCTTCCGTGGTGCGCAGGTTTCCATCAGGACCGTTGTAGTGTATGAGAAGCTGAGAACCCTTTACCTCGTAGCTAACGACTCTACCGCGAACCACCCTGGCGCCGGCGTCTTCGGCGGCCCATCGAAGGTGCCTGTCGAACTCACCCCGCATAACCGTGGCGATAAACATTCCATCCGGGAAATTCGCGGGCACCCTGATGCCGGACGGACCGACAAAAGTCGCCCTGGTCGCACGTTGCTTAATGAGAAGCTCCGGGATGCTGTACCGCCTGAGCAGCATGGAGGGGATGCCGCCGGCGCACGGTTTCTCGCCGGTCGGCAGCGCTTCGATGACTACAGCGCGAATACCTGCTTTGGCGAGCGTTCGGGCACAGGTTGTCCCTGCCGGCCCGCCTCCTGCGATTACTACTTGCATGATAACTGCGTGTCTGCAACCGCCGGATCCACGAAGACTGGCCGACCTCCATGTCCCCCTCCCCCGGCGGAAGCGGCAGTATAGCACACAAACGGCGCACTTCGGATGTGCAGCAGAAGCGTAGCTTGATCTGCAGACATGGTTTTTTGCACTGGAAATAGGTTCGTGAAGCGTGGGAGGGCGAAGCTCTTGCTGAGCCGTATGAAGCTCCTGCTGAGCCGTATGAAGCTAACCCTTGCCCAGAAGGACAGTAAGAAGATTCCTGCCCATGTCACCCGCGGCGATCAGGTTCTCGCGATCCTGCCTTGCGGCCACGGCATAGAGAATCTGGGCGATCAGCGCTATCACCATCGATAGAATGAAGATCGCCAGAGTATGTGTCCAAACCGGGGTCGCGCCCTGGAAAACCGCAGCGAGTGGAGACAGAAACGCCATCACGCCGAATATCAACGCGAGAATCATGACGGCCCTCAACGGGCTTACGGTGACCAGGCTCCGGCGCTTGAGGCTTTCAAGCGTGATCTTGTAGGCCACCCTGAGCTTGGGCGTGAACTTGGTGGCCTCGGTGAGGATGCTCGACAGGAGTGTCGCGAGCGGGCCCGGCTCGCCCTCCAGAAGCAAAACCGCGCGCGGGAGGTCGCCCGCCCGGACGGCGCCGACCACCTGCTCGTAGAGGTTGGTCATGTCCTCCAGGCGGTCACGTCGGGCCCTCAGGACAATGATCGCGGTCGCGGTCATCCAGGTGGCCAGAACCGCGAGGACCCAGAAAACGATCGTGAGCCATGCTCCCATGATACCGGATTATAAATGATTCTTTCTGGGAATGAAAATAACGCAGACAGTCGGAAAGGTCCGCTTGCTGACGCGCGCGGTTCTG
>CBDUXL010000158.1:0-7938 GCA_965371155.1 uncultured bacterium | reverse complement strand
GAGAAGCACATAACGGAGGCTTTCAACCATGCGAGACGTAGCAGTTGTTGGAATAGGAATGCAGAAATGGGGCGAGCTTTGGGCGAAAGACCTCCGCGATATTTTCGTGGAGTCCGCCCTGCTCGCTATCAATGACGCCGGTGTCGATCACATCGACAGCATGTATATCGGTTGCATGACATCCGGCCTCTTCAACTCCCAGGAACACCTTGGGAGTGTAATGGCCGATTACCTCGGAGTGACCCCCATCCCGGCCACCCGCGTCGAGTCGGCATGCGCATCGGGCGGTATCGCCGTACGGATGGGCTTCATGGAAGTCGCCGGCGGATTCTCCGATATCGTCCTCGCCGGCGGTGTCGAGAAGATGACCGACATTTCAGGCGATGGCGCGACTTTCGCGCTCGCCACCGCCTGCGACCAGGAATGGGAGGCATACAACGGGATCACTTTCCCGGGGCTTTACGCCATGATGGCCCGTGCGCATATGACCAAGTACGGCACCACTCGCGAGCAGCTTGCCATGGTGTCGGTCAAGAACCACGAGAACGGTTTCCTCAATCCGCTCGCGCAGTATCATATTAAGCCCACGGTCGAAGATGTCATCAATTCGGTCAAGGTCGCCGAGCCTTTGAACATTCTCGACTGCTCTCCGATCACGGACGGAGCCGCAGCGGTCGTTCTGACCACGGTCGAGAAGGCCAGGGAGCTTGGTAAGCCGATCATCAAGATAATCGGTGTTGGACAGGCAACAAGCACGATTGCTCTCCACTCTCGCGCTGATCTTGCCGGGATGGACGCAACAAAATACGCCGCCGACATGGCTTACAAGATGGCTGGAAAAGGTCCGGATGACATTGATCTCGCCGAGGTCCATGACTGCTTCACAATCGCCGAGCTCATCATCATGGAGGAGCTCGGATTCGTGAAGCGAGGAAAGAGCGGTCCGGCGGTCGAGGCGGGCGAGACGAAGATCGGCGGGCGGATTCCGATCAATGCATCGGGCGGACTGAAAAGCAAGGGTCACCCGGTGGGAGCCACCGGCGCAGCCCAGATCTACGCCCTCGTGGAGCAACTTCGCGGCGAAGCGGGAGAGCGCCGGGTCGAGGGCGCGAAGATCGGACTCGCTCAGAACATGGGCGGTTCCGGCGGTAGCTGTGTTGTGACAATCCTGGAGGCGCAATCATGAGTTTCGAAAGTGTAACCCCGGCAAGGTATGCTAGGTTCATTCCGCAGCGGTATCGGCTCGAGGCCGGCTACTGCAAGGAGTGCGATAGATACCACTTCCCGCCCCGGCTGATTTGCTGCTGCGGCAAGACGGACATGGAAATCCGAAAGCTCCCCGATGAGGGCGAGCTTCTGACCTTCACGATCATCCACACGCCCGGAAGTCAGTTTCAGGACCAGCGACCGTTCGCGGTGGGCATCGTGGAACTCGCCCCCGGAGCGCGAATCACCACCCAGATCGCCGACACTCCCTTGGAGGAGATCAAGATCGGCATGAAGGTGAAGATCGAGTTCCGGAAGATCCAATCGGTCGGGGAAGGCGGCGTGCTGGCCTACGGCTACAAAGTCGTCGGCATGTGAATTTCCGTACGGGCGCCCACCTGTGTGCTTGATTGTGCGCCTGATCATACGCGTGTGAACCATCGTCGCGCCGCACGGCATGTGCACCCACCCGTCCGCCCATCGTGCGCATGCAACCTCGTAGGGGCGCACGGCATGTGCGCCCGACTGTGCGACCGGCTGTGCGCCTGACTCTGCTGATTCCCAATTGCTCTATCCAACAAATCAAACACCATGTTCCGCATTGAATCGAAAACCAACACCTCATCCGCCGAGTTCAAACAGAACTCCGAGCACAACAGGCAACTTGTCGATGACCTGAAGGAACGCATGGAGCGGATCAAGCTCGGCGGTCCCGAGCACCATCGCAAGCGCCATCTCGAACGCGGGAAGCTGCCGGTCCGCGACCGCGTCAAGGGCCTTTTGGACCCCGGCACCCCATTCCTGGAGTTCTCCACTCTCGCCGCCTGCGATCAGTACAAAAACGAGGTCGCCTCCGCGGGCGTGATTACGGGCGTTGGACGCGTGCACGGTCGCGAGATCCTCATCGTGGCGAACGACGCCACGGTCAAAGGCGGAACCTACCTGCCGATGACCATCAAGAAGCATATCCGCGCGCAGGAGATCGCTTTCGACAACCGCCTCCCCTGCGTTTACCTGGTCGACTCCGGCGGAATCTTCCTCCCGCTCCAAACCGGCACGTTCCCCGACAAGGAGCATTTCGGGCGGATTTTCTACAACCAGGCAAGATTATCACGCGAGGGTATCCCGCAGATCGCCGTGGTCCTGGGGTCGTGCACAGCCGGTGGAGCGTACGTGCCCGCGATGAGCGATGAGGTGGTCCAGGTTCGGAAGCAGGGCACTATTTTCATCGGCGGACCTCCCCTTGTGGAAGCGGCGACGGGCGAGAAAGTGACTGCCGAGGATCTCGGCGGCGCCGATGTGCACTGCCGTATCTCGGGTGTGAGCGATTACTACGCCCACAACGAAGAGCATGCGTTGAAAATCTGCCGGAACATTATCGAAACGCTCGATCACAAAAATAAATTCGAGCTCGACATGGCCGAGCCGGAGGACCCGTACTACGATCCCGACGAGCTATACGGAGTCATCCCGCAATCAACCGCCAAGCCGTACGACATCCGCGAAGTCATCGCGCGAATTGTCGACCGCTCCGAGTTCCAGGAGTTCAAGGAGCACTACGCGCCCACGATAGTCACCGGGTTCGCCCGAATCATGGGTTACCCGGTCGGGATTGTCGGCAACAACGGCGTGTTGTTCCCGGAAACCGCAAGAAAGGGAGCGCATTTTGTGACGCTTTGCGGCATGCGCAAGATTCCGCTCGTTTTCCTTCAGAACATCACCGGCTTCATAATCGGGAAACAGTACGAGCACGGCGGAATTCCTCGCGACGGCGCGAAAATGGTCCATGCGGTGTCGAATGTCGATGTGCCCCGGTTCACGGTGATTATCGGCGCGTCGAACGGAGCGGGCAATTACGCGATGTGCGGGCGCGGATACCTTCCGAGGCTGCTCTGGATGTGGCCAAACTCGCGGATATCGGTCATGGGCGGCGAGCAGGCCGCGAATGTGCTCACCGACGTGAAGATCAACCAGCTCAAGAAGGCCGGGAAAAAAGTCGACGAGAAGGCGATCCAGGAGATGAGAGAGAAGATACTCGCCGAGTACGAGCACGACTCGAGCGCGTATTACTCGACATCGCGGCTGTGGGATGATGGCATACTCGACCCGGTGGACACGCGTACTGCATTGGCGCTGGGGATAAGCATGTCCCTGAACGCCCCGATACCGGAGTACAAGATGGGGATCTTCAGGATGTGAATAAAATTGTCTTAAGAAACTAATTATGGCCAAAGACATTGAGAAGCAGACTGACTGTATTATTGAAAGAATATCAGTCCTTAGAATTATTGCAGCTCGCAATTTACGGGATGCTTGTGTTCTGTATGACCAAGATACTCTAAAAAGTGACGTTCGAATTACTGTTTTCACTAAATTCCTAGGATCAATACATTCCTTGCGGCTTGCGTTCTTGTTCTTAAAGGAGAATTTGATAAATTTTAATAAATGGCCAAGCACATACAGGAAAGAGAAAATTAGAGACAAGGGCATTCACCTTGAAAATTTGGAAAAGTTTCTCAAAGGCGCTTTTATCCTCTGGATCTTTGCTAATTATGAGTCTTCAGTAAGATCTCTATTAAGGCAACTAGATCCTGAGTGTTACAAAAAGAAAGGAAGATCGATAAACAGCGTATCGATGGAGCTATTACAGAAACGCATATCCAGTTATCCCGTTGGGAGCAAAGAACTAATAAAAGTTTGTACACTCATACGAAATACTGTTCACAATGACTGGGTTTTCTATCCATTAGATAATAAACCTGATCACGTTTGTTATCGAGGAGTTTTACATGAGTTTAAAGTTGGTGAATCTCTCAAGAATGTCACTTGGGAAGTCGTTCTGGATATTGCAGAGGATCTCATTGATTTAATGAGGGTCATAGTCTTTGATAAAAAAATTAGGAGAAAAACAAGGGTAATCTGGGACCCTCGAATTGAAGAAGATTATGGGGAAGGAAAAAATGCCTGAACGGATAGACCTCGAAACACTCTACCTCCAGATCGACGGGCCCGTTGCGACCTGCACGTTCAACCGTCCCGACATCCGCAATGCGTTCAACGCGCAGATGATCAAGGACATCACCTGGGCCGCGCGCGAGGTCGGCGCGATGGACGCGATCCGCGTGATGGTGGTCACCGGCGCGGGTACTGCGTTCTCGGCAGGCGCCGACCTGAACTGGATGAAGTCGATGAGGGACTACTCCTACGAGGAGAATATCGCCGACGCAGAGGCGCTCGCCGACTGCATGCACGCGCTCTATACCTGCAGCAAACCCACAATAGCGCGCGTTAATGGAGCTTCGATCGGCGGCGGAAACGGCCTTGTGACAGCCTGCGATATCGCAATCGCCGCCGAGGAAGCGATTTTCAGCCTGTCGGAAGTCAAGCTGGGCATTGTGCCCGCCACGATCGGACCGTACGTCGTGAAGAAAATCGGCCAGGCAAACACCCGCTATTTGATGCTCACAGGACACAGGTTTAATGGGATCGAAGCGGCCGAGTACGGGCTTGTGAACTACGCGGTGCCGAGATCGCAGCTCAACGAAGAAGTCGACTTGCTCATCAAACACTTGCTGTCATCAGGCCCGCAAGCTATGCACATGGTCAAGGAGCTGATTCGCAATACTCCGGGCATGACCGAGGATGAGGCAAGAAAATACACCGCGAAAATGATTGCCGATTTAAGAGCCAGCGAAGAAGGCCAGGAAGGATTCAGCGCGTTTCTGGAGAAACGGAAACCGAACTGGTCGAGGGACTCATCTTGAAGCAAAACGCGGAATCATACCAATCGCTTGGGAAACGGATTGTCGAGGTCAGCCGGATCACCGGGGAGTTCCAGCTTCGATCCGGCACGACGAGCACGGTCTATTTCGACAAGTACCGTTTCGAGGCCGATCCTGACCTTCTGCGCGCAATCGCCGAGCAGATGGCGATGCTCGTTCCCGACGGCACCGAGCGGGTAATCGGACTTGAGATGGGGGGAATTCCTCTGGCAACCGCGTTGAGCCTGCACATGAATGTAAAGCTCGGTCTCTGTCGAAAGGAAGCAAAAGAGTATGGAACGCTTCTGCAAATCGAAGGGGGCATTGAAAAAGGCGAAAAGGTCACGATAGTGGAGGATGTCATCACCACAGGCGGAGCGGCGATCGAGGCGGTGAAGGTGCTTCGTGAAACGGGATGTGAGATACTGGCTTTGTTGTGCGTCCTCGACAGGGAAGCGGGGGCAAGGGACAATTTCGAGCAGCTGGGAGTGGATTTCCGACCGTTGTTCACGTGGAGTAAGTTGGACGCTCTTTAGGCGGGGACACTCTAGGCGGGGAAGCGGGGACACCTGCTTTTTCCCGGCTCTGCTTCTGGTAAAGTCAGGATCGACACCGGGGAAAAAGAGGTGTCCCCAGGGAAAAGATTGCTATTATGTGAGATCTTGGCACCCACAACTTGTTGTGGGATTGAATAATCGGTGGCCCACAACTTGTTGTGGGATTGAAAACTGAAAAAATGCTCAAGAAGATTCTCATAGCAAATCGTGGTGAGATCGCGGTCCGGATAATCCGGGCGTGTCGCGAACTCGGAATCCCCTCGGCCACGATCTACTCCGAAGCCGATTCGACCGCGATGCACGTACTCGAAGCTGACGAAGCGGTATGTGTCGGACCTCCTGCGCCGCTGGAAAGTTACCTCAACCAGGATCGCATAATTGAGGAAGCAAAAAAGCTCGGCTGCGAGGCTATCCATCCCGGCTACGGCTTCCTCGCGGAGAACAGCGAGTTTTCCGCAAAGACTGAGGACGCCGGGTTGATTTTCATTGGACCGCCCGCGGATGCAATCAGGCTGATGGGCAACAAGATCGAGAGCCGTCGGGCGATGATCGACGCCGGGATTCCCGTAATCCCCGGAATGAAAGCCGTCGCCAAGGATTTCGATGAGGTCGCAAGTGAAGCCGATAAGGTCGGGTACCCGGTTCTGGTCAAGGCGGCATCGGGCGGCGGCGGAAAGGGCATGAGGCGAGTCGATTCACCGGATGATCTGCAATCGGCGCTCGAAGGCGCAAGCCGCGAGGCGGGCAAGGCGTTCGGCGACCCGACTGTATACGTCGAAAAATGGATTGTCGATCCAAGGCACATTGAATTCCAGGTTCTTGCGGATAGTCATGGCAATGTGGTCCATTTATTCGAGCGCGAGTGTTCGATCCAAAGGCGTCACCAAAAGATCGTCGAGGAGACGCCATCGGTCGCGCTCAATCCCAAACTAAGGGCTAAGATGGGTGAAACGGCGTGCAGGGTCGCGCGCGCCGCTGGATACAGGTCGGCGGGCACTGTCGAGTTCCTGTTCGCTCCGGATGAAAGTTATTATTTCCTCGAGATGAACACACGAATACAGGTCGAGCACCCGATCACGGAGTTCGTCGTCGGCGTCGACCTCGTGCAGGAGCAGATTCGTATCGCGGCGGGCGAGTCGATTTCATTCAAGCAGAAAGATTTGGAGCAGAGGGGGCACGCGATCGAATGCCGAATCTACGCGGAGGATCCGGCGAACAACTTCCTCCCGCAATCGGGTCCGCTGCTCCTGGTGCATGAACCGTCGGGGCCCGGCGTGAGAGTGGATTCCTGCATCTTCAGCGGATCGGAGGTCTCGACACACTACGATCCGATCCTCTCGAAACTGATCGTTCATGCGCCGGATCGCGAGGCGGCGACTCATCGGATGGTCCGGGCGCTCCAGGACTACGCCGTGCTGGGGATCAGGACCAATATCGCGTTCATGATCGATGTTCTCAGTCACGAGGCATTCCATGAGGGCGCGACCTTCACCGATTTCATTCCTCGAAATATGCCCGACTGGCCCGAGGGCTCCGGCAGCCTGGCCGAGCGTTACGAACTAAACAACGACCTTGCGACAATCTCCGCCGCGGTCGTGGATCATCTGGGCCTTGGAAAGCGCAGAGGTGCGTTTGCTGTATCAGCAAACGGGAGAGGGCCTGCGTTCCCGGATCCATGGGAAACCGTGGGCCCGTGGGAAATCGCTTCCGGCCGCAACCCGTAGGGGCAGGGGGCCTCTGCCCTTTTTCGCAGAGAAGCAAAGGAAGCTGTAAGAGATCAATGGAATACAAGTACGACATCAACGGAACAGAACGAACGATCGGCATCGAAGGTTCAGGCGAGACTTTGCATGTAACGCTCGACGACAAGACACATGAAGTTTCGGCGTCCCCCGCAGGCGATGGATGCCTACTTGTGAAAGTCGACGGCAGGACCTATCCGGTGCGCTTTGCCCGCGATGAGCAGGGACTTCACCTGATGGTCAAAGGTTTGACCATCCTCGCAGCGGAACCAGGCGGGAGTGGTGCGGGGGAATCAGGCGACCACGTTGAATTGGTGGACGGCAGGCAAATTCTTGTCGCGCCGATGCCGGGTCAGGTCGTGAAGGTGAATGTGCAAGTTGGAGATGTCGTTAAGAAGAAGCAATGCCTTGTTATCGTGGAAGCAATGAAAATGGAGAACGAATTGAACACGGCGATTGATGGAACTGTAAGCGCAGTCCATGTGGAAGCGGGCATGCAGGTGGCGGCTATGCAGCCGCTAGTGGAAGTAACCCAAGAGTAGGGGCGCGGGGCACGCGCCCTCGTTAAAACCGCAAAGCACCCGGCGGGGGGGGGGGGGCCCCGCCCCAGAAAGGGGGGGGGGCCCCCCCCCCCCCGCAAACACCCCGGGTGGGTGGGGTTTGTGTTGTGGG
>CBDUXL010000157.1:0-7963 GCA_965371155.1 uncultured bacterium | reverse complement strand
TGCATTAACCACGACGCCCAGGCTCGAGAGAATATCGCCGAATCTCAATTCCTCGCCCTTATCCGGAATGAAAAGGATATCGCCCGGCTCCATAACCACTCCCGCCGGAGGTGTGCCTGTGAGGAAGGATTCCATAAGGTCGCACTCGATAATCTCGCCGTCCTCGAAAGGCGCTGATGGATCCCTTGGCGGGCGGAAAATGACCGCGAACCGAATGTGAGCATCCG
The DNA here is from genome assembly GCA_965371155.1 of uncultured bacterium. Taxonomy (GTDB): domain Bacteria; phylum JAJVIF01; class JAJVIF01; order JAPKYR01; family JAPKYR01; genus CBDUXL01. The sequence continues at coordinate 7,736 of CBDUXL010000157.1, read as the reverse complement.
ACGTGGGCCCACCGGCTTGTGCAAGGTAGTCCAGCGGGTTGGACGTGATCACGTACGGGAACGCCCCTGCTGAGTCTACGGAGCCCAACACATAGACATTCTGCTCATTGGGAAGCACCATCAGTCTGTCGCGGTTCTTTATCGGCACTAACGCCAGAGTCTCGTCATCAAGATAGTTCAGATTGTAATAAAGGCGAAGCAGTTCTCCGTCCTCGTCCCGACGTTCCAGCACCATGTTGGAAATGTTCACATTCAGGACCGGCGGACCGGCAATCCTGAGCATGTCCACCCAGGTTTCGCCTGGAAGGACCTCGATGGTGCCCGACCTCCTGAAACCCTGCAGATTCACCAACAGCTCAGGATCGGGCACATAAACGACATCTCCATACTCCATGTAAAAATTGCGCTGCTCTATTTCACCCTCAAGGGTGAACACCAGGGGATCGACAACTGTTACCCTCGGGTCGATTTTTTCAGTCTGTCCGGTGGCGAAAAGCGCCAGAGATTGCTCGATTAGCTCGCTGGCAGGCTCAAGAGGTTCAGAGATGATGCTTCGGGGCTCGGGAAGGGCGGCCTGTGGCTCGCCACGAACGTGGACAATCCTTCGGTGGAATCTACTGGATGCGAATCCAAACCGCTGGAGGAAATCGAAAAATGTGGTGGCGCTGCTGACCGCATAGAAGCCGGGCCCGGATACATCGCCATACATATAGAACTTGACCCTGCCGAGGCGAACCAACCGGCAGGTTATCCAGGCTCTCTGGTAGTACTCGTCGGCGAGATCCTGAATAACGTCACGGGCTTCGGCAACGGTCAAATCGGCCACAAGCACGGGGCCGATAACCGGAAGCACGATACAGCCATCCTCATCAAGCATCATATTATATGCAAGGATTGACTCACTTATGATTTGCACCCCAACCACATCGCCCGTGTTGAGCCTGTAGTGCCGGACAAACAGGCTGGAATCCTCGAAGGTCTCGAACTCCATCGGCTCCGTAGTTTCAATCTCGCCTTCGGTGGTTCCGCCTTCGGTTTCTGCATCCTGGGCGAGGATTGAGCCGGGATTACCGACAAGGAAAGCCAGGGCGAGAAGGGCAAGAATATGTCCGGCTGCACGGCTCATTGTTGTTGTCAGGGATATCATTCTCTCAATCTATTCAAGCAGTAGTGCGCCAAGAACGGGAACCTTGTAGGCCCCGAGAGCCTCCACTGCATCAATCACATTATCTCTTAGGTCCCGGTTTCGGACAAGGACCAACACTGCATCGCCTGCCAGTGCAGCCCAGCCTCTTGCGGCAGGCTCGGATGTCAGGTCCGGCGCATTAATAACCGTGAGCACCGCCCCTTTTCGAAGCTCCGTTACGCGCTTGCGCACCAGCGGGCTGGAAACATGTCCGCCTCTGGGATCGTCTCCTGCGGGAAGAACCTTGACACGGCCCTCCAACACAGACTGCGGCCCGGCATCGATTCCGCGTACGATTTCGGAGAGCCCGGGTGAGTTAGCAGCGCCGAAAAAGCCGGACTCACGCTTCATAGTGGAGGCATCAATAACCAATATCGGCTGGACGCTTATCGAGAGTTCGGCAATTATGCTTTCGATGAATTGCCGGGATTTATCACTCTCCGGACCCGGCCAGAGTAAGGCAAGAGCTTGATTCTCCGAATGCATCGCTGCCAGGGCAAGCGTGCTTGCAGCCTGTGAGATCTCATCGGGACCCCCATGACCGACCACCGCAATCGGGACAGCACCCAGCAGGCTCTCCGTCTCCTCCGGACTGCGGATACGTGTATCCAAGACTTCGAGCAGGAAAGCCGCAAGCAAGCCAAAAATAAGCCCAAGCCCAAGACCGAGCATCAGGTTCATCTTGATACTCGGGGCGACAGGTCGGGCGGGGGGAACAGCAAGGTCAACGATTCGGTGTCCCGTTGTCAGACTTACCTCTATGAGCCGCGCTTCTTCATGCCTTCGAGCCAGCAAGCGGAAAGCCTCGTCCGCGATACTCAGGCTTCTGGTGAGATCAAGAAGCTCCCTCTGAATCCCGGGGATGCCGTACAGTTCCGTCTCAAGTTGCCCAATCACTGAGGCCAGATTATCGCGCTGCTCCACCAGGCCGCTTACTGTGGCGGCCAGCGTCTCAAGAATGCTCTCGCGCACTCCACGGATAGCCTCGCGTTTGGAAATGACCGCCGGATGGCTCTCGGTGTAATCGAGAAGCAAGTCGGTGCATTGCAGTGTCAAGCGGGCATGGTCGGCGGCAAGCTCCTGTATGACCGCATCGCCCAGGAGCGATGGAGGGACAGCGAATTCGTCGGTGTCAAGATCGCGTTCGAGGCCTGTGTGAATCTCCTGAAGCATCGACAACCGCAGGTTGACATCGATTCGCTGGGTCTCGCGCCGCGAAAGGTCGGTGACCGCCAGGCTGGCCTCCTCAGGAAGCGTAACCACTCCGTGCACGTTCTTGTATTCCTCAAGCGCTGTTTCAGCTTCTTCAAGCTCACCCAGCGCTTCGGCAAGTCGTTGTTCTATATGCCGAATCTGATCTGAGCCTTGTTGTGTCTTCCAATCGAGGTCGCGCCGTTCGTACTCCTCGATTACTGCATTAACGACATCGCTTGCCAGTGTGGGCTCGCTGTCCCTGTATGTCACCTCGATCAGGTTGGTCCTGGTTGCGCCGCCCAGGGGGCTGACATCGAGGCCATCCAGGAATCCCTCGAGTGCAACAAAGGAGTCACGAGGAGAAAGCCTGAATCGCGTTCCGGCAGGGCCTTTGAGCATAGAAGCCATGAAAGAAAGGTTCTCGGATTCAAAACGCTGATCCTGACGGCCGGTTCCGAGCTCACCGTCCGGTCCGGTCAGAGTGAAACACCCGGAATCATCAGTGAAGGTCAAAAAGAATTTCTTGTCCACACTCTCTTCCGGGAACTCGGCCTGATCGATCCTGAGTCCTCTCAGCCTGCGTTCGAGACGGTCTGCGAGCACAAACATTATTGCCCGACTCAGCGGTCCGCCATAGGTGACATCATCGATCCCGAGTCTGAGATCGCATTCGTCTATTATTGCCTCAGCGATCCCTCTGGATCGGATAATCTGGATTTCGCTGTTGATTTGGGAAGTTCCGCTGAGAGCAAAGAATTCACCCATCAGGCTCAAGCCCCCACCCGCGGATGCAAACTGGACGGTTCCTCTGGCCTCGTATGCGGGATATGATGCGAGTGCTATGACAGTGAGGAAGACGCAGAATAGGACCGCACAGCCGGCAATAATTACCTTTCGGCGTCGCAGCATGCCGAAGAAGTCGAAAATAGTGAATTCACGTTCGTTCTCAGACACTTCATCCAATCCAGAAAAGGCGCAGCCAGGCTCTTATAATCTGATTAACTGCGGAGATGCATAGTACCCATGCCCCGGAAAATTGTCAAACGAGCTTAAGGGGCGCGGAATCTGCTGTCTCGTTCGTTTTCGACCGTGTTCCCGCCTTATTGAGCGGCACATCTGCAGAGCCCCTCACAATTCCTCATAATCACTTTTCTCCTGAATAGCGTTATAATACTCGCCGCTGGAGAAACCATGCTGAATCCCCGCAATAAGCAGGTCGGAAGCACCATTCTGAGTGCCTGGCTGGTGCCGGTTCTGGTCTGGGGCGTGCTGGTGGGCGTTCTTTTTGCTTGGCGCAGCGGGGTTTTCGAGCCGCCCCGGACGAAAGTGCTCCTGATCGGAATCGACGGGATGGAGTGGGATATTGTCAACCCTCTCATGGAAGAGGGGCGACTGCCCAACATCAAGCGGCTGGTGGACGAAGGTACAAGCGGGGTGCTCCTGAGCCGGGAGAAAACGCTTTCCCCGATTATCTGGACCACCATCGCTACCGGCAAGAAGCGGGAGGAGCACGGAATCGATGGTTTTTTTGATCCTGGCCGACGAGGATCGAATGGGGAGAGGATGCCCCTGACCAGCGCTGACAGAAAGGTTCCCGCTATCTGGAATATTCTAGGTAACCTGGATCGCACCGTGGCCGTCTTCGGCTGGTGGATGACCTGGCCGGCGGAGGAGGTCAACGGGGTGATGGTCAGCGCGTTTTCGGCTTATGACCCGAAGTCCGCAGTGCGAAGAGGGGTCCATGCCGGTGAACAAGTTGAGCGTCTTACGTGGCCGGAGTCGCTGCAGAATTCCATTGCTCCGTACATGGTTTCAGTTGACTCGGTCACACACGACGACCTGGCGCGTTTTGTGGATGTTGATGACTGGTCGCATCGGATCCTTAATCTCGAAAAAGTGAGCGACGGTGTCGACTATGTGTTGCCCTGGACCTACGCGACCGATGTCTCGTACGTCCAGGTTGCCGAGCGCCTGCTGCCGGCGGATTCATATGACCTTGCCATGGTGTACATCCAGGGAACGGACACCTGCTGCCATAGATTCTGGTCTTTCAGTGAGGACAGCGATGTCCTTCACAATACTTTGGTAAAATATAACTTGCTGCCTGATGAAGAGGAGACATATCGTCGCTATTTTGGGGAAGCTATCGAGAGGTACTACGAGTTCACCGACACGCTGGTGGGTAGGCTTCTTGATTGCATCGACAATAACACCGTCGTGATCGTCTGCTCCGATCACGGATTTGGCCCTTACGTCGACCAGGGCACCCCGCGTTGGTCGGGGCATACTTTCTCCGGAAGCCACACCGTGGAGGGCTCGATCATTCTGTGGGGACCGGGTATTCGGCAGGGAAGGGAGCTGGGGGCGAGTTCTACACCCTATATCTGGGATGTTGCGCCCACGATTTTGGCTATAATGGACCTGCCGCTTGCTCAGGACATGGCAGGCGCGCCGATTATGGATGCCCTCGATGCGCGCTTCCTGCAGGAATACAGTCCGGAATTCGTGGCTACTTACGATGTCGATTACAGCGCAGGGGAGCGACCCGAGGTTGTGCCGGTAAGCGCGGAATACGAGGAGCGTTTAAGGTCTCTTGGATATATCCAGTGAGCCTTGGGAAAGGGCAGACTAGAGAGGATTGGAACCATGAACAGACTGCCCGGAATCCTACTTTTACTCATGCTTTTGCTGTTTTTCGTCGCCATTGGCGGCTGCGGATCATCTGATAACGATACGCCGGCTGAGGGAATCGATTTTCTCGATCGGATCGAGCTTATGGGTATTCCCGTTGAGGGTAGGGAGATGGGTCCCATCGGCTCCCAGGTCGAAGGGATGAGGCTTGGCAACACGAAGCGTCGAGCGATTGAGTTGCCGTCGGGAAGGGCGATTGAAATAAGGTTTCCCGAGATTCCCCGGGGCGCGAGGTTTACATGCGCGGTAGGTATCAAGACATTCGTGCAGGCGCCTCCCGACGCCAGGTTCGAGTTCGTTCGCAGGATCGCCTCGGGTGCGGAATCGGAACTCGGAGAACTTTCCATCGAAAGAGGAGCCGAAGAGGCGTGGCATCCATTGACGATCGATCTCGATGAGTTCGCAGGCCTTGAACTGAAAATGAGACTGAGAACTCTGGTCGGCGGTCGGGCCGGGAAGCTGTACCTGGCCAACCCGCGCATGGAAGTGCCCTCAACCGCCACTCCAACTCGTGTGGTGCTTGTGTGCATCGACACACTTCGTGCCGACCATCTGGGATGCTACGGCTACGATATCCCTTTGACCCCGAACCTTGATGCTTTCGCCGAGGAGGCGGTGCGTTTCGAAAACTGCGAGACCGCCAGCCCCTGGACGCTTCCGTCGGTCGCTGCGACGGTTACAGGACGTTACCCTGGTCTGATCGCCGCCGACAGTATCACCGAAAATCTACGCGACGAGGAAACCACTCTTGCAGAGGTTTTCAGCGGCGCGGGTTTCCGCACCGGAGGCATAACGAACAACATCTATGTCTCGTCGGAAGTGGGCTTCTTCCAGGGTGTCGAGTATCAGCGGGAAAGCCCCAGGGCGCCTGCTGACGAACAGGCTGAGGCTGCACTGGAGTGGATCAGGGACCACCAGGACGAGGATTTCTACCTCTACGTTCATTTGTTTGATCCGCACGTGCCTTACGATCCTCCCGAGCCGTTCCTCTCGCAGTTCCGTAGTGGCCACGGGCGCTTCGTAAACGAGTTCACTAAAATCACCGAGTATCGCGACGGCGAGCTGATCCTGACCGAGGATGAGAAGGACCAGTTACATGGTCTCTACAACGGCTGCGTCGCGTTTTCGGACCACGGGATGGGGATGTTCTTTGACGGTCTGAAGGAAATGGGCATCTGGGACGATACGGCGCTCATTGTTTTCTCGGATCACGGCGAGGAGTTCTGGGAGCATGATGGTTTCGAGCACGGGCATTGTGTCTATGAGGAGGTGACGCACGTGCCGCTCCTGGCCAAGCTTCCGGGAATCGAGCCCGGCGTCCGCAGCGATCGGGTGAGCCTTGTCGATGTTTTGCCGACCATCCTCGGTTGGGCGGAAATCGATGCGCCCGACGGCCTTGTCGGAGAGGATCTTTTCTCGGACGGGTATTCAATCGATGAGCCGAGGAAGTTTATCATCGAGGAGTGCATACACGCCATCGAGAGCAAGGCGTGCCTCGAGGGTGACTGGAAGCAGATTGTTCATTTCGACGGTATTTCCGATCCGGAGCTTTACAATCTTGCCGATGATCCGCACGAACGTACGGACCTCATCGCATCGGAGCCTGAAATCTGCGGGAGACTTATCGGCGAGATAATTGTCTACTCGACCCAAACGAGCGAGGGCTGCCATCTGAGGCTGTATCCCACACTGGAAGCGCCTAACGGATTGTTTGCCGTGCGCGCAGCCGCCGAGAACGGCACGTTCAACAACGTGTCCGCGGACTCGATGGGAGTGATAGTGACGGAATCGATTTTCGATCAACAGTTGCATTACCAGGTTGAGTGCAGCCGAAGGCAGTACTTTGCATTGGACTTCATGGTCGAGCCGGAGGATGCGGTGGTGACATTCACCGTCACCTTCTCCGCTAATCCGGAGTACGAATTCCCCTGGTATTTCGGAGCATCGGACACGCCGAGCTATAGCGGGGAAATAACGGTGTCGATGGTCGATCGGTCGGTGGCGATGTCGTATCCGCAGGCGAGGCTGTCGGACGCCGGGGGGGTCTATATTTGGACCGTTCCCCCAAGCGTGCGGATGCTGATGGAGAACACATTGAGCGAGGAATCACTGGAGGAGCTGAGAGCGTTGGGGTATATCGGGAGGTAGGATCAGCTTATAGGCCCGACTCGTCGAGGTCTCTCATGTCCTGGAGCTGCCTTTCGATTTTCGAGAGGAGGGGATGTGTTAGTGGCTTACCCGTTTCTGGCGGAATTTTTTTTCGTTTTTTCGTTTCCGGGGAACGGGAGAGTTGCGCGTTTGGAGCGGGATGGAAGGGTGTTTCGGGCGTTTCTTCGGAACGGGCGGGATCTTGCGGAAACACCAGATCCAACTGTTTCAGGAAACGGTAGAAGTAGCCGGGATTCAAGCCGATCTGTCGCGCGATGAAGCGTATGGATTTGCCCTCGTTTTCGGGGTGAGTGTATGCGAGTCTTACGATGTATTCGAGATTCATGATGGTGTTTCTCTCCGATAACTACTAGGACAGATTTGGGTGCGGAGGGCGACAAGGGGCGGGGAATCTCAAGCACCGGAAGCCCCCCCAGAATCCCCCCCGATGGGGGGGAGGTTTATGTAGGGACTATTGGAAGTAAGGTGGTTAACCGTCCCCCCATTGGGGGGACCA
>CBDUXL010000156.1:0-8038 GCA_965371155.1 uncultured bacterium | reverse complement strand
CGGAATCTCGAAATCTTCAGACGACAGATCCGAGTCTTCATCGAAATCGGTGTAGCCATAGGATACCAATCCTTCACCGGAGGGCGATGGGAAGCGTAGCACGGCCAGTACCCCATCATTGAATTTCGCCTCGATCCGATTTCCGGCTCCGAATCTCACCTGCCCGTCGACATCGGATTCCTCCCCCAGCACCTCCGCGAAAGTCAGAGGATTGACCCTCCCCGGCTCGATCAGCCAATCGGACCATCCGGCTTCATCGGTTGCCGGCGGGTCCGGATTCTCCACCTCGCGAGCGGTCTTGATGGCGGGAGTAAGCGCGTAGAGATCGCCGTCCGCTCTGAGCGTAACCGTCTCGATACCACCTACACGTCCACTCAGGCTGAAATCACCGCCAAGAGCCGCACCTTCGAAGGTCACCGGGTCAAGTCCCGGGCTGCTCATGGTCATGGTGAACCTCACACCGGGCTCGGGTTCATCATCGGATGATCCGGCCGCCAGAATCGGGATACTCAAGGCCACGACGAGAATAAGAGCCGAAAAAGTGAGTATGTAAGTAGTCAGGCGTGACATTCAGGCCTCCCTCCAATTAGGGTCTGTTTTCTTAGTGTCATTATACCCCATAAACGCGATTTATCCCGCTGAAGGCAGGAGATCGGAAAATGCGATTTTTCATCCCCCATTATCAAGGGGGATGGTAAACTAAGAGCAGTCTGGCAAGACCGCCGACAAGAGGGTGTGAGTGGCGCAGGCGTGCGGGAACCGGGACACAACCCGCTCGCCTCACTAGAAACTATATAATGAAAGCGTCCATTCGGGCTGAATCTTGCCCGATCATTGCCTAATGCCGTCGAAGCGCCTGCAAACACAGAGCAGGATAATCACGTGGATCGAGTTCGCGCTGGGATTCCTGCTGATCTTACTTGCCGTCTACCGACTTCGAGACGAGGGTTTGCCGCACTGGGTAAGCCTTATCGTCCTGACCATAGCGAGCGCATTCGCCTACAACATCAAAGTAGAATTCCCGTTCGCCAGAATCAGCCAGGATCACAAACCGCCCCGAATCAGCCAGGCCTACAGTGTCAACCTGCTCGCTGTGATGCTCCTCGGTCCGTGGAGTGGGAGCCTGGTGGCGGCAGTGGGCGTGACACTCGGCGACGGGATTTTCCGCGCAAAGCGGAAGTACGCCCTCGCGGTAAACGTCGCCGTTCAATTCATCACGACCTACCTCGTTGGCATGGTCTACTTCGGATTCGGTGGAATCGGGCCGGGGCCTGCGGCGGAACAGTTTCTACTGGCGCCTGAAGTAGGCATCTTCGCGCCTCTTCTTCTGGTGGCAATAGTTCACACGGCTACCAATATCAGCCTGCTGGTTCCGGCAATGGTCGCGGAAGGACGCATCATTCCCCAATCGTCGCTGATAGAACTCACCAAATGGGATTTCCTGAGCACCCTGTTCTTCACACCGCTAAGTTTCTTCATTTTCCTGATCTATCACAGCTCCTCCGGCGTAGGCCTGGTGCCGCCGCTTTTGTTCCTGCTCGTATGTTGGGTGCTTGTGCAGCGAACGCTCGACCTGAACCTGGCAAAAACCAAGCTTGACGTGACGGTCGGGCAACTCACCAAGTTCTCGGAGATCTCCAAAGCTATCAGTGGAGCCGCGGCCGATCCAGAGGAAATCCTCAATATCATCCTGGTCAACGGAACAGCGGTGTGCGGCGCTCCAGCCGCAGCCATCCGGCTTTTCAAGGGCGAGCTAAGACGCGATGTGTATCAGCAGATTCTCCCCCACAATGACCAGCGCTGGCAGAGGTTCTATCAGTCCGAGAGCTTTCAGGCGATTGTCGACCATGTCCATGAGAACAGGACCAAGCTCCTGATAGACGAAATACGATTCGACAACCTCGACGATTGGTTCCGTCCGGAGCTAATCAAAAATCACGGCATCAAGAGCTTCCTCGTTTTCCCGATTCTCATAGATGACGAGATCATCGGGCTTCTGTTTATCGCAGGCGATCGCGCGGGGATGTTCACCAACGACCATATCGAGACACTGGACTATCTATCCGGAGAGATCGCGATAGCCATCCGCAACGCCCACATCTACCACGAGATAATTCTGCACAATGACCGCAACGACGAGGACATCCGCCATGCGAGCCGCGTCCAGAGAAACGTTCTGCCACCCACTTATGAGTCGGAAAATGTGAGAATTCAGGGTCACATCCTTCCGGCTCGCGTCCTGTCCGGTGACTTTTTCGACGTTATCGACCTCGATGGCGACCGCGTGGCGATTGCGATAGGCGATGTCAGCGGCAAGGGCGTTCCAGCGAGCCTCACAATGATGTCCATCATCAGCTCAATCCGCGTTCTGGCTCACAAGCTGAAGCGTCCCAACGAGATGCTCAGCCAACTCAACGAGAGCCTTTACGAGACGGACGCGTCTATCGAAGACTTCCTCCAGTACTCGACCGGTTTCTATTCCATTCTTGACCGCCGCACCTTGAAGATGAGTTACGCGATAGCGGGCAGCGAAAAACCCCTCTGGTGGCACGCAGAGAAGCGCATTCTGACCCCGCTCGATGGTGAGGGATTGCCGCTTGGCATGTTCGCCGCCACGAAATTCTCGGTGCAGCGTATCACCCTGGAGCCGGGCGACAAGATAGTTTTCTTCACCGATGGCGTCACGGATGCAAAGAATCCGGCAGGGAATCGCTACGGACGGGAAAATTTTTCCACCTCGGTGGAGAAAAACTGCCTTCGCGAGGAGGGCTACATTGTCGACGGCCTGCTGAAAGACATCACCCAGTTCCAGCAGGATGCCGATCCGGTCGATGATATCGCCATCATGGTGATCGAGATAACCGGCCCGCCTCTCGGTCCGCAAGGAAGCGGGGAATCCGAGAAATCCCGGGAAAAAGAGGAAACAGACCAGATTGAAGCCACCCTTTTCAAGGAATGACTCTCCCCCCTCAACGGCTTTGTAGTAAAATGGACTAAGGATGTCGGGCAAGCTGCTTCAACTCCTTTACTACGTCGTAATCGCATTCGCTGTGGGGACTCTCGCGCAGGTAATCACCGGCTACAACAAGCGACGACTCTTCACCACGATGGTGCTCGGTTTTATAGGTGTCGTGATTGGTGATTACCTGGCGAGACTGCTGAAGATCAACCTCTGGCTGAACGTGTTCGGGATATCCCTTCCCTGGGCGATTATCGGCGCAGTCTTATTCATTGTCGCATACCGGCTCATTCGAGGAAGATGGTGAGTTGCCTGAACGGAGACGGCAATTTTTGAATCGTAAGAATGGGAAACAGACTATTGCCCGATCCCACAGCAATACAGGCGGATTCAGGAACAAAGGAGGAAAAACATGACATACCGCACAATTGCGTTCTACGTTATTCTCCTCGCCCTGATCAGTATGGGGATCTATTGGTACGTATCGCGCCCTACGGCCCAGGAGCGAGTACTGAGGGAATTCTTCAGCGAGTTCCGCAGGAGCAAGTATTCGCAAGCCGAGGAATATACATGCAACAATGATTTTTACGAGATGGCTGCGGAGTCGAGTGTCCACGACACTAACGGCTCGCAGTACCTTATCGGCGACTATTTTCCCCCGTCTCAGAAAGGCATCCTTCAGATTTCGATTGAAGTGTACGTGAAAAGGCACATCGCCAAGTGGAGCTATACTGCCATGGAAACGAGCGAAACGGGCGATGAGGTGCATTTCGCATTCGATCTGGCAATCAGAGACTTCACCGGCGGCAATGCTTTCGTGTCCACCCATTCGGGCACGGTCGAAGGGACCGCTTACATGGTTCTTCAAAACGGAGAGTGGAAGGTGCAGAGGTTCGATTTCAGACTTCGCTCCGACGATGGTCTGATACTGGAACGCTACCTGGAGATGGCGCACTGATCCCGGAAAGCGGGGGGTGGCTCAGATTTGTCCTTACAAAAGGAACCGCAACCAGAAGCGATTCTGTGCATCTTAATGATGGAGGAAAATCGCTATGAAGCTTCCGGACTTCATGTTGCCTCAGGTCAGGTTATTGGCGTGCTTTTTTCTTATGGTTCACATCACGATTGCCGCCATTATTTTCAGAAGCGCCGCGGATAGCGGCATGTCGCCCTGGTTCTGGGCGTTGTTTTATTTCTTTACCGGCCCGATCGGTCTGGTCTGTTTCATGATCGTCCGCAACGCACCCGGTCTCTCGGGAAGTTACGTCGGCCCTTCGAGGGTGCGCCGCATTCGAGAGATGTCCATGGCGGAGCGATACACAGGGAACGACACCTATCGACGGATGGTGAGCTCACTCCCCGAACCATCGAAAGGCTTCAATGACCAACTCCTTGCCGATCTCGTATTCGCAGGGAAGTGGGATGAAGCCAGGAACCATGTCAAGGAAATGATGCAGATCGCAATCGAAGACGGGAACAAGATTCTCGCAGATGATTACAGGCGGGTCCTGATGTGGATAGACCTGAAGCGCAATCCGTTCAGGTCCTCTGCAAATCGGCGATGAAGGCATACTTCACGAGAAAAAATGAATTCCAATTCATTTATGCACCCTGAAAATGTCCATCAACCCTTTGAGTATTCCGGCTACTTGTATTAAGATGTTCCGCCAAACCTAATCCGAATCCGACACAGCCGTGCCGTTCATGGCTTGCTGGGTTTTCAAAGTTTCCGATCGAGAGCATCGTCTGAGCCTCAATCGATTCTGAAAAGAACCCGGCCTTGAACCGCGGCCACGGAGAGAAAACAAGAGGTTATCTATGCATTCTTTTCGTTGTACAGTCATGGTCCTGATGGCCACCACCATTCTGCTCGGCATGCAGCAGGTCAACGCGCAGAGCTTCGAGGATAAGTTGGAGAAGGACCAGCGTGTGGAAATCAAAGTCGGCGATATTCCCCCCGACTTCACATTGGTAGACCTCGACGGCAACACGTTTACGCTTTCGGAAATGGCAGGCGAAATGCCTGTAGTCCTCGATTTCTGGGCCACCTGGTGCGGTCCGTGCATAATGGAAATTCCCCTCCTGAACGAGTTCGCCCAGGAGTACGAGGGCGAGGTGATACTCGTCGGCATCACCAGCGAGGGAGAGGACAGCGAGGAAACGATCCGCAATTTCATGGTCGAACAGGAACTGGTTTACCCGATCATCCATGACCCCTCGCGCGAGACAATGACCTCCTACGGAGTCAGGGGAATCCCTCACCTCGTGATAATCGACACGAGCGGTGTTGTAGTAGGCATACACGTCGGCTTCTCGGAGACTGTCATAGACGAGGTTAAGGCCGATCTTGGGTTCTGAACTGAGCCCGTTGCTGACTTGCACCAATTGGCCCGTGGATGCGGGGCATGCTCCCCTATAGATTACCTTCGCTCTGATCGGTCTGCGGCGTTGGACTCGATAACCTTCCCCTGTATTTGTCCTTCTCCTTCACCACACTGGCAAGTATCCCATTTACAAATTTGCCGCTATCCGGTGTGGAGAACTTCTTTGCCAGGACAACCGCCTCGTTGATTGTTACAGCCTCCGCCGGAGGCGGGTCCTCAAAGGTCACCAGCAACTCGGAAATCGAAAGCCGGAGAATGCACAGGTCCACTTTTGCAATGCGGTCGAGCTTCCATCCGACCGATAGCTCCTCGATTATTTCGTCCACAGCGTTCTGATAACGGCATGTGGTCTCCACCGCTGCAATCAGGAATTCGCTTGCCTGCGAGTCCACATTCTGACCCTCGATCGTGCGCTCCAGGACCCGCCCCATTTCCTGCTTCCCAACCTCGATTTCATAGCAGCAACTTAGCGCGAGCTCGCGAGTCTTTCGCCTGGATGTCTTCCCGGGCTTGTCTGCGCTCGTCTCGGGGCGATTTGCCTCAACGTCATTGCTTTCGTCATGCGGAGCCATGGTCAATTTGCGCCCGCGCTTATTTCCGTGGGCCAGGTCCAGATAGGTATTCCTGCGCCTATGAAAACGAGGAGGAAAATGCCGTAAAGGAGAATGTACAGAACCAGGAAAGCCGCTTTGAACACCCATTTGCCGTAGATATCCCACCTCTCGCGCCTTTTCCATAGCCACGCATGGAGGATAGTCACCACAACGATCAGAACCACCGCCCATCCTCGATACAAAGCCAGTTTCTGGGTCAAAGCGAAAGCCCAGACGGTAATGGGGGGGAAGGGGCGATCCACCCAGTTCGATGCGGCAATTCGAAATAGGTTATGGCCGGGGATTTCTACTGTGGCGATCCACCAGACGACCAGCATGAGCCCGAATCCGACGCTTCGAGCCGGTCCGGGCGTGTTTCCCTTGGAGGCAGATTTTCCAGGTGCACTCGGCATCAGCCGTGTCTAGTATATCATCTGTCAATGAGCTTGAAAATCTTGCGATAAGGTGGGAACATCTCCTCGCACATTGCGTCTAAGCAAGTAGCCGTCCGGAAGACTCTTCGAGCTTTCGGCAAGCGGTAAAGGAGTGACCGGTAATGAAAGCCACCAAGCATAGAAAAGCGCTACGATGGGGGACAGTTGCGGTTGTGACCGCGATTGCTATCCTGCTCACAGCCGGAGCGATATATGCCCAGGGCGGTCCCGGAATGGGCCGTCGGGGAGGGCCCGGAGCGGGTCAGGGAATGGGTCAGGGACCTGGTCAGGGCGGTCCAATGGCCTTCATGTTCCAGGACGAGGAGATCCGCGATCTCGTGGGGAAGATCAGGCTGATCTCAATGATAAATGAGCTCGACCTGAACGCGGAGCAGGTCGGCACATTGCTCAGTTGCGCGAGAGAAGCGCAGGCGATGGTTGACACGGAGCTCGGCAGCGTTCGTGCCGAGGTCCGAGAAGGGCTCAGGGACCAGCTCGATGCGGTTCTGAGGGGCGAGGAATTCAACGCGGAAATCCTACGGGAGATCCAGGAGAGTGCTCGGGAGTCCCACGATACCGGCGCGATGCGCGAAGCGCTGCAGCCCATCCTGGAGCGAGCGATCGACACGCTTTCAGACGAGCAGCGCGAAAGAATTACGCAGCATGAGGGGCCTCGTGGAGAGCAGATTCGTGAGCGCGTCCGAGGCGCACTGCGGGAGCGCGGATTCGGAGGGGAACGGCTCGAGGATCTTAACGAAGAGCAGCGGGCCGCGCTTGAGGAAGCGTTCGGCGACCGTATCGGCGAGATGCGCGGGCAAGCGGCGCGCGGGAAGATAATGATGATGCTGCTCTCACCACAAGCAGTAGGAGCTTTCGAGCTTTGGCTGGACGCCCACTGAAGCCTCCTATACACTAACTCAACCAATCTGGAAACCGCACCCATCACGGGTGCGTTTCTTTTTTAAATGGAGGAACCAGGGCAACCACAAGGGTTGCCCTGGTTCTACGGGCTCCGTTATCCATCGGGTGTAGCCCCTACGGTTTTTTCTTATGCCATTCGGCACTGTCCCTTTTATCCGGACAAAAAAAAGGGAGACCTTCCTAGTCGGTTAGGTCTCCCCCCACCTTCCACAGAGGTATAAACCTCCATTTTGGGATTTCTCCCGGCCGGGGATTCACTCCAATCGGGGCCCCGTCATGGAGTGAGTCTCGTTCCGGTTCCGTTCTCACGCTTCGAGACTCATTGCTTTCAGAGAATTTCTTCTCATCCAGCTACTCATCCCGACTCGCTTGACAGAGCCTTCACGAGATATCTCCTTTACGGCTTCAGTTTCCGTCAAGGGAATCATCGCAGTTTGAGGATTTCTCCCCAACAGGCGCTTCATCTCACTCAGGGAACCTCGGCCGGTCTGGAGACAATCTCCTTCCGGGAATCATTTCCCTTTTCGAGAATCCTTTCCGTCCGGGGATTGCTCCTCTTCAGGACTTTCATCTCGGTCCGGGAATTTCTTCCCATCGGGAGAAGTATCCCCATTCGAGGATTTCTCCTCTCCTGGAGCCCTACCCTCCTTGGGGATTGCTCCCCGTGAAGAGTTGGTTTCTACAGAAGCTTATACAAGACCTAAACCGACATTGCAATAGATTTTCACGTAAATCTTTCCACATTCT
>CBDUXL010000155.1:0-8122 GCA_965371155.1 uncultured bacterium | reverse complement strand
CCTTGAAATTGGGGTCCATAAGTTTATCTGCGACATCGATGTGACCATCGTCCATCCGTTCGACGGCAAGCCGCAGCTTAGCGGCTACGATGTCAAGGGAGTGTTCCTGGGTGACGCGTCCGGGGTCATGGACTACAATGGAATGCTGCGCTATCCGGTGTATGAAGTCGACCAGTTCATGACGGAGGACCCGGACACCTGGACCCATTGCGAGGGTCCGGATGGGTACACCCGATGGTTCAACGCGATTGAGTTTCCGGTTTCCGGTCTGTTCGGGTACACGCAGGGCGAGCTCGCCACCAAGGGCTTCACCCCGACTGCGACGCTTTGCCCGTACAAGTATTTCGCCGACGGACTCGGTGCCGATGACGATGTTTGGGAGTACCTGAACGCGTACCCTGAGAATCGTGGCGTGTTTTCGTCCGGTTCATCCAACTCGAGGAGATATGACATCGAGTTTCCCCTGCCTTCTCCGGGACTGTGTTTCGGCTACGCGGTTGTCGCGAACTGGATCGATCCCGTTACGCATCCCGCGAACGCGATCGAGGCGCCTGCGATAAGTGTGAATCAGACACCTGAGATCTACATAACATGTCCGGATGAGTACGGCGGGAACATAACCCTTGATATCGACGTCTGGGGATGGGAGCACCAACCGTCGAGAATGTTCATCGAGTCGGACACGCTTGATAATGCCTATATGTTCAATGCCATGGAGATGACACCAGTCGGCGGAGGGGAGCATTACTCGACGTACCATGTTGAGGTGCCCGTTGACTTTGTCGACTACTGGCACGGGCACGAACACGAGTACTGGGTGATATGCCAGTACGATGAATTCGATTACACATCCGAACTCACCCCTCCGGGCGGGGCTCCTCTGGAGCCACTGTGCGCGTTTTTCAGATGTGACCTGGAGGTCCACTACGAACCCTACGACTGTCCTCCGGAAATCGATCTGCAGCTCCTGACGCCCATGCCGGTGGAGGACTGGTCGCCCATTTGTGTCGAGTTCGATGCCTCCGGTTCATATGATCCGGAAGGCTGCGAGCTTGTCTACCATTGGGATTTTGACGGTGACGGGGAATTTGATGAAGATCCCGACGATGCATATTTCGGCGAGCCGTCTCACCCGATCCATGCCTACAAGACGGACTATTCGGGCGAAGTGACGCTCGAGGTCTACGAGGAATGGAACTACAGCGGACCTACCGAGTCCGTGTCTGTCGACGTGACCGCATGGCCATCGAAGAATTTCGAGATCACCTATGGCGATTCCGAGCCGGTCGATATCGCAATTGACCACAAGTATGGCGATATCCTCGTTTACTATGCCGACATCGGTATGGTCCGCAGATACCGTCGAGGCGACTGGAAGTACCAGGACCAGTATTTCAGCGAGTATGATGTGGAAGCCGACTGCGAGTACATTGATATGTCGCTGAACGGTGATTTCTTCATTGCCTCAAGCGCAAGCTCTCCGAGTTCCCAGATCAATACCTGGCACTACACCCACAACGGCCAGCCAATCAATGCCAACCAGCAGGGATACGGAGACGAGTTCCCCATTACCCTTTGCGATGTCGTCGCCATGGGCAAGTCCGGACCCTGGCAAGACAGCCACTTCTGGTTCGGCTACCTCGAAAACAGCCCCACCGAAGCAACGATGTTGAGCGCCGAGTACGTGGCTCAGAATTATATTCTCGCCCATGAGTACAGCATGAACCAGACACCTTCATTCGGCCCCGATCAGTTATACGGACCCTGGATCATGGGATCTGAAGCCGAAAGCGGGCTCTGCGTGTGGCACGTGCAACATGGGAGCAACATCCGCGCTTCCCGCTGGTATGTCGATCACGAGTACGCGGGCTACTCCTGGGGGACCGGGGTTCCGACAGACGGGCCCGGGGGCATGAATGATCCGTATGACATTACCAGGGACGGAAACGGGTATTTCTATATTCTCGATGAGCTATGGACTAGCGAGTTGGCGTGCAAGATCTTCTTTTTCGACCTAGACGAACCCGAGACTATCCATCACTATTTCCCGGATTTGGGTGACCTGGAGTACACCTCCGGCGTCGGCAAGTGCAGGATTGATGCATCCCTCTCCACCAGGTATCTGGCTGTGTTGCATGCCTCAGAGATCGGCGGCGAGAATCACTATTTCTTCAGCACGTGGAAAGACAAGGACCTGCCGAATTGAGTCTTTTGAACGGCTGTCATGTGACAACTTCTTTGCGGAAACCACACAGCCTTCGAGGGCCGGATTGGATGCGTAGTTTACGGAATGGAAGTTGTGCTACGCAATAGAACACTGTAAAATACTGCGTGCTGCAGATCAGTGCAGTTACCTCAAACGCGTTGAAGGAGGACTCATCATGAACCGAAGCTCGGTTCTTCTGGTAGCGATTGCTGCCTGTGCATTTGCTTTTCTTAGCTGCTCCGGTGGTGGTTCGCCGGTGGCTCCTAAGCCTGGAGGCGGCTTGTCCGCCGTAGCCCCGAGCCTGCAGACTGGCGAAGGCGGGACCCACTTGTGGGGTTATTACGATGTCACAATCGATCTGGATACTGGCGGCATAACCGCAACGCCAAACCGTTCGGTTATGTGGGCTGCAAATGTCGTGAAGTTCCTGAACGACAACCCAATGGGCATGAAGTTCGTAATGAACGATCTTGAGATCCTTGCCGATGTTGCGGAAGTCGACATCGATGTCGGCATCACCCACCCATTCGCGGGCATGTCGCAGTTCGACGGGTACGACGTGCGCGGGATTTTCATGGGCTATGGGTCCGACACTCTTGCATACGACAGTGCGCTGGATTATCCGGTCTATGAGACGGATCAGTTCATGATGGACGATCCGGTGAATGGCGACGGAGGAGGTCCTGACGGTTACACAAGATGGTTCAACGCTACTGAATTCCCCGTTCCCGGCCTCTTCGGATATTTCGAGGGCGTATTCACTTCCCCGGGCTACACTCCGGAAGCGACTCTGTGTCCGTATAAGTACTTCGCGGACGACCTCGGCTCTCACGATGAAGCCTGGGAGTACCTGAACGACAACGCCGGTGATGACGGCGTGTTTACCGCCGGGTCATTCAACGAGCGCAACTATTACCTCGAGTTCCCCTTGCCGTCGCCTGCCGTGAATTTCAGCTACGCGGTTGTGGCCAGCTGGTTTGATGCGACCACTCATCCGGCGAATTGCCCCGAGGCTCCCGTGATAAATGTCACGGTCACCGACAACGTCTTCTACGTCGATCCCGGCAACAACGGCGGCAACCTGATTCTTGATCTCGATGTCTGGAGTTGGGATGAGCAACCGTCGGACATCATTATCGAGTCCAATGTTCTAGGTGCCAATTACACGTTCGACGCGGGCGACATGATCCCGACCGGCGGCACCGTGAACTACTCGACCTACCACGCCGAAATATCTGCCGACAATGTCACTGGGCTCGAGGGTAACGAGTTCTGGGTGATTCTCGAGTACGATGGGCATGACTACACTTGTGATTTCACTCCCTCCGGCGGAGCCCCGAACGCAACTCTTGCCGCTTTCTTCAGGTATGACCTGAATGTCCTGGAGGAGCCGCCGTGTGATGATCCGATTCTCGACCACATGAATCCTTCCGGCGCGAATGTCGCTGGAGCTCTCGACGATGCGGAGATCATCGGAGACGAGATCGAGGCCGGCACCTGTCTTGCCTGCTATCTCACCAACGGTTCTATTGAGGTCCCAGGCACGAATGTTACGTGGGTTGATGCGCAGACCGTGACTGCCGATTTCGATTTCGGAGCCGAAAGCGCTGAAGCAGGATACTATGACCTGTATTTCACAGACGGCGACTGCTGCGAGGTGGTCCTGGAAGACGCAATGTATCTGTCCCCGTGGCCCGTACAAGTGAGTGATTCGGTCTCTTTCAATGGGTACCACATCTCCAAGTTCATTGAGGACTCCGACGGCGTTTTTCACATTATAAGCAGCTACCAGGTGAGTTCAGGGGGTTCCTGGCAGTTGCGCTGGTTCCATTCTGAGGATGAGGGGCTTACCTGGACCGACGAGGGCAACATCTGGCCGGTCTCCGGTACTTTTGGAACCTGCTCAACTACGGGACATGTGCTTGCTGTTGATGGAAACGGCGGCGTGTACCTCGCCACGGGCGGCAACGCCTACAGGACGTATCTCTGTTACCTTGACACTGCAAGCCTTGGAGACCCAGCGGGCTGGCAGCCTTCCGACTGGATTTCAAAACAATGCACATATTACGGCGGCAGAACCCCAGCGTACTGGGCTTTGGAGGTCGCCCCGGACGGGCGGATCTTCCTCTACGCCCGGCACTATTCTTTGTCCTACATCAACAGATGGGTTTATGCCACCAGTTGGTCAGCCTTGCCGTCGAGTCAGAGCGGGAACGTATTCCCTTCCAGCCTTGGAGGACACTATCTGCAGGAGCAGCTCACAAGCGCTGCCAGGGGAATTGTGTACAATCCGGCTACAGGCCATTTCTTCTTGGGCATCGGGGGCCGGTGGGACAACTACAATTGTGGAGCCTACTTGCTTGAGTTCACGCCTCCCAGCTCTTACGCATGGAGATCGTATTTCAGCTACACATACTCCACCGTCAGCGGGCTTGGATGGTACCTCGACAATTACTATGGCGACGTGTCAATTGATTCAAATAATTACATCCATTGGGTGTATGTGATCACCTGGCCCAACCCCACTTACCCTCCCTACACCCGGCAAAAGAACGAGTACGTTATGAACTACGGCACCAACCAGTCCGGAAGTTGGGTAACCGAACAGCCGATCAATGACTCTGCCACTTACCGGTTCCCCAATACTGGGGGATATGTTGACCCCAGAAACTACTACCGTCCGAACTACCAGAACCTGGTCGTCAACTCCAACGATGAGCTCATCCTCAACTGGATGAAATGCGCCAACGATCCCAAGATCATGTGTGCCACCCGCGACGCATCCGGCGGACCATTCGATGATCCCCCTATCGTCATATTCGAGACGGGAGGAGCCATGCAGATGTACCAGGGTCCCCAGGGGGAGGCTTATGGGGACGATGGACTGGTCGCGCTGACTTTCACCGGCAAGGCTCCGGGCGCGCCGGACAGAGGAGATGGTGTGTATTTCATCATGACAGACGGGGTAACACCGATAGGCTAGGCTGTTGTCGGAATCCTGACGGCAAACAAAGGTAGCGCAACGCAAACCTCCCGCTTCGGCGGGGGGTTTTCAGCATTCCTGCATTCCGGCCACGCGATCGGCTTGCAATGGGTGATAGCGTATTATAAGATGAGCAAGCACATTTCTTATTGACTATTTGTGCGCCAATGTCGTTCCCACGGCCTTGGCCGGAGGTTCGTATGAGCAAATGGATTGCTGCCCTCGCCGTAATTCTGACCTTCGCGCTGGTTGCCCTGGGCTGTTCCGGCGGGAACCCCACCACTCCGATTCCCGGTGATTGTCCCGGCGACTGCCTCGAAGTGTCACCCCAGGCTGATTTCCCGACCGAACCTGGGACCCAGCAGCGCCTTTGGGGCTACTACGATGTCTACATGGACATCGAAAATCAGACCGTGGAGTGGACTGTCAACCGAAGCGCGATGTTCGCGGCGAATGTGGTCACTTTCCTCAATGACAATCCAGCCAACCTGTCGTTTGCGATTAACAGCATCTATGACGGCGGAATATACCTGGACATCGACCTCGATGTCAGCATCACACACCCATTCCCGGGGCTCGATAAATTCGACGGATACGACGTAATGGGTGTTTTCATGGGACACGGATGTGGGCTGTTGAATTATGGGAACGACCTCAGATATCCGGACCCGGGTATTCTGGACAACCAGAGCATGCCCGGTGATCCCGCAACACCCGGCGGCCCGGACGGTTTCACCCGATGGTTCAACGCCAAGGAATTCACTACCTCGGGGCTTTTCGGTTACACGCATGGGACCTACGCCACGCCGGGCTACACCCCGGTAGCAACCCTTTGCCCTTACAGGTACTTCGCAGACGGACTCGGCGCCACCGAAGACCTCTGGGACTTCCTGTCCACGACCGGCGACAACGGTGTTTTCTCATCCGGGAAAATGAACACCCGTAACTACGTTCTCAAGTTCGGCATCGGGCCGGGGTCTCAGGACGTGAGTTTCGGTTATGCGGTCGTGGCCAATTGGAAGGGCGCGGATCCCATAGACCATCCTGCGAACGCCATCGAGGCCGTGGCCTGTCGGCTGGATATGATTAACAACCTCTATTACGAAAGCTCCATCAACAACGGCGGGAACGTGATCCTTGACATCGACCTGTTCTCCTGGGACGAGCAACCATCGCAGATATACATCGACGGAGGTTTCGTCGACGGCTTCATTTCGGATGTTTATACACTGAACAGCACTGAAATGACGCCGACCAGCGGGGGTGATCATTACTCAACGTATCACGTGGATATCGAGGCCGATAACCTCACGTACTGGGGTCTGTACAGCCTGTGGATAATCGCCGAGTACCCCGACTACGACTACAGCAATGACCCAGGCCCGCCTAACGATGCTGAGGATGAACTTCTGGCCGCGTTTTTCAGATACAACCTATGGGTCTCCGATGAGCAGCCCCAGGGAGTGATCTGCGATGTGGTCGTCGATCCAGCGTCACCCGCAATGCCGTATGATGGTCCCCCCGCTGCATTCACGTTTGACGCGTCAGGTTCTTACGATGTCGGTGGGGCGGATCTCACCTTCGAATGGGATTTCGACAACGACGGCATTTTCGGGGACTCCTACGACAGCGGCACGGATGAAGTACCTGTCAAGCTCTTCACTTCCGATAACCAGGAGCAGGTTTGCGTCAGGGTTTCCAACGGCACCGACGAGAGCGAGTGCTGCGTGGAAGTCGACATCACTATCGTTATGGTCGACAAGAACATCCCGCTCCGCGAGGGATTCGACGCGATGGATATCGCGATCGACCATGCGGACGGAGATCTGCTGGTCCTGTACTCGGACGGCTCGGTCTGGAAATATACCGAGGCGGGTAATTACCAGGATGGGGTACAGCTCTATCTGACATACGAGCCGGGCAGCCAATACATTGACATCGCGCCCAATAGTTACAGTGTGGTCGGGTTCTATGAGTATAACTACGCAGACAAATGCAAGATGTACGATGGGGGTGGAGGTTTCATAAGTAACGGTTATATATCAAGCCAGTGCTGGGTGCACGATGTTATCGCCTGGACCGGACATACATACACCAACATGATGGGGGTCACGACCTTCTCATGTCCCGGCGGCACATGGCCCAACTGGAAAATGCATGGTCCACCCAACTACGACGTCAGCAATTATTTCTGGGCGTATCTGACTGCTTATGGGTGTGGGCAAACTGCTCTCCACCGGGACATTATCAAGGGAACCGAATGCGGAAATATCAGTATGCAGTATGTGTACTACCTGGAGGGAGGGAACGGTTCGTGCAATGAATACCGTGTCCAGCGTGTTTACCGTCCCAGCGGATCTACCCTGTTAAACGAAGCGATGTGGGGCGGGACCAGAACCGACGATATGGACGGCTTCTGGGACCCGCAGGACATCACCAGGGATATCGATAACGACTTCTACATCCTCGATATCCTCTCCACGGGCGACCCGCTCATCAAGAAGTACACTGAAGATGGCACGGAGATCGGATCGTTCGGTGATTCGGCAAGCATATCAGGGACGCCGCTCCGGATCGAGGGCAGCGACTATGAGGGTCCCAGCGGGAATCTGATGTTCGTGCTCCATGAAGACGATCCGGCTGATCTGCTCAGCATTTACTATCCGAGCGAGATACCCGATTAGAAAAAGCGGGTCTCTCGGCAGCTGTAAGACATAGGGTCCTTTCCTTCCGAATTCGGCTCACTCGGAAAGCTGGTGCATATAGTTGCAATCTTATTCTACTTTTTATATTCTTATGCAGGATCTCTTGGGGCATCATTGGTTGCTGGAAGTCTTATTCTTAAAGAAAATTGGAGGCCCGCAATGAGTCGATGGACAGTGCTCCTCGCGGCGGTGCTAATGTTCACACTGGCCGCTTTAGGATGCTCGAGT
>CBDUXL010000154.1:0-8133 GCA_965371155.1 uncultured bacterium | reverse complement strand
ATGTTTGATTGTTCGGTGATGTCACGATATCAGATTGCCAGGACTCTCAAGCAGAATGGAAGCTGTCGGAAGTTTAATAAGGAAAAGCCCTCAACGCAATCGGGATATTAATACTGGTTAAGAATCTTTAACTTCAAGAGATCAACGATTTGCTTCAGAGCTTATCGTGTGTTTTGCGTGTGCAGTTTGCACAGACTAAGCTATAATGAGCATCAGCATACCTGCTAGTAATGGCTTCGTCTAATGTAGCAGAGGAAATCCTTTTCACAAAGCGCCGAGGCGCGCTTGTCAACGCTCTGCTCACTGAGTTGGCCGAGCTGGGTCTTTGCGAGTTCGCTGCGTTTGGCGACTTCGGTGAAAATCGCGATTTCATCCAAACCTTCGCTCGAAAGAATCCCCTCCCCGAAATCGACTGGCGTTCACTTCTGAGCCTACTCTACCGCGCCCAGGAATCGGAACCCGGGGTCGCGGTGATCGGTCGGGAAGCTGTTGTCCAGGGTCCCCGGCTGGGCGCTCTTGCCGAGCATTTTGAGAACGGCGTTTTCGACGTTGTGGTCTCCATGCCGGTGATGGAGGATGACGCCCTTCTCGGTGTTGCATGTCTGTTCGGGAAGGTTCCTCCCGCCAATCCCAAGGCCCTCAGAAAGGAGCTCAGGTCGCCTCTGGAAGCCCTTGTGAGCGTCGCAGCATCGGCGCTCGCATCGCTCGCGTCGCCGATCTACGGAACTGCCGAGCATGGCATCCATTCGGAGGCGGTCCGTGGGTTGCCGGACGGCATTCTGATAGCTGACAGCAGCGGGAAAGTGCTCGAAGCAAACGAAGCGTTTGTGCAGCTTGTGGGCGTACCCGCCGAATCGCTTATCGGGCGCGATGTTCGGAGTATTCCGATTCTCGGCGGAGAAACAGGGACACTAATCGAGGCGCTCCTGAACAAGGGAGAGGCTTTTGAGGTCGTAGGATCGTTTGATCGCCCGGAAACCGACGAGGAAAGCACTCTGGACGGGGAACTTGTTTCCCTCGAGGGCACGTACGTCCGACTGCGGGGAATCACCTATTCTTCCGGAGAAAATCCTCGATCCGGAATTATCCTGCTGGCGGATGACGCAACCAGGACAGTGCTTGCGAAAAGGGAAGCGGACATCCGGGAACACCGCCATAAACGGGAAATTGAGCTCGCAAAACACCTTCAGGAGGATTTCTTTCCGGAAACGTACCAGAAGAAGCGGATTCGCATAGCCACTCGCTTGATTGCAGCCCACGAGCTTGCCGGTGACTTCTTCGATGTCTTCAACCTCGGGCCCAACACAATCGGGTTGGTGATCGGTGATGTTGTCGGCAGGGGCATTCCCGGCAGCCTGATGGCGATGAGCATGCACGGCATGATCGTCAACCAGGTCGGTGCACTTACTCCTCCGATGAAGGTCCTGGAGAGGGTGAACGACGCGCTTTTTCATCAGGTCAAGGGAGATTACTGGTACGGGACCTGCTTCTACGCGAAGATCCACGTCACTCAGCTCAGGGTCACCTACGCCCGGGCGGGCCATGAGCTTCCGCTCTGGTACCACTACGATACAGGTGAGGTAACCACACTCGAGGGGGAAGGTCTTCCGCTAGGAATCTTTCCCGACTCCAGTTATACGACCAGTCAGATTTTCGTGAGCGAAGGAGACAAGCTGCTGCTTTACACTGACGGCCTGACCGACACGGTCAACCCGGCAGGCGAGCGGTTCGGACACGATCGTCTGGTGGAGCTTTTTAAGACTCACTCGAACCTGGGCGCCAGAAACCTTTTGAAGCTCATCGAGAACACCGTGGAGGATTTCCGTGCCGGACGCGAGCAACTGGACGACATCGCCATCGCGCTCATTTCGGTAGTTCCGGATAGCTGGACGACTGTCACAATCCCGCCATTTTCATTCCACGAGGTAATCGAGGACCTGCTGACTGAGCTTGATCTCAAAGGCGTGGACGAGGACACGCAGTTCAAGGTGCGGTTATCGTTGGATGAATGCGTCACGAACGCTTACCGTCACGGGCACAAGTGCGACGAACGCAGAACAATCAATGTGGGATACATCGTTAAATCCGACCATGTTGTTATGAAGGTGAAGGATTGCGGCGAGGGATTCGATTTCGGTCTTATTCCTGATCCAACACTCGAGGAAAACCTCATGCTGCCGGGCGGCAGGGGCGTCTTCCTGACGCTGAAACTGATGGACAAGATAGAGTTCAACGACGTAGGGAACGAGATAACCCTGACAAAATCCCTGCACGGGAATATAAATAATAGGTAGGAAAACGACCGAACCTTGCACATCCGAACTTCCTCTTACCCGGAAAGCCCCTGGCCGGGATATTGCTTATCGCTGGCGACGGGGCTACAATCCGAGGTCGGATCGACACTTGTTTCCAGAGGGTCTGATAGTACCAGGGTTTGAAGCCCTCAAGGAGTCTGAACATGAGAAAAATCATCGCTGTTATGACTTTCCTGGCGATCGCAGCTATCGCATCAACCTCGTATGCTCTTACCGGGGTTCTGCCGCCCCTCCCTGTTTTTCCGGACGGAGCCTGGTCTGTAGGCAGCTCTCTTACGTATGGAGTATCAATAGCGGAGGGCTCGGATACGATCGCATTCACATCAAGAATCGCAATACTCGGAACGGAGCATGAAGATGCGACAGACATGACTCTCTACTGGGTCGAAGTCGATTTAACCGATCTGGAGGGGCTTTCTGAGGAACTGAAGGGTTTCTTCTTTGAGAACTATGGCGAGCTTCCCCAGGCGATACGAGTCAACATGCTTATTCCGCGTTACGATCTCAGACTCTTTCTCACCGATCCCTCCAGGGTCTATCATAATTTCACGGAGCCGGGCTTTATTCGGAAACTGTATTTTCAGTATAACCGCCAGACGCCATACGATGTGGAGACATCCCTTCTGGGCTCATTCATTGCCCTGGCTGCAGTCGACCTCCTGGGCAGCGAGATTCCTGAGGATTTCTACACGGATCGCAACATCGGCATTACAATGATTCAGGATCCCCAGGTTTTCGTCACTGAAATCAGCGAAGGAGAAATCACAACCGACGCTGGAACGCTGGAAGGACAGACTTTCTCATATACTTCCACAGAAGACGAGGGGGCCTCGGGACTCCTGTTCTACTCACTGGATCTCCCAATCCTGCCGTTGGTGACTTACACAGCGGATTGGACAAGGAATGTCGGCAGCGTGCATGCGGAAGTCGAGTTGACAGCGTTTACCGCCTCCGGGGCCACTACCCAGATAGTCGGCGAACCGGTAACGTTCGATTTAAATACGTTGCTCTATGGATCATAGCGGACGGCAACTGAGCATCAAATGCTCGGAGATCAATAAGTTGCCCTGTTTTGAAACCCATTCCCATCTCCTTTGAGATGGGTGTTCTCTACCACCATTTCTCTTTATGGTCTCCCCGGGTCTCGCATAAAGCCTTATTGTGTTTTATACTTAATTGGAGGATATTTAGCTAAAATTTCCTCAGAACGGTCGATAATAATAAAGTCAGCACAGGCATGAGACCTGGAAGGAGTTCCTTATGGACATCAAGTGCCGTGAAGAAGGCAATGGAGTTCTGGTAGTAGATGTTGTGGGCGATCTTGACGCGCGCAGCGCCGGTGACCTTAAACTGGAGGTAAACGAGAAGATTGAGCAGGGCAATGTCTGGATTCTCATCAACCTGTCGGAGGTGCCCTACATGGACTCCGCCGGACTCGGCGTCCTGGTCTCGGGTCTCAAGAACACGAATCGCCAGAACGGCGACCTCCGTCTATGGGGCTTGCAGCCGGATGTGCGCAACATCTTCGAGCTGACTCGGCTCAACAAAGTCTTCCAGATTTTTGAGGAAGAGGAGCTCGCACTCAATAGTTTCTAGAAAGTTGGGAAGGATCACTCTGCACGGGCCCCAGGGCCCGTATTTTTTTTGGGGGTCGCACCCAACTTCCAGAGTCTTGGAACGCCTGAAACTCGATTCACACCGCCAGCTTGATTGTATCGGACTTGCCTGAAGCCAGGTTGGTTACCACCAGAGAACCAGGTTGGTCGGCGGCGAGCAGCTTGTTAGCATTCAGGAGTTCGATCCCATAGATCGTGCCGTCGGGCGCAATGTCGACATTCATTTCCTCGCTGATTCTGATTGTCTCCACTTCCTCTGACTTCTCGCGGAAACAGATATAGGCGATGTTGTATGTCGGGTCATAGGTTAGTTTCATCAGCATGTCTCCTCAGAAGGACTTGACCAATCTGGTGAGGATTCGCCGGAGATAACCGTGTCGAGAACATCCGTTTCCGTTGCGCCACGTTCACTTGCGCGAGACTGGGCGTGAGGGTGGATTTTGACGGCCATAATGCCGCATTAGCTTAGCATCCTGAGAGTGTCATTGCGAGGCATCTCCATCCGATTCCGCCGACTTCACCGACCCCATCAATGCCTGCAGACGATCCATATCTCCATCAACCACTTCAGCAAGGTGTCTCAGCACTTCGGATACATCCTCCGTGCGCCAGTGAGGTTCCTCCCCTCGCATCATTGCGCCCTGGACGCGATGTCCAAGCTCGGCGACATATCCTTCCACCATCGACCCGAACTCCTCTCCCAATGTCGCCACTCGCGCCGCAATTTCATAGATATCCTCTGCTTTCGGTGTCGGTCTAGGCACGAACTCTCGCGGTCCAACAATGAGTTCATCCAGCCGCGCAAGGTCTACCCGCTGACCGAGACGCGGAACGTAGGCGACATAGCCAAGCTTTTCGCGTACAGTTTCGGCGAAATCCTCAGTGGCTCGTTTCTCACCATGCACCATGAATGCGACTTCCGGCGGTTCTCTCAGGAATCCCAGCCAGTTGACTAATCCATCCCGGTCGGCATGAGCGCTGAATGCCCCGATCGCTTTGACCTCCGCCTTGACGGCAATCTCCTCCCCGAACAGCCTGACCTTCTTTCCCCCTTGCAGAATCAGGCGACCCAGCGTTCCCGCCGCCTGCCAGCCGACGAAGACAAGCTGATTGAGAGGGTTATAGAGCGTGTGCTTGAGATGATGGGCGATCCTGCCGCCCTCGCACATACCGCTGCCCGCAATAATCACCGCCGGACCTCTCACACGGTTTATCGCTCGCGATTGCGGCACGGTTCGGGTCAAATGCAGTGTCGGCGGGTAGAAAGGATTGTCCCCTGCCCTGATCCGCTCCATGGTTTCCCTGTCAAAGCAGTTCTGATGTTTCTCGTGCACCGCCGTCGCCCGTATTGCCATCGGGCTGTCCAGATATATCGGTATCGACGGGATTTCTCCATCGTTTATCAAGTCGCCCAGAATATAGAGCACTTCCTGTGTTCGACCGACCGCGAACGCCGGAATCACAACCTTTCCGTCCTGACTGATCGCCTTCCGGACAATCTTTCGAATTGCTTCCCTTCTGGTGGCGGGAGATTCATGCGTGCGATTGCCGTAGGTTGTTTCGATGAGCACGGCATCGGCACGCTCGAACGGGTGAGGTTCGCGAAGAATCGGTGCCTGGTGATGACCGATGTCACCTGAGAATACGATTCGCCGCTTCAGGTCGCCTTCGACACAATCCACCGCAATCGACGCGGAGCCCAGTATGTGACCTGCGTCATGAAACTCAGCCGTGACGCCCGGAACGACCTCGAAAGGTTTCCCGTATTCCACCGGTCTGAACTGCCGCATCGCCCTGGACGCATCGCGCTTGGTGTAGAGCGGCTCGACACGCTTTCGGCCTGCACGTTTGCGCTTGCGGCTGAGCCATTCCGCATCCCGTTCCTGGATCTCCGCCGAGTCCTTGAACATTATCTCCGAAATATCGACAGTCGCCGAATGGGCGTACACCGGACCGCGATACCCGAGCTTGACCGCGCGAGGAATCAGGCCGCTGTGATCCAGATGCGCATGGGTGAGGAGAATCGCGTCGATCTCCGACCAGTCAACTCCCGCGGGATGCGTGTAGTTCCGCTCCCGGAGTTCCGGAAGTCCCTGATAGATCCCGTAGTCGACCATGACACGACGGCCGCCGACGGAAAGTAGACTGCATGAACCTGTTACTGTTTGAGCAGCGCCAAGGAAAGTAAGTTGCATGATTCAAGGAGTATACCCCACCACAAGTGGTGGGGATACCGGGATCCCCACCGCAAGTAGTGGGGATACCGGGCCCCACCGCAAGTAGTGGGGCTACTGGGATCCCCACCGCAAGTGGTGGAGATACCAGGATTAGGATTCCCCACCTTGCAGGCTGAGAATCTGGTATTATCGCGGATTATGGATGAGAAGAAGAACAGCTCGAATCCCGCAAGCGGACGGTCCGGATGGTTCTGGGCTGCCCTGATCGCACTCTGGGCGGGATTCGTTTACGTCTTCTTCTTCGTGCGATTCATCGCCAACTACTTTCAATGGCGGGGGGGAGGATAGTGGGTCTTATCGCACTTGCGCTGATCGTCCCGCCCTGGTACCACCTGGGACGCTTCACAGTGCAACATCTCGCCCCGGATGTTTCTCCCGACCTTCGCGACGGAATAGCAGTCGCAATTGGTCTTGCGATCCTCGGATATGCAATTGCAGTCCTTGCGGTGATGGGAGGGTTGAACGCGATCGTACTATGGCTGTTTGTAATTGTTCTGTTTCTTGCCACGCTGCCTCTCACAATCAGAAGGCTGAAGCATCTGCCATCCCGATGGCGTGTGTGGGTTTCCTCGTATCCGTTGCTTGCCGATCGTCTACTTTGGACGTTGATCGGTTTGCTGATTCTGCTCGACCTGATCTGCTGCGGAAATGCAGCCGTCGGATGGGACGCCGCTGTCTACCACTACGCGTTCCCCAAGGCGATCCTGCATGCCGGCAGGCTTATCGATCTGCCCGGTAATCCATTTTCCTACTACCCACTCCTGGGCGAGATGCTTTTCACGCTGGGACTCGGGATCGGTCAGGATTTCCTGGCAGGCGCCCTGAGTTGGGTCTATTTATTCCCTCTCTGCCTGGGGACGCTGTCGATCGGACGAAGTTTCGGGCATCGGAGAATAGGTCTTTGGGCGATCGTGCTGTTTCTGGGAGCGCCGCTTACATTCGAGTTGCCGTTTTCAGGGGTGATTGACCTTGCTTTTGTCGTTTACTGCCTTCTCGCATTGGCGGTCCTTCTTGAAAACAAGAAACCACCCTCGTTCGGACAAATCACGCTCATCGGTCTGCTGATCGGGTGCTCGGCCGCTTCGAAACATCTCGGTCTTACGTTCCTTCTCGCCTTTGTTCCCTGCTTCCTCTGGATATGCGGTGTGAAGTCAAGAAAAGCGGGAATTACTATCGGAGGAGCACTGTGGGTCATATTCCTCACGCTACTCATCCCATTGCCCTGGTACGTGAGAAGCTATTTCGCAACAGGCGACCCGATGTTTCCGTTCCTCGGCAGCATGATGGAACTCGCCGGAGCTTCTGAGGGAAGTTTCACAGTACGGTCATTCTCCAAGGGCTATCCGCACGACATTCCGGGCTTTCTCGGATACTTGTGGCATCTGACTATGGTCTACACTGACCTGAGACCCTGGTTCTGGGCCATACATCCCGCCTATCTCGCTTTCCTGCCGCCTGCCGTGGTCTGGGCGATTACCCGAAAAAAGAACGGGCGCACGACTAATGAGACGCAGGTTCTGAGATACCTCCTGGTGCTCGGTTTGCTGACCCTTCTAATCAGCTTCTTCATGGCGCCCTCCTATCCCCGCTACCTCTTCCCTACCTGGATATGCCTTTCACTCGTTTCGGCATGGGTGCTATTCGAGATTCGAAGATCCTGGCCATCACTCGGCAGAATCATGCTCCCGATTGCTCTTCTGCTGCCGTTCCTTGTGGTTCTTGGCATGGTGGCCAAACGGGCTGCAGAGGTAGTTCCGCAATATTGGTCGGAAAAGGCCCGAATCGCTGCTCTCAGGGAGGCTTTTCCCGGTTACGACACGTTTGCCTGGGCAAACGAGAATATCGATCCTGAAATCTCGGTGATTCTCTCAACAGACCCAAAGGTCTACTACCTCGACAGCCCGACAATCATAGCCACGCCCGGGATTGAGTCGCACATTCTCGCGCCGTGGGATTCACCGCCCG
>CBDUXL010000153.1:0-8140 GCA_965371155.1 uncultured bacterium | reverse complement strand
GGTCGAGGCAGTCAAGAACACAGGATACGACGCGTCTATCGATGAAGGCACTGAAGCGGATGAGCGTGATGGCGAACCGGAATTAGCCGAGCACTGGAGAAAGACTGTCGCTGCAATTGCGCTCGCTGTCGTGGTGATGCTCCTCACCATGAGGATTTTTGCCGACGCAATTCCCCCGATCGCGGCGATGCCCATCCTGGCCAGAAATTGGATCGGACTGATTCTCACCGCCGTCTCGATCGGTTGGGCCGGACGGCAGTTCTATGTCAGCGCGTGGGGCGCGCTCAAACGCGGGGTCGCCGAGATGAACACGCTTGTAGCGGTCGGAACCGGCGCGGCGTTCGTCTACTCGGCGCTCGTGACAATCGCGCCCGGTCTTTTCGGCGAAACCCATGAGTCAGCGCACGTGTACTTTGATACCGCTGCAACTATCATCGCTCTCATCCTTCTCGGACGTTATTTCGAAGCGAAATCAAAATCCCGCGCAGGGGATGCGGTCAGAGCACTTTTTGATCTCCGCCCCAGGACCGCGTTCAAGGTGGTTGACGGAGAAAAGCAAGAGGTGCCGGTGGCGAAACTCGCAGTTGGCGACCTTGTCAGGGTCAAACCCGGAGGGCAGATTGCAGCAGACGGCATTGTAACCGAAGGTTCGAGCACGGTCGATGAAAGCCTGCTCACCGGCGAAAGTGAGCCGGTTGATAAAACCCCCGGCGAGTCCGTCCGCGCCGGAACATTCAATACCACGGGCAGTTTCGTGTTCCGCATTGAAAAAGCCGGCGCTGAAACGGTGCTCGGACAGATAATCGAAGCAACAAGGCAGGCCCAAACGCTTAAACCGCCGATTGCTCGGACAGTCGACAAAGTCGCAGCCATTTTCGTGCCCGTGGTGATTGTCATAGCAATCGCCGCCGCCGGAATCTGGTCGGTTGTGCCCATCCCCGAGAATCTAAAGGGCGTCAATCTGCCGCTGATAACGTTCATTTCAGTCTTGATAATTTCCTGCCCGTGCGCGCTTGGACTGGCCACTCCCACCGCCATTCTTGTGGCAAGCGGTGTGGGGGCAAGGAACGGAATCCTGATCAAGGACGGTCCCGCGCTTGAGATCGCCGGATGGCTCGGGACTATCGTTCTGGACAAAACCGGCACAATCACCGAGGGACGTCCGTCAGTGACGAACGTCGTCTCCATCGGGGATTTCACTGAAGATGATGTGGTCCGCTATGCGGCGAGTGTCGAGCAGTTCAGCGAGCATCCCGCTGCAATTGCGATCATGGCTGAAGCCGGGAAACGCGACATCAAACCGCGAGATGCGGAGCAATTCAGCGCCGAGATCGGCATGGGAGTTAAGGCGAAGGTCGGGGGGAGCTGGGTAAAGATCGGTTCTCAGGAGATGTTTGATTCGGAGGGAATCGAAATCGACGAGAACCTGTCTGCGCGCGCGGACCTCATGGCGACCGAAGCCAAGACGCCGCTTTTCGTAGTTCGTGGGCAGCATCCGGTCGGACTGATCGCGATGGCCGATGCAATCAAGGCTGATGCGGGCGTTGCGATCGCCAGGCTCGAACGGCTCGGACTAAAGTCGGTGCTTTGCACGGGCGACCAGGAAAAGGTGGCTAGATCGGTCGCAGCGGCAGTCGGAATCAAACGTGTCCAGAGCGAGATCGGTCCTCAGGACAAGGCGGCGATTGTCAGAAGGCTCAAGCGCGAGGGTAAAGAGGGGCGGACGTGGGTGGCGATGGTGGGCGATGGAATCAACGACGCTGTCGCCCTGACCGAGGCGGATATCGGAATGGCCATGGGCACCGGCAGCGATGTCGCGCTTCAGGCGGGCGATTTTGTCCTGGTCAGAGGTGACCTCAATAGCGTAGTCGCAGCGATCGAGCTGTCACGCGAGACGATGGGCACAATCAACAGCAACCTTTTTCTCGCGTTCGTCTATAACGTGATTGCGATTCCCATCGCGGCGGGGATATTGATTCCTTTCACCGGCACGTACGGCATGCACCCGATGATCGCCGCTGCGGCAATGAGCCTGAGTTCAATCAGTGTTGTCACCAACTCCCTGAGACTGAACTTATTCCGCCCTAGTGCGTAAGACCAATTTTTGAAATCAAGTCGCGTTCCCTTCGGGGACACCTCATTTCGCCCCGCGTGTTTCGGGGACACCTCTTTTCGTCCCGAAAAGCAGGTGTCCCCGTTTTTCTGAACCCCGAATGACACTTATTCGTCTTTAAGGTTGGGAAAGGAGCACTTGTCGAAAAATGTGGGGCAATTCATGGGAGTCTTGGCAGACAGCCTGGAACGGGCACATATCATCCTTATGCATACAGGTCGCGCCTAATCAAGTCGAAGGAGGGATGACAATGATGATCTTACTTTCCAATCTCAACCAGGTTGCCATAGAGGTGATGGGGGCGACCGTCGCATCCGAAAATGCCCCGAACGAAGCGGCGAATGCGGTCGCTAACGCCTCTGGAATCGGAGACCCTCTAGCGTTAGGTTTGTGGTCTTTTGCCGTTCTCGCAATTGCAGGTATCTGGTTCCTCTTGGCGAGGAAGCCTTATCCGAAAAGACGATACACACGGACGCTCGGCAGGGGGCCGTTTAGCAGGTTCCGTGATGTAGTTGTCAATAGCAGGATTTCACCGTTCGCCCCGTAGGGGCGCAGGGCGTGCGCCCTTGCGATCGGATTTCGAGGCGCACAGCCGTGGGCGCACAGCCGTGCGCCACTACGCGATCGATCACCCGTTCATCAGGTCGCTCAAGATCCCATCCAGAGGCGCCATCGCACCGACCTCTCTCGGATGCCCCAGCACCGGTCTTAGGGGGTCATCAAACATCGAAATAATCTCTCTGTCGCTCCTTGCGCGCATCGCCTGCACTTTCTCGCGCTTCTCCAGCAATTCGCTCCAGTGCCCGAGCACCCATTCCAACGCGCACAGACCCGCCGCGCCGCGGTTTTCAATAGGCAGCCAACCATCAGGCAGATTGGCCTTTCTGGCGGATTTCATCCCGACCTTGAGGGACTCCCTCACGCTGTCCATAAGCCCTTTCCAAAGTCCGGGCGACTCAACCTCGGCAGCTTTCTCGCCGGCTGTGATCCAATCGATCCATGCCTTCTCTGTCGTCAGGTCTCCGGTTTCAAGCCCACTCAGCACCGATGCTCGCACACCCACGAGCGCAACGGCAATCGGTAAAATCCGCCACAGCAGCTCGTCCGAGTAGTTCTTGATTATCGTCTGTAGCGCATTCCTCTCCTGAAGGAACCATTTCAGCGGCGACGGCAGCAACTCGCCGGTTGCACCTCCCGCATGGAGGGTGACCGAGTCCACTGCGTACGCGATCTCGTGTCCCATCAATCTCAATCGCCATCCGAGATCGACATCCTCAACGAAAGCGAAGTAATCCTTGTCGAATCTCCCTGCTGCTTCGAAAATCTCGGTCCTGATTGCGAAATTCCCTCCGCACGCGAACGGCATTCGGCTCGATGACGCGAATTCATCCTCCTTCACAGTCTCCCCATGTCCCTTCTGGAAACCCCACCCGAGAAGGTTGATCGACCCACCCGCGAAATCGGTTACCTTGCCGTTTGAAGAGAGAATTCTCCCTCCCGCCGCCGGACATTCGGTTTGCTCCATCGTGGAAAGAAGGCCACCGAGCCATCCCGAACGCACGGTCATGTCATCGTTCAGGAAAGCAAGTGTTTCACCTATCGCTTCTCTTGCGCCCAGATTGCATGCGGCTGCAAAGCCAAGGTTCGTCTCGGCTTGGATCGATCTGCTTCCGGGATGGAGCGCGGTTACATCGATATCTGCGGGTTTCGGCGCGTTGAAGACCACAAGCACCTGGTGCTCCGGCGCGGATTCATCCCGTGCGAGGGATTCCAGAGCCTCTTTGAGGTCATCTCCGGCACGAAGAGTGGGGATAATGACTGAGACTTGAGGAGAGGCTTGCATATAATTAGTGTACTTAAATTGGGGGCTTTTGTTGCCGATTTTGGCTACATTCTATGGCAAGACCGAAGCAACGGGCGCATCCGTCATTGCTTCATCTTGAAACGGCGCTCCAATTTCGCCTCATGAGCAGGCCCCTACTGTTTTGGACACTTGGGCGGCAACTAGCTTGACTGGTTGTGAGCCGTATGTTAATCTCCGCCATATCTTACCCCTTCCACAAGTTAGTCTAAACCCTGCGTGGGGGCATAGTTGAGGGTTTGAAGGAGGAGAATCTCATGTTGAAATGGGTGGTTATTTTTGTATTCGCTTGCATCGCGATTTTTGCCGCTTGGCCCACTCAGGCAGGACCTGAATTCCCCGATGTCCCCTGGGACCATTGGGCCTACGATGCCGTCACTTACCTCGAAGATGAAGGCTTAATCATCGGTTATCCCGATGGAACCTTCCAGGGCGATCGTCCGCTCACTCGCTACGAATTCGCCATTGTGGTGAGCCGAGCGTATGACCAGTTCCTGGAGATGCTCGACGATGTCGACACGAAGCCATCAATCGATGTCGAGGCCGTACTCGATATCCTGCTGGACGAGTTCCAGCCGGAGATTGATGAGCTGAGAGAACTCATCGGCGCCAATACCGGCCGGATCGAGGTGCTCGAGGATACTGTCGGCACCTATGATTGCCGGATTAACGAGATCCAATGCCGTGTGGATGGTATGGACAATAGGTTCCATCCCTACGGAGACTTCGCACTCCGGTTCGATGGGGCTTATCCGGATGATGGGTCGCAGACCCAGCGACCGAGGATGCAGCTTAGGTGGGGATTCACATCCAGGATCGACTGTGAGTTGATCCTGGGTGCAAGGTTCACAACAGGCAAGGAAGGCGGCAGGCAGTCGGCGTGGGATACTTATGACGATGCCTTCGGTTTCGATGGCCTCAATATCGACCGCGCATATCTGCAATGGCAGCCCGATTCCAGCCCCGGATTTACCATGTGGGGCGGCAAGTTCTCGCCGCCCTGGCAAATCACTCCCGTTTCATTCGACAGCGATGTCACGGTGGAGGGTCTTGCCCAGCACTACAATCACGACAGGTTCAATTTCTATCTCGCCGAGATGACGCCTGTTGAAAAGGGTTTCTACCTGCTTGCCCAGATCGGGTACGACGACTTGTTTGCCGAGAAGCTCAACACGGCGATCACCTACCACTATATAAACGACGATGCATGGTTTTTCATCCGGAGAGATATGGAATCCGGAGCGCTCACCAGCAACTGGGATTTCTCCCGACTGGAGAGTCCGGACGATTACCGCGCTTTCGAGTGGTACTGTGAGTGGAGCCATCGACTGGGGACCGTGCCGTTCAAACTCCAGACTGATTACCTGATAAACCTCGAGGACACCGCTCCCGGTCTGCTGGGTGGGGCCGGATGGCAACAAGCCGCCTGGGCGCGCCTCACTCTGTTTGATAAACCATCCGAGGTCCACGATTGGAATGTGCGCGGCGAAATTGGACGCATCCAGGCCAACTCTGTGCTCAGTTGGCTCACTGACGCCTCGCGAGGCATGGGCGATCATGAGTTCTGGGCTGTTGGATGGACATACCGGCTGTTGAGGAACACGGACTTCGCCGTGACTTACTACAACCTGCAACGCCTCTCGGACCCCAGCGACGCGTCGGAGATTCTGCAGCTCCAGGTGACAAGCAGGTTCATGTAGGTCAGGGCATTACAGGTCAACACGCATCGGTGATTACGAAAGGGCACTTCCTGTGGTGCTCTTTTTTAGTTAATTCCTACCCACTTAAAGTAAAGATTCAAACGGGGGAGATACCTGCATTTCGGGGACGAAATGAGGTGTCCCCGAGAGGGATCTAAGAAAACGCTTGTTGCTTTCTAAAATTGGCCTTACTTCACATAGGCGGTTACGCAATACAATTGCCCAATCGTTTGGACTTCGCTTCTTTCAAATCCAGCTTTGCTCAGATAGTCCCTCAATTGTTTCGAGGTATAAAAATACACATCGCAACGCCTCAATGCAAGTCTTGCTTTTCTGACCGGAGCTCGCCAGGTCCACAATCGGGGGAAGCTCATAATCACACTATCCGTGACACATTCTCGCATCTTGGTTATTACGGGAAGCGGATCCTTGATGTAATCAAATAGACCGATTCCGATACAAACATCGAATTTCGCTTCCGGTTGGTATTCCAGCAAGTCCGTCTGAATGAAGGTGCACCTGTCATCCAGACCTTCTTCAAGAGCACGCTGTTTGCACACTTCGATCATTTTTTCTGATATGTCTATTCCTTCGACCGCTCGAGCTTCCCGTAGCGCAAATTCCAATGCGTATCTCCCCGTACCACAACCAACGTCCAGAAAGGTCCTGTCCCGGATGGGCTGGGACTTCTCCATGGTGTACTCAAATCTTTTGTACATGTCCCATCTGAATATTGAGTCGAGCACGGTGCCAAGTTTGGATTTTTCGCCTGAGTATATTGAATCAAAACTCCCAACCTGCTCGTCCCAATATACGCTCTGCTTATCCAGTCCAGGAGTCACAATCCCACCACCTTTTTTATTGAAGTAAACTCAAATTCTCCAAGAAGCTTGTCAAGCCTGCTGTATGTCTTGTCAAGGTTATTATAATGACGAAACTTCTTCAGCCAAGGCAAATCAATTCTCGGTTGCTCCGGATCGATTTCCCATGGATGCAAGTAGAAGATCACGGGGCGTCCTTGATTGTTGCACTTCTTGATAAGAAACCTTGTTGCCGGGTAGGGGAAAAGCCTGAAATATCCTCCGCCACTACAAGGTATGCGCATACCCAAGATATCTACCACGGTTAGCGGGACCTCGATTAGGTTTTCTCTTAGCTGATGTATACTCAATGAAGAGTTGGGCATCCCATAGTCAGGATGGTAGGTTACAGGAAAAACCGACGAATCATAACGGATTCCGTTGCCGGCCAGGATATCCAAAGCCCACAGTGTCTTGGGTGTAATGGTGAAAGACGGTGCTCGGAAGCCCAATATCTCCTGATTTGTGCAGCGCCCGGTAACTTCGAGAGCCTTGGTCAGGTCTTCCTCAAAGGATTCAGGGGTCATATCGGTGATTAGAGTATGGGAGTAACCGTGCGTCGCTATTTCATGACCGCATTGATCGATCTCCCGGATAATTTCAGGGACACGTTCCGCCACCCAACCAAGAACGAAAAAGGTGGCTTCCGTATTATGCCTGGAGAGAAGGTCCAGGATACGGTGGGTATTCCTCGCAACGCGGAGTTCTTGCTTGTCCCAATCTTTATAATCTATGGCTCCTCTTAGATTGGCAACACAGAACCAATCCTCGACATCAATTGAAATAGCGTTTTTCATAGCACCGATACCCCGGCAGCTCCCATAACGGGCTTTTGCCATTATCCCAGACAATTCCGCGCTTCGTCCAGTGTGACCGGCGAGAAATCGTCATAGTATTGGCTCACCGCCATGAAATGGTGCGGAACTTGAAGAGCGTGAAAACTGTCGGCTTCTTCGGTCAACAGGTTCCTTGCCTGGATGCTCGAGACCGAGACCGCGATATGCACCTTTTTGCCTTCAGCTTTGAGCCCTTTCGTCACGGCCAAAAGCGTAAGCCCTGTAGCGGCGCCGTCGTCGACCACCAGACACCAATCCGCTGAATCGATTCGGGACTCATGCCCTCCACGCAGATCCTTCTCAAGCGACCTGGCCTGATCGAGTGCGCGCTGGACCATGCGCTCGAATTCCGCATCCGCCGGCATGTCCATCGGGTTGACAAGCGGGTTTTTCGCCGAAACACCTGAAATATCCACTGCACCGATAGCGAATTCCGGCTGGTACGGATGTCCGACTTTCTTTACGGATCGGAAATCGATCGGGATTCCAAGATCATCCGAAACCGCTCGCGCTACCTCCAGCCCACCGCGAGGGAGACCCACAACCACCCCCGTGCCCCCAAATTCGCCGACCCTATCCTTCAAGCTTGCAGCGAGTGCCCGACCGGCATCGTACCGATTGAGGTAACGTCCCCCACCGCTCATTCGCCAAGTTCCGTCGAGGAATTCACCCATCGCACGAACAGACTATCATCCATTTGAGATTGACTCAACCTTTGGGCGCACAGCCGTTGGGCGCACAGCCGTTGGGCGCACAGCCGTTGGGCGCAC